>CAMUZW010000053.1 GCA_947165305.1 uncultured Bacteroidales bacterium
ATTCGAACCCACGACCCCGAGATTACAAATCACGTGCTCTGGCCAACTGAGCTACATCGGCGTTATGTCAAACAGCCCCCTTTCTCAAAAGGGACTGCAAAGATAGATATTATTTTCTGATTTTCCAAGACTTTGCGACTATTTTTTTATCATTTCTTCGATCTTCCCGAAGATGCCTTCCGCGTCAAGTCCGCAGGAGGCGCGCTGCTGTGCCTGGGACGCGTGCGGGACGAAGCGGTCCGGGATTCCGATCCCCTCGACCGTGATGTCTGCATCCTGCGGAGCGAAATACTCCGAAACGGCGCTGAAGAGGCCGCCGAGGACCGTCCCGTCCTCTACGGTGATCACCTTGCGGAACTTCCGGCCGACCTCGCCGAGGATGCGCCCGTCGACAGGCTTGAGGAAGCGCATGTTGTAGACGGCGGGCGTGAAGCCATGCATCTCCTTGCAGAGGAGCGCGGCTTCGACGGCTTTCCCCGCGAAGGGGCCGAGGGTCAGGATGGCGATCTCTTCTCCTTCCCGGATGCATTCGCCTTCTCCGGCAGGGATATCCCTGAACGGCTCATCTTGCCATGGAACGCCTTCTCCGCACCCGCGCGGATACCTTATTATATATGGGCCCTGCGCGCAGTGGAGGGCACTGTACATCAGGTCTTTGAGCTCCCGTTCATCCTTGGGGGCCGCGATGGTGGCGCCCGGAATGCTGCGGTAGGCCGGGAGGTCGAAGGCTCCTCCGTGCGTGGCGCCGTCTTCGCCGACGAGGCCGGCCCGGTCGAAGCACAGCACGACGGGGAGCTTCTGCAGGGCGACGTCATGGATAATCTGGTCGTAGGCCCTTTGGGCGAAGGAAGAATAGATATTGCAGAAGGGGCGGAGTCCGCCGGCGGCGAGGCCTGCCGAGAAGGTGACCGCATGCTCCTCCTCGATGCCGACGTCGAAGAACCGGTCCGGGAAGGCTTCGGCAAAGCCGGTCATTCCGCTGCCGGAAGCCATGGCGGGGGTGATGCCGACGACGCGTCCGTCCATCCGGGCCAGCTCGGTCAGGACGGCTCCGAAGACGTCCTGGTAACGGGCGGCCGGATAGCGGGACAGGATGCGTTCGCCGGTCTCGGGGTTGAAGCGGCCCGGTGCATGCCAGGCGACCGGGTTGTTCTCGGCGGGTGCGTACCCTTTCCCCTTGCGGGTGATGCAGTGGAGGATGCGGGGGCCGTTGAGGTCGCGGAGCTTCTCCAGGACGGAGACCATGGTATCGAGGTCGTTGCCGGCGACCGGGCCGAGGTAACGGACTTCCAGGGCCTCGAAGAGGGCGCCGCCGGATCCGCGGACCAGGCTGGATTTGGTGTCCACCACCTTTTTCTGGATCCAGTTCCGGAGCCGGCCTTCGCCCAGCAGGTTCCAGACCCGGTGCTTGACCTTGTTGTAAGCCGGGCTGGTGGTGACCTTCAGCAGGTAATTGTGCAGGCCGCCCAGCCCTTTGTCGATGGAGATGTTGTTGTCATTGAGGATGATCAGCAGGTCGGCCTTGCTGCTCCCGCCGTTGTTGAGCCCCTCCCAGGCGAGTCCGCCGGTGAGGGCGCCGTCACCGATGACCGCGACCACCTTTTCGGCGGTACCCTTGATCTTGGCGGCTTCCGCCAGGCCCAGGGCCGCGGAGATGGAAGTGGAGGAGTGCCCGGCCCCGAAGGCGTCGTACGGGCTCTCCGCCATCGAGGGGAAGCCGCTGATGCCGCCGCTGCAACGCATGGTCCGGAAGGCTTCCCGCCGCCCGGTAAGGATCTTGTGGGCGTAAGCCTGGTGTCCTACGTCGAAGACGAGCTTGTCGACAGGGGTGTCATAGACCTTGTGCAGCGCCACGATGATTTCTACCGCCCCGAGGCTCGCCCCGAGATGGCCCGGATTGACCGCACAGCATTCCACCATATAATTGCGGACCTCGGAGCACAACTGCTCCAACTCTTTCTCCGAAAGTCGCTTCAGATCTTCCGGTCCGTTTATTTTCTCCAGCAGCGGATACATTCACTTTGTGTTTA
Source organism: uncultured Bacteroidales bacterium (assembly GCA_947165305.1). Lineage (GTDB taxonomy): Bacteria > Bacteroidota > Bacteroidia > Bacteroidales > UBA932 > Cryptobacteroides. The sequence goes on from CAMUZW010000053.1 coordinate 2,031, forward strand.
ACTTACAAAGATAACCCAAATTGCATTATTCTGCAAACGGCAATAATTTTTGTGTTTTTCTTCTTTTTTACTAACTTAGCCAACTGTTTTGTCGAAATATATAAATTTATTCATATTATGTCTGAAGTGACCAAAAAGACTTTGCGGGATTCCGCCGCGCTGCGGTGGACGGCCCTGCTGCTGCTCGCCCTGGCGATGTTCTGCTCGTATATTTTCATGGATATCCTGTCTCCGATCAAAGATCTGATGCAGGAGACCCGCGGGTGGGATTCGACGGCATTCGGTACGATGCAGGGATCGGAGGTGTTCCTCAACGTATTCGTGTTCTTCCTCATCTTCGCCGGCATCATCCTCGACAAGATGGGCGTGCGGTTTACGGCTGTCCTCTCGGCGGCCGTCATGCTTGTCGGCGCCTGCATCAAGTGGTACGCGGTATCGGAATCCTTCATGGGGACCGGTCTGGAGGCCTGGTTTACGAACCATCTCAATTACATTCCGCTTTTCGACGAACTCGGCGTCTCGCCGTTCTATAAGGGAATGCCTGCCTCGGCGAAGGTGGCGGCCTGCGGCTTCATGATTTTCGGCTGCGGCTGCGAGATGGCCGGCATCACGGTGAGCCGCGGGATCGTGAAGTGGTTCAAGGGGCGTGAGATGGCCCTTGCGATGGGTTCTGAGATGGCCCTGGCGCGGCTCGGTGTCGCGACCTGCATGATCTTCTCGCCGTTCTTTGCAAAGCTTGGCGGACATATCGATGTCTCCCGCAGCGTCGCCTTCGGCGTCGTGCTGATGTGCATCGCCTTGATGATGACCATCGTCTATTTCTTCATGGATAAGAAACTCGACGCCCAGACCGGCGAGGCCGAAGAGAAGGACGACCCGTTCCGGATCAAGGATATCGGCAAGATTCTCTCCGATGGCGGGTTCTGGATCGTCGCCCTCCTGTGCGTACTGTATTACAGCGCCATCTTCCCGTTCCAGAAATATGCGGTGAATATGCTCCAGTGCAACCTGACGCTCACGGAGCCGGCCGCAGGCACCTTCTGGGCCGGATCCAGCGTGACAATTATCCAGTATGTGATCATGCTGGTGGTGGCCGCCGCCGGGTTCATCAGCAATTTCCAGAAAGATGCGGTCAAAAAGTATATCTTCCTCGGCATTTCCATCGCATCGCTGATCGTATATTGCTATATGGGCTATATGCGGCAGAGCGCCGAATCCATCTTCGCCGTGTTCCCGCTGCTGGCCGTGCTGATCACCCCGATTCTGGGGAATTATCTCGACCATAAGGGCAAGGGAGCTTCGATGCTGGTGCTGGGGTCGATTCTGCTGATTGCCTGCCACCTGACCTTTGCGTTCATCCTGCCGCTGTTCAAGGGCAATGCCGTCGGCGGCGCCATTATCGCTTATGTGACGATCCTCGTGCTGGGTTCCAGCTTCTCGCTGGTGCCGGCTTCCCTCTGGCCGTCGGTGCCGAAGCTGGTGGATGCCAAGGTCATCGGCTCGGCGTATGCGCTGATCTTCTGGATCCAGAATATCGGTCTCTGGCTGTTCCCGCTGCTGATCGGCAAGGTACTCGACAAGACCAATCCCGGCGTCACCGACCCGACGCAGTTTAACTATACCGCTCCGCTCGTGATGCTGGCCTGCCTCGGCGTGGCCGCGCTTGTGCTCGGTCTGGTGCTGAAGGTCGTCGACCGCAAGAAGCACCTCGGACTGGAAGAACCCAATATCAAGGCTGCTTAATCCATGACCGTCCAGCAACGCTCTGTCGGCAAGTGGCTGCCCTGGGTGGCTCTTGCCTGCCTCGTCGTCCCGATGTTCGGGTCCTATTTCTTCGACGATATGTTCTCGACCGTATCGTTCATCTTCAAGGACCCGTCCCTGCTGGAACTCGGCTGGAATTCGACGGATTACGGCTTCTATGCCGGCGGTTACTCGACGCTATGCGTCTTCGGCGGACTGGTCCTGTGCGGAATCCTGCTTGACAAATGGGGCGTCCGGATAACGGGATCCATCTTTGTCGCAATGATGATCGGCGGTGCGGCGATGGTCTACGGCGCGCTCCGCAGCGGCGCGGCGCCCGGAAAGTCGCTGGCCGTGGCATATACGGGCTGCATGCTCTTCGGCCTCGGGAGCGAAATTGCCGGTACGGCGGTCAACCGTTCGATCGCGAAGTGGTTCAAGGGAGGGAATATGGCCCTTGCAATGGGCCTCCAGCTGTCGATTGCCAGGCTGGGAAGCGCGACGGCAATGGTCGTAGCGCCCCGCCTTATCGTCGAGAAGCCGGGGGAGGTCTATTCACTTGCCGAAACGGCGTCTCCGGCCTTTGCCGGCCTGATGCTGCTCCTGCTGGGGGGCGTTCTCTGGGCCGTGTTCGTGGCCCTGGATGCCCGGTTCGATGCCCGCCGGCTTGCGTTGTCCGCTTCAACGGCCGCTGCCGCGGACCATTCTGATCCGGAACCTTCCTCCGAAGACGAATTCCATCTCTCCGACGTCTGGAAAGTGCTGACCAACCGGAATTTCCTGCTGGTTTCCCTGCTCTGCGTGTTCTTCTACAGCAGCATCATTTCCTTTAAGAAATTCGGCGGAGCCATCCTGGTGCCCAGGTTCAACATTTCGGCCTCGACGGCCGGATGGATGGTGGCTTCGCTGCCGTTCTCGACGGTGATTTTCGCACCGCTCTTCGGCCTGCTGGTCGACAAGTTCGGGAAGGGGACCCGCTGGATGATCGCCGGCTCTGTCCTCGCCGTGGCGGCCCATGTGCTGCTGGCGTTCGCCCCGCAGGGCGTTCCGTTCTGGGGCTATCTGGCGATGGCGCTGCTCGGATTCGGCTATTCGCTCGTGCCCGCCGCCCTGTGGCCGTCGCTCCCGAAGATCGTCCCAGAGAAGGCGCTCGGGACGGCGTTCGCCCTGACCTACTGGGTGCAGAACCTCGGCCTGATGCTGTTCAAGACCGTTTCAGGCAAGATCTTCGACGTGTCTTCGGTCGATGCCGGTCCGGTGAATGCCGAGCTGATGTTTGTCGCGCTGGCATCTCTCTCGATTGTAACGGCTTTACTGCTGGCCTTCGTTTCCAACAAAAACCCGCAGCTCGGATTGGACCGGGCGGCGGGGAAATAGTATTGTGATTCGTGACGCCGCTCCTGACGGCCGGAATCATCAGAACGGCAGGTCGTCGCTGATGATATCGACGGCGTCAGGCTCCGCGGGTGCTGCCGGGGCGGTCGGCTGCTGATATGCCGGTTGCTGCGGCTGTTGATAAGCGGGCTGACGGGCCGGCTGGCTCTGCTGCGGGTACTGCGGCTGCTGAACGGCAGGAGCGCCTTCGCCCTGGGCGTCGGGTCTGCGGCCCAGCAGCTGCAGGGTGTCGGTGTTGATTTCGGTCGTGTAGCGTTTGTTGCCGGTCTGGTCGGTCCAGGAACGGGTACGGAGACGGCCTTCGATGTAGAGCTGCGTTCCCTTGTGCACGAAGCGCTCTACGACGTCGGCGTTGTTGCGCCAGGCGACGATATTGTGCCATTCGGTGTTTTCGCGGACCTCACCGCTGCGGTCGCGGTACCGCTCCGTGGTGGCCAGGGTAAAGGATGCGACTTTGGTGGCCCCCTGTGCTGAATTCTGATCGAGGTAACGGATCGAAGGTTCCTGTCCGACGTTACCGATAAGCATGACTTTATTGAGTGACATAATCTTAGTATTTATTTTCCCGCAAGATAGCGATTTCTGCTAACATTACCAAACAGAATTTCACCTGCCACGGCAAGATGCGCTGCAGGCGGGCCAGGGGTGGCGCTTGTGGCCGGTGAGGGGAAAAAGCCTCCGCTCGCCACACTGTCCTAAGTTTGGGTTGGTTGCAGGCAGGCTTGACGTGGCCGGTAAATATCGGCTTTACAGCAAATTCCGTACTTCGTCATAGACCAGGCCGCATAATCGGGCAATCTGTTTGGCGGAACTGTTGTACCGCGCCCTCAGTGCCTTTGCAAGTCTGACTCTCTGTGCCGTGTCAAGCCGCCGGATGTTCTTCTCCCCGAAGAGTGTCTGACACAGTTCCTGTTTGTGTTGCCGCATCTCCTGCAGGGGCAGCGATAGATGTGAAATGAAGCCTCCTCTGGATTCGACGTCAGTTTCTTTGCTGACGCACAGAAAGTAGTTGAATCCTTTGCAGGACTTAAACAGTTCTTCCACGATGTCGGTTGCCGTGTATTCTCCCGGGAAGACAATGCCGTCCACCATCCGGACGTCACCGGGGACAGGATGCTTGCTGCCCAGTAAAATCCGCCGTTTCCTGGAGCTCAGTTCTCCGAGCAACTTGATGTCTTGCGGTTCCGGTGATGTCCACCCTGCAGAACTCCAGTGCCCGCTTCTGCGGAAGTACAGGGAGCCGCTGCCCCAGGGATAGTCATAAGCCATATAGCGGATTCCGCCTGCAGGTGGATTCTTTATCGTATAGCAGATGGCGGTCTTGAGGTAAAAATCGTTGTCAATGACCTGGTGATGGACTTGCACATTCTCCAGTGCGTGCAGACTGTGATATCGGGAGGTAATAAACATACTGGTCCGTCGGACATACTCGTGTACGAACCGGTTGCAGGTGTCAAAATCTCCATATAGGATGAAATGCACATGTGTATCCATCAGGCAGAAAGCCAGGATGAAGATGTCGAAATCCTGAAGGACGACGTAGATCCGGTTCATCCCGGAGCGGAAATCCGTGTCGTTCCGGAAGATAACATCTACGTCATTGCCGTCCGTCGTGAAGTGCCAACAGTTTTTTACGGAGGTGTGCTGTCCTTTGACAAAGGGTTGGTCGAGGCCGAGATCGGAGCGGATCTTCTGGCGGAGAGAAGGATCGATTTTCATAGTTTGAGCAGTTTATGCTATGGCTGCCGGCTGTCACTCTGCGTCGATTGGCAGAACGACATCGGTTTGCGAATACAAATATAATATGTTTGGGCTAAAACCTGTCCGGTTACGTAAGGGAAAGTCCCTGCCGAAAATTCATCGGCCACATCAACTATAAGCTAATATCTCTCTGGTGTATATTACAGTGGCCGGTGAGGGGGAAATGTCCTTGCTCGCCACGCTTAAATGGCTGATAATGTCTTCTATCACTGGTAAGCGTGGCCGGTGAATATCTGTTTGAAAGAAACGGCCGCAAAGTGCTCAGCCAGGTTGGGTAGTGGCGGGTAAGGTGGGGGCGCAAAGGCGCGGGGAGGGTCAGAGCTGGCGGGCGATGGCGTCGGTGTCGGGCGTCTCGCCTGTGAAGCGGACGTACCCTGCGGCCGCCTGGTGGAGAAGCCAGCGCAGCCCGCTGATATAACTATATCTGCCCGGTTTGGCAAAAATAGGGTCGCGGTAATTGGCTTCGAGGAGGAAGCAGGGCCGGCCGGCGGCGCCAAGCAGGGATACGATGGCTTCCGGCGGGAATCCGTCGAGCGGGCCGGGCACGGTATAGAGGATGAGGTCCGCCGACGGCAGGGCCTCCGTGAGTCCGACAGGCGGAATGACCTTGATGTCGCCGGCTGTGACGGACAGGGACCGGGCGAGCCTTTCGGCCCGGCCGGTATCGCGGTTCGTGAGGGTGAGGTCATAACCGAGGTCGAGCGCGGCAGCGGCCGCGGCTTTGCCGGCGCCGCCGCAGCCGATCACCAGGGCTTTTCCGCCGGGCCGGGGGATGGCTTCCCGAATGGCCAGCACGACACCGTCATAATCGGAATTGTAACCTGTCGTCGTCCCGTCAGGAGCTTTTACGACAAGATTAACCGCTCCGATCCGTTCCGCTTCCGGAGAAAGGCGGTCTACCGCATTGAAGGCTTTTTCCTTGAAGGGTGCGGTGACATTGATTCCGTCATATTCCCGGAGGAAGCGCTGCCAGGAGGCTTCGAAATCGCTGCCTTCGATCAGGTCATAAGGATATCTGCCATGGTAGGCGGCGGTGAAGAGCCGGGGGCTCATCGAATGGGCGACCGGGTCGCCGATGATACCGAAGCGTTTCATAGGCGCTGTCTTTGCCGGACGGCTTCGAAAAGCAGGATGGCTGCGCTGACGCTGACGTTCAGCGAATCCAGCTGTCCCAGCATCGGAATCCGGATATGGGCCGTGGCGGCTTCCCGCCATTGCTGCGTGAGACCGGTCGATTCTGTCCCCATCACAAGGGCCGTCCCGCCGGTCATCGGGGTGTCATAATAGAGCGATGAATCCTGCAGCTGGGCCGTCAGGATGGAAATGCCTCTCTGCTGCAGGAATGCAATGGCTTCTTCCGAAGCGCAGGCGACGGTCGGGACCGAAAAGATTCCGCCGAGGGAGGCGCGGATCAGATTCGGGTTGTACAGGTCCGTGAGCGGATCGCAGACGATGAGGGCGTCGGCACCCGCCGCATCTGCGCTGCGCAGAACTGCCCCGATGTTGCCGGGCTTCTCGACCGACTCCAGGACGACAATCAGCGGATTTGCAGGTAAGTTGAGGTCCTCCAGGCGCCGCTCCCTGATCCGTACTTCAGCGACGACCCCCTCCGTGGCGCCCCGGTAGGTGACCTTCTCGAAGAGAGGACGGGGGAGGGAAATGATGCGCGGGGAGGAGATTCCAGGCACAAGGCCTGGAATGACGGTGCTGAGGCCTGGAATGACGGAGTCCTCGCAGACGAACAGCGTGTCGATCTCGAAGCCGGCTTCGATGCAGTGCTGAAGTTCCCTGCGCCCTTCTACGACAAAAAGCCCCTGCTCCCGCCGCGCCCTTGACTTCTCCTGCAGGAGCAGGAGATTTTTAATCTTCGGGTTCTGTGCGGAGGTAATTGTTTCCATTAAAACTTTTCGGGCCGCATCATCGGGAAGAAGAGGACGTCCTGGATGGTCTCGGCGCCGGTCATGAACATTGTCAGGCGGTCGATGCCGATGCCGATGCCGGAAGTCGGCGGCATGCCGTACTCGAGGGCCCGGACGAAGTCGTAATCGATGTACATCGCCTCGTCGTCTCCCTTCGATTTGAGGGCGGCCTGCTCCTCAAAGCGTTCCAGCTGGTCGACAGGGTCATTGAGCTCGGAGTATGCGTTCGCGAGCTCCTTTCCGTTCACGAAAAGTTCGAAGCGTTCGGTGAGGCTTTCGTCGTAGCGGCAGCGCTTGGTGAGCGGAGACATTTCCACCGGATAATCGGTGATGAAGGTCGGCTGGATGAGGTTCTTCTCGGCATATTCGCCGAAGATGGCATCGATCAGCTTGCCCTTGCCCATCGTCGGGTCTGTCTCAACGTGCAGTTTCTTGCAGGTTTCGCGGAGCTGGTCTTCATCCATCCCCGTGACATCCACGCCCGCATATTCCTTGATGGCGTCGAGGATGCGGAGGCGCCGGTAGGGAGCCTTGAATTCGATCTCATTGCCGCCGATGGTAACCTTGGAGGTGCCGTTGGTCGCAACAGCGACTTTCTCCAGCATCTTCTCGGTGAATTCCATCATCCAGAAATAGTCCTTGTAAGCCACGTAAAGCTCCATGCAGGTGAATTCCGGATTGTGCGTGCGGTCCATTCCCTCGTTGCGGAAGTATTTCGCGAATTCGTATACGCCCTGGAACCCACCTACGATGAGGCGCTTCAGGTAGAGCTCGCTTGCGATCCTGAGGTACATATCCACATCCAGCGTATTGTGGTGCGTGATGAACGGCCGGGCCGTGGCCCCGCCCGGAATCGGCTGCAGGATAGGCGTCTCCACTTCGAGGCATCCCGCCTCATTGAAGTACTGGCGCATCGTGTTGATGATAATGGCGCGCTTGATGAACGGATCCCTGACTTCCGGGTTGACGATCAGGTCGACATACCGCTGGCGGTAGCGGAGTTCCGGGTCGGAGAAACTGTCGTGGACGGTGCCGTCGGCGTCGGTCTTGACGATCGGCAGCACCCGCAGCGACTTCGACAGCACGGTCAGTTCCTTGGCGTGCACCGAGAGCGTCCCGGTCTGCGTAAAGAAGGCGAAACCCTTGATGCCGATGATGTCGCCGATGTCGAGGAGTTTCTTGAAGACGGTATTGTACATCGTCTTGTCTTCGCCGGGGCAGATCTCGTCGCGTTTGACATATACCTGAATCTTGCCGGTGGTGTCGAGCAGTTCGATGAAGGACGCCGCCCCCATGATCCGCCGTGACATCATCCGTCCGGCGATGCATACTTCCTGGAAGTTGCCTTTCTCCGGGTCGAATCCGGCCTTGATCTCTTCGGCGGTCGCATTGACCGGGTAGAGGGGCGCCGGGTAGGGATTGATCCCGAGTTCCCGGAGTTTTGCCAGTGATTCCCTTCTGATCTGTTCCTGTTCGTTGAGTTGGATGTTTGCCATTGTCAGATAATATCGTTACGCTTTTTGATGTCTTTGATCCGGAGCTGCAGCGTGGAGTTGCCGCGGTAGAAATTCTCTACGATGGAGTAGCACACGTCAATCGGGCTGCCCGTCTTGATGTGGTCGTAGAATTCGGCCATGTTGAAGCCGATGGCCGCAATCTGCCGGTAGGGCTGCGACTCCTGCATCAGGTCGAGCTTGAGGTGGACGCCGCCCGCCCCGACCTTGCGCGCGTTGCCGGCGTCATAGACGTCTTCGGTGAGGAAGACGGGATTGTTGTTGCCCGGTCCGAACGGTTGGAACTGCTTGAGGATCCGGAAGAATTTTGGAGTAATCTGCCCGAAGTCCAGCCTGGAGTCCATTTCCACGATGGGGACCAGGCTCTCCGGGTCGAGCTTCTCGGAGATGAATGCGTCCATCCGGCGGCAGAATTCCTGCAGGTTCTCTTCCTTGAGCGTCAGGCCGGCCGCGTAGACATGTCCGCCGAAATTCTCAAGGATGTCCGCGCAGCTGTCGATGGCTTCGTACAGGTCGAATCCCTGGATGCTCCGCGCCGATCCGGTGATGAATCCGTTGGATTTGGTCAGCACGACCGTGGGTTTGTAGTAAGCTTCCACCAGGCGGGAAGCGACGATGCCGACGACGCCCTTGCTCCACTGCGGATTGTAGACGATGGTGGCGCTGCCGCTTACGAGGGCATTGCCGCCCGCGACCATCTCCAGGGCTTCCTGGGTAATTTCCCGGTCGACGTTCTTGCGGTCGTTGTTGTTGATGTTGATCTGCTCGCCGATGGCATAGGCGGTGGTGTCGTCCTCGGCCGTGAGGAGCTCGACGGCCAGGCGGCCGGATTCCATACGTCCCGCCGCGTTGATGCGGGGACCGATTTTGAAGACGATGTCGTCGATGGTGACGTGCCCTTGTTCGAGCTTGGCGAGATTGATCATCGCGAGGAGGCCCTTTCTGGGGGCCTCGTTGAGCCGCTTGAGCCCGTAGTGCGACAGTACGCGGTTCTCGTCGACCATGGTCACGAGGTCGGAGGCGATGCTGACGACCAGGAGGTCGAGCAGCGGTTCGAGCCTCTCGAACGGGATGTCGTACCGGGCCGAATATCCCTGCACCAGCTTGAATCCCACCCCGCAGCCGCAGAGGTCGTCGAACGGATAATGGCAGTCTTCCCGCTTGGGATCCAGGACGGCCACGGCCGGCGGCAGCCCGCTCTCGGGCAGGTGGTGGTCACAGATGATCATGTCGATGCCCTTCTCCTTGGCATAGGCGACCTTCTCGATGGCCTTGATGCCGCAGTCGAGCGTGATGATCAGGGAAAATCCGTTTTCGGCCGCCCAGTCGATGCCCTTTACCGACACGCCGTAACCTTCGTCATACCGGTCGGGAATGTAGAAATCGACTTCCGGCGTCAGGGGACGCAGGAACGAGAAGACCAGGGCGACGGCGGTGGTGCCGTCTACGTCGTAGTCGCCGTACACGAGGATTCTCTCGCGGGCGACGATAGCCTGGCGGAGACGCTCCACGGCTTTTTCCATGTCCTTCATCAGGAAGGGGTCGTGCAGGTCATCCAGGCTGGGACGGAAGAATTTCCGGGCTTCTTCAAACGTCTCGACGCCCCGTTGGACGAGGAGGCCTGCCAGGACGGGGTCGATACCGAGCTCCGTCCCGAGACGGCTGACCTTCTCGGGATCGGCAGGTTTTTGAAGAATCCATTTCCGTTCCATAACTAATCTACAAAGATACTAAGAATCTTTTAATAGTGTTTCAATTTCTTCTGCGAGCATCTCCGGGGTCTTGCCGTCGATGTCTACGATATAGCGGGCGGCTGATTCATAGATGGGGATGCGGCTTTGCAGCAGCGCTTCCAGGGAGGATCCTTGCTGCAGGACCGGACGCCCCGACCCGTCTCCGAGGTGCTTCGCCAGCGTTCCGGCCGTGCCCCTCAGGTAGATGCAGTGGCTCACGGCCCGGATGATTTCCCGGTTCCCGGGGCGGAGGAGCGTACCGCCGCCGAGGGAAAGGAACATCGTACCGCCTTCATAAGACGACACGGCGTCTATCAACGCTTCTGTCTCCAGGCCCCGGAAGACATTCTCCCCGTCTTCGCGGAAGATATCGGGGATCTTCCTTCCGGTCATCTGTTCCAGGTGGTCGTCGAGGTCGATGAAAGAGCTGCCCTCCATCCGCGAGGAGAGCAGTCTTCCCAGCGTGCTCTTCCCGCTTCCCATAAACCCCGCGATCGTGTATATCATATCAGAACAGTGTCAGGTCAATCGGTTCGTCGTCGTCTCCGGGCGTATCCTGCTGGCCTTCTTCCAGCAGGCGGCTGGCCTGGGACGCCTGCTCGAGCGGCTCGACGTCGGGGGCCTCGATGATATCGATGCCGTCATCTTCGTAGTCGGGGACTTCCGCATCCTGTGCAGGCTCCTCCGGGGCCGGGTCTTCATCGGGCCACGGGTCGGTGAATTCCACTTTCTTGAGGTCGTACTGGTGGCATTTCTTGCCTTTAGCGGCAATGCCTTTCCTGGCGATGAATTCTTCGGCGTCGATAATTTCCGCTTCGCGGTGCGCATACTTGCCGCCGAAGGTGAGGAGCACCCTCGGATGCTTGTCCCCGCTGAGCGCGACCAGGTAGGAACCCTTGCCGTCCGAGATGAAGGAGACCGGGGTATTGTCGCTTTCCGTGAAGGAGAAACGCTTGACATAGAAGGCTTTGACGCTTCCGTCCCAATACAGGGCGGTGAAGGTCTTGCCGGCGTCGAGTTTCTCGATCAGGATGACCTCGCCCTGGTATTTGTTCAGCAGGTCGTAGGACGTCGTATAATAGGTGCCGTCCTTGAAGACCGCCAGGACTTTGTCTTCGCCGGAGAACTGTCCGAGGTGGATGCCCCGTCCGTCCTCGTTGAGGCGCTGGATGTCGGCATCCCACCAGATATCCTTCCCGCCGATGGTGGAGACGCCTTTCGAGCGCATGGAAATGCGCTGGATGACGTTCTTGGTGACGAGGTTGCCCCGCGTGCCCTTGCCCTTGATGGCGAGGGTGGAGAAGTCGTATTCGAGCTGGGTCTTCTTGAGTTTCGGCTTCGGGCGAAGGGTGATCTTGACGACCTCCGCTTCTCCGTTGTGGTTGACCGTAAACCAGACGATCTGGCTGCCGGGCTTGCCGGTAGTGATGTCGTATTCCTTGTCGCGCGTGACCGATGTGATGTTGAACCGCTTGGCATAGTAGACAGAGGTCTTGCCTTCGCGGTAGATCACGTTGTAGATCGTCCGCTCGTCGCCGCGGTTGAAGACGCCCACGTACAGGAGGTCCTTCCCGAAGAAAGCCTTGTCCGTGACCTTGGTGATCCGGTAGCGGCCGTCCTTGCCGATGACGATGATCTCTGAAAGGTCGGAGCAGTCACAGATATACTCCGGATTGTCGCCGCTCCGGAGCCCGATGCCCACGAAGCCCTCAGCGAGGTTGGCGTAGAGCTTGGCGTTGTTGTTGACGACCTTGGTGGCCGCGATGGTCTCCAGGGAGGTGATTTCTGTGAGCCGGGGGAAGTTCTTCCCGTATTTCTTCTTGATGGATGTAAACCAGTCGATGGTGTACTCCGTGATGTGCTCGATGTTGTATTTGACTTCCTCGATCTGTTTCTCGATGGCGTAGATCTTCTCGTCGAGGGCCTTGGTGTCGAATTTGGAAATCTTCCGGACCGGCTTCTCGACCAGCTTGAGGATGTCGTCCATCACGATCTCGCGGTGCAGCAGATCCTCATAGTCCTTCATCCGGGCGAAGACGTCGTCCAGCTGTTCTTCCCAACTCATCTGGTTCTGTTCCAGGACCTTGTAGATGCGGTTCTCGAAGAAGATCCGCTCCAGGGAATCGTAGTGCCATTCGTCCTCCAACTCGCCGAGCTTGATCTCCAGCTGGCGGTGGAGGATGTCCCGGGTGTGGAAGGTGTCGTATTCGAGGATGTCGTTGACCGAAAGGAACTGCGGCTTGTCGTCCTTGATGACGCAGGCGTTGGGATTGATGGTCGTCTCGCAGTCGGTGAAGGCGTACAGGGCGTCGATGGTCTTGTCGGGAGAGACGTCGTTGGGGAGATGGATGATAATCTCGACCTTCTCCGTCGTCATGTCATCGATCTTCTTGATCTTGATCTTGCCTTTGTCCTTGGCTTTGATGATCGAGTCGATGAGCATCTGGGAAGTTTTCCCGTAGGGGAGCTCAACGATGGTGACGGTGTTCTTGTCGACCTTCTCGATCCGGGCGCGGACCTTGACCTGTCCGCCGCGTGCGCCGGCGTTGTACTTGGAGCAGTCGGCGAGGCCGCCCGTCGGGAAGTCGGGATAGATTTCGTACGGCTTTCCCTTCAGGATGGCGACGGAGGCGTCGAGCAGTTCGTTGAAGTTGTGCGGGAGAATCTTCGATGCCATGCCGACCGCGATGCCTTCGGTGCCCTGGGCGAGCAGCAGCGGGAAGCGGACGGGGAGCTCGGTCGGCTCCTGGTTGCGGCCGTCGTAGGAAGTCATCCAGGGAGTGACTTTCTTGTCGAAGAGCACTTCCTTGGCGAATTTCGAAAGCCGGGCCTCGATGTAACGCGGGGCGGCGTTGCCGTCACCGGTGAGGATGTTGCCCCAGTTTCCCTGGCAGTCTACGAGCAGGCCCTTCTGGCCGATCGTGACGAGGGCGCCCAGGATGGATGCGTCTCCGTGCGGGTGATACTGCATCGCCTGGCCGACGATGTTGGCCACCTTGGTGTAGCGGCCGTCGTCCATCT
>CAMUZW010000054.1 GCA_947165305.1 uncultured Bacteroidales bacterium
TTGTTGCGGATGTGGCCGAGATGCAGGGGCTTGTTGGTATTGGGGGACGAGAATTCCACCATCACGGTCTTGCCGGTAGACGGCAGCTGGCCGAAATCCGCCTCTGCGGCAATGTCCGAGAGCACCTCTCCCCAGAAAACGGGCGAGAGAACGATATTAAGGAACCCCTTTACGACATTGCAGGAAGCCACCTCGGGGACATTCTCCCCGAGCCAGCCGCCGATGTCGGCACCCGTCTCGGCGGGACCTTTGCGGGATGTACGTAAAAGAGGGAAGACGACCAGGGTATAGTCGCCTTCGAACTCTTTGCGTGTCGGCTGAATCTGGAGCGTCGAAGCATCCACTTCGGCTCCGTAGAGCGCCTTGACGGCTTCTGAAGCCTTCGCAGCCAGGAATTTCACCGGCTCCATCGCGCTAGCCGAGATATCCTTTTAGGAGTTTGCTGCGGGAAGGGCTCTTGAGCCGGCGGATCGCCTTCTCCTTGATCTGGCGTACGCGCTCGCGGGTCAGTCCGAAGCGCTCGCCGATCTCCTCAAGCGTCATCTCCTGGCAGCCGATGCCGAAGAAGGATTTGATGATCTCGCGCTCACGGTCGCTCAGGGTCGAGAGCGCACGCTCGATCTCGGTGTTGAGACTTTCGTTTACAAGGCCTTTGTCCGCACTCGGGGAGTCATCGTTCGGGAGGACGTCGAGGAGAGAATTGTCTTCGCCTTCGACGAACGGGGCGTCGACGCTCACGTGCCGGCCGGAAACCCGGAGGGTGTCGGAAATCTTGTCCTTCGGGACATCGATCATCTCGGACAGCTCCTCGTTGGAGGGCTGGCGCTCATTCTCCTGCTCAAACTTGGAGAGCGCCTTGTTGATCTTGTTGAGCGAGCCGACCTGGTTGAGCGGAAGCCGCACGATGCGGGACTGCTCGGCCAGCGCCTGCAGGATGCTCTGGCGGATCCACCACACGGCGTAGGAGATAAACTTGAATCCGCGGGTCTCGTCGAATTTCTCGGCGGCCTTGATCAGGCCGAGGTTCCCCTCGTTGATCAGGTCCGGGAGGCTGAGTCCCTGGTTCTGGTATTGTTTGGCAACCGACACGACAAACCGGAGGTTGGCCCTGGTCAGTTTCTCAAGCGCTTCCTGATCGCCCTTGCGGATCCGCTGGGCAAGTTCCACTTCTTCTTCCGGCGACACCAGCTCTTCGCGTCCGATCTCCTGGAGGTATTTGTCCAGGGATGCGCTCTCGCGGTTGGTGATCGACTTTGTAATCTTTAATTGTCTCATCTATAAATTTGTTGGTAAGTACCTTGTCCTTACTCCTTGCCGAAACCGAACCAGGTGTACTTGCCGTCGGGCTTGATGCCCTGGATAAATACAGTCCGCTTCGCCTTCGAGGCAACGGAGATCACGTCCTTGGTCTTCGAAACGGGCTCATCGTTGACGGACTTGATGATGACACCTGCCTCAGCGCCTGCGTCCAGCATCTTGCCGGGGCCGACCGAGACGATCTCGACGCCGTCGCGTCCGTCCTTGAGCCGTGCGCCGTAGAAGGCTACCGTACCTGCCTCGTCAACCGTGCCGTTGGCGGCCGCCGCGCCGAGGAAGGTCACTCTGACGGTCTTTGCCTTCCCGTCGCGGATCACCGTAACCTCCGCCGTGTCTCCGGGGTGATAATTGTTGATTTTCTCCTGGACGGAAGCCATGGACGGGGTCTTCACGCCGTCGATGGAAATCAGCACATCTCCCTTCTTGAGGCCGGCGGCGTCTGCGGCGCTTCCTTTCGAAACCTCGTTAATATATACGCCGCTACGGGAAGAAAGTTTCAATTCCTTGGCAATTTTGTCGTCGACCGGCGACATGGTGATGCCGAGAACCGCCCGCTTGACCGACCCGTAATCGATCAGGTCGTCCGCAATCTTCTTGACGATATTGGACGGAACGGCGAAGGAATAACCGCTGTAGGAACCGGTCTGGGAGATGATGGCCGTATTGATGCCGACCAGTTCGCCGCTCTTGTTGACGAGGGCGCCGCCCGAATTGCCGGGATTCACGGCCGCATCGGTCTGGATGAAGGATTCGATCTTGAACTCGCCGGTATTATTGGGCATGCTGCGGCCCTTGGCACTCACGATGCCGGCGGTGATCGTCGAGCGGAGGTTATAGGACAGCGGGCTGCCGATGGCAATGACCCATTCGCCGAGGCGGAGCTTGTCGCTGTCGCCGAACGGGATGGTCGGAAGGCCCGTCGCATCCACCTTGAGGATGGCGACATCCGTGACCGGGTCGGTGCCGACCACGGTGGCGTCGAAGCTGCGGTCATCGTAGAGGGTCACCTTGACCTCGGTCGCATTCTGCACGACATGGTTGTTGGTGACGATATAGCCGTCGGGGCGGATGATGACGCCCGATCCGCTCCCCTTCTGCTGACGCTGCTGGGGCTGGGAGAACTCATCCCCGAAGAAGAACTGGAAGAACGGGTTGATGTAATCGCTCTGTTTTGAGGTGACCGTCACCTCGACATAGACGACGGCGTTGACGGCGGATTCCGCCGCATAGGTGAAGTCGGGATAATCGGATTCTGCCAGATTGACAGTCCGGTATTCGACGTTTTCGGTCCCTCCGGAGACGTTTTCGGGTTGGGGGAAGATGCGGTCGCTGGCTTTGACCACGCCAAAAGCCGTGATTCCGCTGAGCAGAATCGACAGCAGTACGGTAATGACATTTTTCATGATATCGTTGTTTTATCTTTGCTTTTCATGGTTTTTATCATGCGCAAGAGAAAAAATCAAAATATATGCCAAAAATCCCGGAAAGTTTTATTACATTTGTGAGTTAGGACAAATTTTGAACGAAACAAACCTACATAATAGTATGAAACTGACCATATCCAGTGCTGAACTCCTCAAGGGGCTTCTCGATGTCGCCAAGGCCATTCCGAGCAAAACGTCCCTTCCGATCCTCGAGAACTTCCTCTTCGACCTCAAGGACGACAAACTGACCGTAACCGCATCCGACGGCGAACTCACCCTCCGGACCGTCATCAAGACCGACGCCACGGAGGAAGGCGGCAGCATCGCCGTCCCCGCCCGCCACATCATCGACCTCCTCAAGGAGCTGCCCGACCAGCCGATGAAGATCAAGACCCTCGGCGACAGCTCGTTCGAGTGCAGCTGGGCGAGCGGTAATTCCGCCCTCCCCTACTTCCCGGCCGATGACTACCCTGCCATCAAGGGTGTGGGCGACGACGCCATCAAGGTCACCTTCCCGGCCCAGAGCCTCGTGGAAGGCATCGCCGGCACCGTCTACGCCACGGCCGACGACGAGATCCGCCCCGCGATGAACGGTATCTTCTTCGACATCGACACGGCTTCGACCACCCTGGTCGCCTCGGACTCCCACAAGCTGATCTGCTACACGACCGGTGACGTGCAGGCCGCCGAGAAGTCGTCCTTCATCCTCCACAAGCGCCCGGCCTCCGTGCTCCGCTCAATCATCGGCAAGGAAATCGAAAAGGTCGAGATTGCATTCGACTCCTCGAGCGTCGTCTTCACCTTCGGCGAGACGATGATGGTCTGCCGCCTCGTGGTCGGGAAGTATCCCAAGTACCGCGACGTCATCCCGCAGAACAACGCCAACGTCCTCAAGATCGACCGCGCCCTGCTGCTCAACACCGTCCGCCGCGTCGCCGTCTGCGCCAACAAAGCGTCGAACCAGATCAAGTTCGACCTCAAGGAAGGCCAGCTGGAAGTCTCCGCCCAGGATCTCGGATTCGCGCTCGCCGCTTATGAGAAAGTCCTCTGCGACTACAGCGGGACCGACCTCACCATCGGCTTCAAATCCAACTTCCTCACGGAAATCCTCAGCAATATGGGCTGCAATACGATCGTCATGAAATTCGCGGACCCGCGCCGCGCCGCCCTGATCCTCCCCTCCGAGGAAGAGGCCGACAGCGAGAAGGTCTGCGGCATCCTGATGCCGATCGTCATTTAACGACATTTTTATGGAACTGAATCTTGAAAGGCCGTTGCTCTTCTTCGACATAGAGAGCACCGGCCTCAATATTGCCACCGACGGCATCATCGAACTGAGCTTCGTCAAGGTGCTTCCCGGTGTAGAAAAGCCGCTCATCAAGACCTGGAAGATCAAGCCCTGGAACTACCAGGAGCATTGCGTCATCCCCATCAATCCGAGCGCATCGGAGGTGAACGGCGTCAAGGACGAAGACCTCGTGGACTGTCCGAAGTTCATCGAGGTCCTTCCCGAAGTGGCCTCTTGGCTCGAAGGGAGCGATCTGTCCGGCTTCAACTCGGCCAAATTCGACCTTCCGCTCCTCGCCGAGGAGATTGAACGCGCAAGGGCCTACAGCAAGAGCCGCCTGAACGACCCCAAGTCCCACGACAAGGCGGCCGAAATGATCGCCTGCATCGACAAGATCGACCTGCACAGCAGCCGGATGGTCGACGTCCAGAGCATCTATCACCATATGGAGCCCCGCAACCTCCGGGCCGCGTACCGCTTCTACTGCGGCGGCAAGGATTTCGAGAATGCCCATACGGCCGAGGCCGACACGCTGGCCACCTATGAGGTCCTCAAGGCACAGCTCGACCGGTACAGCGAGCCGGATGAGTTCCAGCAGGAGGTGCTCAAGAACGATGTGGAGGCCCTGTCCCGCATCAGCGGACGGGCCCGCAACATCGATTTCGCCGGACGGCTGTACACCAATGATGACGGCGAGCCGACCATCAGTTTCGGCAAGTACAAGGGCCGTACGGCACGGGATATCTATGCCGCGGATCCTTCATATTTTGACTGGATCGAGAAGGGTGAGTTCACGCTGGACACGAAGCGCCAGTTTGCGCTCCTGAAAGCGCAGTACCGCGAGGAGCAGCGCAAGCGTGACGCCGAGCTTCAAAAAGCCCCCGCCACCGACGAAGCCCTCCGCGCCCTCCAGGGCAAATACCAGGGCAGGCTTTTCTAAAAGCCTATTCTACCGGGAGGTAGTAGTGCAGCGGGGCGCCGGAGGACAGATCCGGATGGAGGATGGTGATGAGGTCTTCCAGGATCCATTCCGGGTGCATCGCACCGCTCTCCCAGAAATCATTGCCTCCTCCGCTCCTGTAGCGGAGGATGTTGTTATAAACAGGCTTTTGAATGACCGGGAAATCGCCGAAAAGCGGATGAACGGCCCGGAGTTCTGCCCTGGTCCGGCAAAGCCCCGGGTGCAGCCAGATATCCGCTTCCCGGGAAAGGGCGAACGCCCTCTCGACCGAGACGGTGGTTGACTGACCCGTCCCCTTCGCCGCGCCGAGGATTTCCCCGCCGGCATCATGGACCAGCCTCGTCAGGTAATTCTCCGCGCCGGGGATATACCACTGGTCTCCATAAGGAATATTCAGGAGGGCCTTCTTCCGGTCCGGGATATCCTCCGGGAGCGCCAGGGTCTCATAGCGCGTACGGACGGCGTCGAAGACGCTGTCGGCTTTTTCGCGCCGGCCGGTCAGCTGCCCGAAGAGGCGGACGTAAGAGGCCTTTCCGAGCGGGTCCGGCTCGAGATGTTCATAGAGGATCAGCACGCGGACGCCCAGCGAGCGGAGCTTGACGATATAAGTCGGGAGAACGGAGGAGACCGTATAGGTGATGACAAGGTCCGGATGCAGGGAGAGGATCCGCTCATAGTCCGGAGCCGCCTCGTAACCGACCTCTTCCGCCGCCGCGCGGACGGTCGCGTCGGTCACGAAATCCTTCCCGGAAACACCGGTCACGACATCCTCCGCACCGATTTCCTCCAGAAATCCGATGTAGGATGTCGACATGCAGACAAGGCTCCGGGCAGGGCCGGCAAGCCGGAGCGTATCGGCCGAACCGTCATAAGGCGACACCGTCACGACCGCCCCGTCCGGGGTAATATCGAAATACGACGCCTCCCGGCCGGACGGAACGCCGGGCTTCGCCGTGCAGGCGGAGAGCCATACCGCCAAAAGCAACACACATTCACGTCTCATCGCTGCAAAAATACACAAAAAATGTGGTATCTTTGCGGCATGGAAGAAAAGAAACCCCTGATCCCCGCAACCATCTGGATGTTGGACGCCGGTATGGCCGGCTTCAAGGCCTCGTCGGAGGGAGAAGCCTTCGACACCGTAGAACTGCTGATGGTCCGCCATGGCGGCAAGCGCCTCGCGCGGGAAGGCAATCTCTTGACATATACCTTCTCCAACAGCCTGCGGCACCGCTATGCCACGGTCCTCGTCGACAAGGGCGTGGAAGACGGCACCTTTACGGCCGCCTTCCGCGAAGGCAATGCGCCGACCAGCCTGCTGCATTACACGCTCCTGCTGCTTTCGCTCATCGTGATGGGAGCCATCTGCTGGCTGATGCACTCCTGGTGGAGCCTGATCCCCTGCCTGGCCGTCATCGCCCTTTATATCTGGATGCAGTACTCCCCCGACTGGGGATTTGTCCGGAAGGTAAAGAAAATCCGGGAGGAACTCGGCCGATGAAGATCTGCGTCGGACTCTCGGGCGGCGTGGACTCCAGCGTCGCGGCGCTCCTGCTCAAGCAGCAGGGATTCGACGTCGTAGCCATGTTCATGCAGAACTGGCACGATGCCGACGCCACGCTCCACGGCGACTGCGAGTGGGAGGAAGACCGGTTCGTGGCCGAGCTGGTCGCCCGGAAGATCGGGATTCCCTTTTATTTCACAGACCTCAGTAAACAGTACCGCCAGCGCGTCGTAGATTATATGTTCGACGAATACGCGCACGGCCGGACCCCCAACCCGGATGTGCTCTGCAACCGGGAAATCAAGTTTGACGCCTTCCTCGAAAGGGCCCGTTCCATCGGGGCCGATTTCGTCGCAACCGGCCATTATTGCCGGAAGGAGACCCTGACGGCTCCGGAGGGAAGCATCGTATACCGCATCTTCGAGGGGACCGATCCCAACAAAGACCAGAGTTACTTCCTCTCGCAGCTCAGCCAGGAGCAGCTTGCCCGGGCGCTGTTCCCCATCGGGGACCTCACCAAGGCGGAAGTGCGGCGCATCGCCGCAGAAGCGGAACTCCCCTCGGCCGACAAAAAAGATTCGCAGGGCATCTGCTTCGTCGGAAAGGTCGATCTACCGACCTTCCTCAAGCAGAAGCTCCGGAGTGTAGAGGGCGATATCGTGGAGGTCTATGATGCCTACTATGAAGCCCAACCGCTGTTCCGGGAGCAGAAAGAGATTCTGGAAGGGTTATGGGCAGCGGACGCCCCCATGCCCCTGACGGCACCCTATGCGCCCGAAGAGAAAGTGCTGACAAGCGACGGAAAGCCGCTCGGCCCCTCGCCCTGGAAAGACCTGTCGGTCCTCTCCGACGAAACGCTGGAGATCCTGTCGGAACCCGTTCCCTACGACATCCGCTTCGAGACGGAAGTCTACCGGAGCGGCAAGAAGCACATCAAGAAAACGCGTTATAAAGAGAATCCCTTCGGGAAGATCGTCGGACGGCACGACGGCGCGCAGTTCTATACGATCGGCCAGCGGAAAGGCCTTGGCATCGGCGGGCACAAGGATTCGGTCTTCGTCATTGCGACCGACATTCCCGCGAATATCATCTATGTCGGCGAAGGACACGCCCATAAGGGGCTCTCGCGCAGGTGTTTACGGATCCGTCCTGATGAAATCCACTGGATCCGGCCCGACCTCGTGATGCACCCTGGTGAAATCCGGCGTTACCGTCTCCGCATCCGCTACCGCCAGCCCCTCCAGGGCGCCACGCTTCTCATGCGGGATACGGGGCTCTACATCCTCTTCGACGCGCCCCAGCGGGGCATTACCCCCGGCCAGTTCGCGGTCTGGTACGACGGCACCGAAATGCTCGGCAGCGGAGTTATAGCGCTTTAGCGGCAGATTCACCGGCGAGATAACCGGTAGAGAAGGCGGACTGGAGGTTGTAGCCGCCGGTATCACAGTCCATATCCATCACTTCGCCTGCGAAATACAGGCCGGGCACCTTCTTGGACTCCAGCGTCTTTGCGACAATCTCATCCGTCGAAACGCCGCCGGCCGTTACGACACTGCGCTCGAAGCCGACAAAGCCCGCGATATCCATCCGCCAGTCCTTGAGCGTGGCGGCCAGGGTGTTGACACTGACCTTCGGATTACATTTGAGGAAGGGCAACGTAGTGCTCCACGGCATCAGCTTGCCAAGCATGATGCGGAACAGCCACTGGAAGGCCGCCCCCTTGCTGCGAGGATCCTGCAAGACCTCTTCCCAGCGCTGATGCACATCTTCGTCGAGTTTGGAAAGCTCTACGGCAGGCTTCAGGTCGATGCTGACGCTGACTTTGGAGCCGTTCATCAGGGCCTTGACCGCCTTGCGGCTGACCTGGAAACCGAGCGGGCCCTCGAGTCCGCCGTCGGTGAATTCGATGTCGCCGAACTCGGTCTGTGCCTCTGTCCCGTCAATATAGGTCGTGATGCGTACGTTCTCGAGGGTGTTGCCGTTGAGGAGTTCGCCGAGGTCATCGAGGGGGACAGCCTTTTCGATATGTCCCTTTAGGGCAGGATAATGCGCCGGCAGCGGATGGGTCGCCTTTGCGTCGGGCACGCCGCCCTTGACTTTGTAGCCGGCCGGCACGAGGGCTGTCAGGGCCGGGAATACCGGATCCACCGTATGGCCGAAGCCCTCTGCCCAGCGGTAGCCGTCTCCCGTCGATCCCGTCCAGGGGTAGGACAGGCCGCCGGTGGCGATGATCAGCTTCTTGCCCGTCACGGTGATGTCCTCTACGGTGGTCTCTGTGTGGCCTTTCCCCTGAGGACGTCCTTTCTCGTCGAGGCGCGGGCGGAATTCTTTCACGGTAGTAAGCGTGCCCTCCAGCCGGAAACCGAGCGGACCGACTTTCATTTCTTTGATCTCACAGCCGCGGACGATCTTGACCCCGAGCATCGTACAGGTCCGGACGAGCGTGTCGACGACATCGGCGGCGAAGCGGGATTTGGGGAAGGCGCGGTCGCCGCGCTCCACATCGGAGGCCAGGCCATTGGACCGGAAGAATTCGATGAGGCCTTCGGGTGTGAGGTTGTGCCAGGCGGGGCTGACGAATGAGGAATCGGTGCGGATATGGTCGGCGAAGTCTTCCCAAGGCTTGACATTGGTGAAGTTACAGCGCCCTTTGCCGGTCACCATAAGTTTGCGGCCGGGCTTCTGCATTTTTTCGACAACGGTCACAATGCCGCCGTTCTCCGTCGCGGCCAGTGTCTTAGCGGCGCCGATGGCCGCCATCAGTCCGGCGGCTCCTCCGCCCACTACAATGATGTCCGATCTCATATCGTCAACTTTAATTTCAGTCTACAAATTTAATAACTTTTCCATAAAAATCAGAAAGTGTAGCCGAGGCTGGGCTCCAGACAGTAGGAACGGTCGAAATTGTGGGCGCGCATGTCGAAGCCGGCGTAAAGTCCGCCGCAGCGGGGGATCTGGTACCGAAGGCCGATCCGCTGGAACCAGCGGCCGATATCCTCGGTAAGCCCCGTCCGCTTGAAGGCATAGAGACCGAACTGCACATGGAGCGACAGGCGGTCATAGTGGAATTCCTGCGTCAGATACACCGACACGAAGAAAGGACTGTACCCCTTCGGGTCGGTCTCCCCGCGGAGAATCAGGTCCGTCTCGCGATAGCGGTTGGCGGCATACATCCCCTCAACGCCGAGCCCCGTAGAGAAAATACGCGAATAGCGCCAGATCGCCTCCGCGCCGACAATCGCCCGGATCCGGGGCGGCACGGTCAGGTTGTCGGTCAGGGTAATTTCGCCCTCCTCGGCCCGTTTCGCCTGAGCCTTCCGTTCCGTGTCACAGGCATGGACGGCCACGGCCGTACGGACGTTGAAGCGGAATCCCTTCGGGAACGCCGGCTTCTCCAGCGTGATCCGCCTCATGTCCGGCACAGGCGAGAGGAAATACCGCAGACCGGCTCCGGCCGTCACTTCGTTGATGCCCCAGTTCGGCACCCGCGTCATGCCGTCGGAATGATGATAGAGCGTCACGTCCAGCGACAGCTGCCACTGGGGGTGAAGCATGAACTTGAATTCCATTCCCCCTCCCAGCATTCCTTCCACCCGGCTGCCGATAAACTTGTTCTCCGGGTTGGAAAGGTACTGGAAACGGTGCGGCGTATAAGCGACACCGACCTCCAGGGCCGGTCCGAAGGAGAACCATCCGGCGCGGACCAGGTCAATCTGCGCCCGTCCGAAGAGGTTATAGAAGTCGCCCAGCCGGGAGCCGTTCTTGAAGGCGAGTCCGCCGGCGTGATTCCAGGAAAAGCCCAGGGCCAGGTTCGGGTAATTGAAAGCGTTGGCCCACCAGGAGCTGTCGGACGGGTGGGCGTGGATTCCCAGCAGAATTCCGGCACCGCCCGTATCATAGCTGTCCAGCAGGCGGTCATACATCCCATGGCCGTCCAGGAGCCGGCTGTAACGGCCGCCCGCATACAAACTGAGATGCTCCTTGTCGAAGCGTTGCGCCCGGAGAGGCACTGCGGCAAGGAGCATCAGAACTATGACGGCCAGCTTTCGCATCGGGCGAAGACTAGAAGTACCGGATCGGAAGGACGTAAGCCTTCCAGGCATTATCCTTGTGCGGGACGTTCCTGTAAATCCAGACCTTCACGCCGCCATCGGAAATCTTACCCTGGACAAACTTGTTCTGGCCCGTCTCGTTGGCCAGCCACCAGGGCGTATTGTCATAATCCGGACGGACACCTGTATAGTAATAAACAGACTGCTCGAGGATATCGATCTTGTCTTCCACGAGCGATACGCCGTAATTATTGTAGTCGTTGAAGTTGGCCGGAATATCCGAAGCGCTCATATTCGTAAAGACCGAGACAAAATCCGCAATGGTCGGCAGCAGCCAGGGACTTAACAGCGTACCCTTGGTCGGCTCCTGGGAGTAGGAGGAAGCATTGAAGCCGTTGTCGATCGAAGAATATGCGTCACAGAACGTCCCATAGCTGGAAGTCTCCATCTTGTTGGATTCACCGGCATCCTTGCTGGGCTTCTTGGTCGTGTCATCCACGAAGAAATTGAACGGGAGGATCTCATAGCTGGATCCCCTGCCGGCGTTGCAGTAGACGTGGCAGCAGGTGTTCATATACGCGCTGTGCTTCAGGGAATTACTCCTCAGGAGTGCCTTCCGGTCCGTCGTCTTAACCCAGGAAGGCAGATTGCCGGAATCCTCGATATAGTTATCGTTTCCGCTGTCGGTATAATAGTACTCACCCCCCGTCTCGGAGCTGCGGTAAAGCTTGGTGATACTTACCGGAATGGCGATTCCGTGATGTCCCTTGCCCAGTTGATCGGTAAGGGCCGGAGACGGCTTGTAGTTATTCCATAACGGATCTTCCTTCGTATGTTCGTCTCCCAGGTGGGCTATGACGCAATTCACCTTGCTGACCTTGTAGACAGGATCTTCGAAGATCTGATTACCCCGGTAGCCGCCGTCGCCGATCGTCCCGTCCTTTGCAATCACGTCGCCTTCCTTGACCTGGTAAGGATCAAACTTCGTAATTTGGAACGAAAATGTCTGCGTATACCCGCCCGCGCCCTTGAGGACGACGCTGGCCGTCTTTTTCGAAGACTTCGTGGAGGCCGTTGCCGTGGAAGGCACTTTGACCGTCAGCTTCCCGTCGGCCAGCGAGAAGGTGGCGCTCCCCGACTGGGACTGAATGCTGAGATCCTTGGGAGCATCCGAAGGATTTACCGTCACATTGAAGACCTGGGTGGCACCGACACCGATGCATCCCGTATTCCGCGCCGACCCGTTGTTGATTTTGACGGCGCAGGCACTCGCGTCCGGCTTTAATTCAAAGGACGACACTTTCGGAGCCACGTCGAATGTAAACTCAGCGTACACGTGGTATCGATCGGACTTGGCGTATGCCTGAACAGTACAGCCGGTGTGCGCGCCGATGGCCGTCACCTTGCCGGCAGCATCGATGTCATAATACTTTTTATAGCCGTCGCTACTCCAGCCATAGATGGCATACACGATCTCATCATCCGCCTCGGCAGGCACTCCAGAAGCCACCAGCTGGAAGGTCTCTCCGACCAGGTACGTGTATTTCTTGGTCCCGCTGTCATAATGGCTGTCGGACGTATCCGGAGAGGTAATGGTAATCGCGGAGTAAGGCTGGACCACCCGGACCGGAACGGATGCTTCAAATCCGCCGTCCTCCGTCTTGACGGTAATATGGGCCGTTCCCCGGGCCTTTCCCGTCACCAGGCCGTTCTTGACCGTGGCGACATCTTCCGCGTCGGAAGACCAGGTCACTTTGTGATTGGTAGCATTGGAGGGCTTCAGGGTGACGGTTAGCTGCTGGGTTCCGCCAATGCTGAGCACGACATCATCCGGGCCCAGGCTGACTCCCGTCACGGGAACCGATTCCTTGACCACCGTTACCTTGCATTCGTCGGTACGGTTGCCGCTCTGGGTCTTGACGGTAATCGTCGCCGAGCCGATGCTTTTGGCCGATACCTTGCCGGAGGCGTCGACCGTTGCCACAGCCGGAGCGGATGACGACCACGAGACATCCTTCTTGGTCGCATTGGACGGCGTGACCGTCGCGTGAAGCGTCAACTCGCCCCCGATCACGAGCGTCACCTCTTTCTGGTCAAGCGAAACGCCTTCGACAGGGACGCGGTTCGACCCTTCCGTATCAACTTTCTTGCAAGCAAACATTGCAGACAGACCGACCAGGACCGCCATGCAGAGTATGATAATCCTTTTCATGGCGCAAATTTAAGTAAAAAAAGATTCCGGGACAAGCCCGGAATCACAGAGATGGTGGCAGGGAATGACGGATAGTCTGCCCGAGGGGGCATGATTACTCCGCGGCGCCGAGGAGGGCGGCTTGTTCGAAGTCTTCGGCGACTCTGAGCGAAATGCCTTCGAGGAGCGGCTCCGCGGCGGGGCGCATCAGGTCGAAGGACTTGGCGATCTGACCGCCGAACCAGACGGTCGAGATGCCGAGTTCGCGCAGGAGCGGGCCGGCGCCTTCGGCAAAGGCCCTGCCTGCGGACAGGAATGCCTCGACGGCCTCCTTCTCCCCTGCCCGGGCCCGGTCGGAGATCTCGCGGACATCCCCTTCCACCGGCCTGCCATAGGCCTTCAGGATGGCCCTTCTCGACACATAATCTTCCAGGACACCCTCCCGGTAGGGCCGGTTGTAGAGAGATACGGCCGGAGAGAGATGCTCGTTCATCTGAATCTCGCCGTCAATGGCATAGCTGAAGCCCAGACCCGTCCCGAGGGTCACCAGGGCGACGCGGCCCTGCTGGATCTCCGGGTGCATCCGAAGGAGGCCCTGGAGGGGGGCGTTGACGTCGTGGATGAAATGGAAGGAGAGAGATTCCGGGACAAGCCCGGAATGACGGTCCGTGGATCCGAGGACCAGGTCGGAGAAGCGCTCGCCATAGACGGCGGCGAACTTGTGTTTCATCAGGAAAATGCCTTCCCGGTAGTCGAAGGGGCCGGGGATGCAGACACCGACCGACTCCAGGCCTTCCAGGGGCCCCACCGCCTCCCGGAGGGCGGCCGCGATGGCTTCGCGGCTACCGTCCGAGTCGATGGGGACCTTGCGGCCGTCGGAGCACTTCACGAAAGTGCCGCCGACATCGAGGGAAATCTTACGCGGGGTCGTTTTCATAGCCGTCACGCAGGCAGGTCTTATGGACGCGGATCGGTTCCTTGCCCAGGTTTTCGATGACGTATTTGCCCATATCGGCCGGGACGCAGGCGATCTCCATGAAATCGAGGTCGAAGTACCGTTCAGGATGCTCCACGCTGCGGATGCGGATATGGTCGCCGTCCACGAGGGTCAGCACGTGGAACTTCTCGCCCTTGGTGTCCTGCTCGCACTGCTTTTCGAATTCCAGGCGGCGGAGGGAGAAGTACACCTGCGGATTCTCGCCGAGGATGTATTCTTCCCAGCCCTCGCCGGAGGCGGCCAGGCGCGGCTTCTGGACGATATAATCCTTGCTGGAAGGGTCGTGGATCACGCTGTAGCGGCGCTCCTGGTTGACATTGAGTTCCCCAAGGTGCGTGTGGATCGGGCGCTGCTTGCCGTCGAAGTCGAGCCGCAGATAGTCATACATCTTATAGGTGTAGGAGCCGATCGTGAGCGAGCCGATTTCGAGGATGACCTGATTGCGGCCGCTGGAATGGATGGTCCCGGCAGGGAGCATCACCTGGAGGCCCGGCTTCGACTCTTCGTAGCTCACATACTTCATATAGTCGCAGGGGTCGTGCTGCGTGTCGGCCGCCTCGATCTCCTTGAAGAACTGCGGGATGTCGGCATCGTCGCGGAAGCCGATGAAGGTCTTGGCCTCGTGGCCAGTGATCACGACATAATAACTCTCGTCCTGACGGCCGAATTCATTGTAGTTCTCAATATTGAATTTACCGCCGCTGTGGCACTGGATCGACATATTGCCGGTGCTGTGGTAGCTGTCGTCCCAGTTGAAGCGGATGGGAAAATAGCCTTTGTACTTCTTGACGCACTTCTCTCCCATCAGGTTGATGCCCTCCTTGTGGACGAAGGAGCAGTAGTTGATGTCGAGTTTCTCGCTCCCCGCCTCGACGAGGACGCTCACCTCCATCGGGATGAAGTCGAAGACCCAGGCGGCGTTGCGCATCTTCTCCGGCAGGTGACGGCGCTCTTTCATATAACTGCCGCCCCAGACGCCTTCCAGATAGCAGGGCTTCGCCCGGAACGGATACTTCACGAGCTGGGCGCAGATGTCGGCGAAGGCCTCGAAAGGCATCATCTGGAGATTCGCCCGGTCGTTGTCGAGGAAGAACCAGTCGATCTCGCCGGATGCGAACAGGGCCTTGCGGAGCTGGACGGCATTCTCGAAGTCGCAGTAGTAGCAGCGGCGGATGGTGCGGTTGATGATGCCGGTGT
>CAMUZW010000055.1 GCA_947165305.1 uncultured Bacteroidales bacterium
TGCATCGCCTGGCCGACGATGTTGGCCACCTTGGTGTAGCGGCCGTCGTCCATCTCGCTCATCGTATGCAGCACGCGGCGCTGCACGGGCTTGAGCCCGTCCACGATGTGCGGAACAGCCCGCTGGAGGATTACATAGGAGGCATAGTCCAGGAACCAGTCCTTGAACATGCCGGACAGCTTGTAACGCTTGCTGTCCGGTCCCAGCAACCGGCCGAATTTGCCGCTTGGCGCCGCCTCAACGGGTTCTTCTTGTATGTCGTCCCATTCTTCGCTCATGGCGTATATCCTTTAAAATTCGTAGCCGAAACGGCGGAGTTCCTTGCGGTTCTCGCGCCAGTCCGGGTCCACTTTGACAAATGTAGACAGGAAGACCTTCTTCTGGAAGAAATCTTCCATGTCGATACGGGCCTGGGTGCCGACTTTCTTGAGCGCGGCCCCGCCTTTCCCGATGATGATGCCTTTCTGGCTGTCGCGCATCACATAGATGACGGCGCTGATCTCGTACCTGTCCTCCCCTTCGTGAAAAGCCTCGATCTCGACCTGGCAGGAATAGGGAATCTCTTCTCCGTAGTTGAGGAAGATCTTCTCGCGGATGATCTCCGAGGCGAAGAAGCGGAGGTTGCGGTCGGTGAAAGTGTCTTTGTCGTACCAGGCGGGGGCTACCGGCAGGCGGGCGATAATCTCGTCCAGGATGCTCTGGAGGTTGAACCGCTCCTGGGCCGAAGCCGGGATGATGACCGCTCCGGGCAGCTGCTCCTTCCACCACTGCATCAGCTCCACGACCTTCTCCTGGGTGCTGATGTCGATCTTGTTGATCACGAGGATGACCGGGCAGTCAATCTTCTGCAGCTTGGCGATGTATTCTGCATTCTTGTCGCCTTTTTCGATGACGTCCGTCACGTAGAGGATGATGTCGGCATCGCCGATGGCGGTGTCGACGAAATTCATCATGCTTTCCTGCAGCCGGTAATTCGGCTTCAGGATACCGGGCGTGTCGGAATAGACAATCTGCCAGTCCTCGCCGTTGACGATGCCCATGATCCGGTGCCGCGTGGTCTGGGCCTTCGCGGTCACGATGGAGAGTTTCTCCCCGACGAGCGCGTTCATCAGGGTGGACTTCCCTACATTGGGATTGCCGATGATGTTGACGAACCCTGCCCTGTGGCTAGACATATGCACCCATCTTAAGAATATTCACTTCGCCCTGCGTCAGGAAACGCCAGGCGCCCTTCTTGAGACCCTTTTTGGTCAGGCCGGCGAAGTAGACCCGGTCGAGGGCCTTGACTTCGTAGCCGAGAGATTCGAAGATACGGCGGACGATGCGGTTCTTGCCGGAGTGGATTTCGATACCCAGCTTGCGGTGATCGTTCGGCTCCGCGTATTCGAGTTCGTCGGCGGCCACGAGACCGTCGCTCAGCTCGATGCCGGCCAGGATGGTCTGACGGTCCTCTTCCTTGAGTTCGCGGTCGAGATTGACCTGGTAGATCTTCTTCTTGTTGTAGGAAGGATGGGTAAGGCGCTGGGCCATCTCTCCGTCATTGGTGAAGAGCAGGACGCCGGTGGTGTTCTTGTCGAGCCGGCCGACGGGGAAGACCCGTGCGGGGCATTTCCCGATGAGGTCGAGGACGGTCTTCTCGGCGTGCGGGTCGCCTGCGGTTGTGACATACCCTCTCGGTTTGTTCATCACGAGATAGACCTTCTCTTCGCCTTTGAGGCGTTCGCCGTTGAAACGGACGTCGTCGGTGTAGATGTTGACTTTGCTTCCGAGTTCGGTGACAATCTCGCCGTTGACGGTCACGCAGCCCGAGAGAATGAAGTTGTCGGCTTCTCTCCGGGAGCAGACGCCCGAATTGGCGATGAATTTATTGAGCCGTACCACATCCTGTACGGGCGGCTGTACGTAATCATTGTCGGAATAGTTTGAGAGGGAGGATTTGAGCTGCTCCTTCCCTTTGCGGATCATGTTGGTGATGCCGTTATCTTTCCTGGGGGCCCCTTTCTTCGGTCCGGGTCTTCCGGCGGGCTTGCCCCATGCCTTCTTCTCGCCGTAAGGGCGGCGTTCACCGTCCCGCTGCTCGCCGTAGCCGCGACGCTCGCCGCCGCCATAGCTGCTTCTGCCCCTTCCTTCTGCACTGCCGTAGCTCCGGCGTTCGCCGTAGCCTCTGCGCTCGCCGTCGGGTGCGTTCCTGTGTTCACCATAGCCTCTGCGTTCGCCGTAAGGGCGGCGCTCACCGCTTCTGTGGCCGCGCTCTCCGTAAGCCGGAGAGGCGTCGTCAAAACTGCGGTCTGTCGAGTAAATCCTTTCGGGGCTGCTCTCCTGGGCAGGCCTTCTCACTGTGAAGTGCTTCCTGTGTGAAGTTTTTCCGTCTTTCTTGAAATTTTCCATTTTCTAACCTTTTCTTTCCCGATGGCTCCCGCCATCTGTTTGTTCCGTGGCATCACGCCACAACTTTGAAAATATATGTGATCGTGCCCTCTTGTACGGCGGGGGCGGCCGCATCCATGTTGAAATGGGCCTTGAGCGCAGCCTTGCGGGCGGCGTTCCAGAGCCCCTTGTCGGTGACCGTCGTCCCGTCCGCGCCCGGCTGGGCCTCGGTGACGTTTCCGTACTGGTCGATCTTGACCCGTACGACCACCGTCCCTTCGACCTGGCTGGAATAAGTGGGCTTGGGAAGTTCCCCTTTGACCGTCCGGCCCTTGACGTGGGCGTTGGCCGATCCGGAGACCTTGCCTTTGTCCGTGTTGCCGTTGCTTTCCCCCTCCTTGAAGGTGTCGGAACCTTCTGCCGCGTTGTGCGGCGTGGTGGATTCGGAAGGCTTTTCGGACATGCCGGGGAAGGAAGCCCTCGGGTCGGTCACGGGCTCTTTCGGCGTGACGGGCGTCTCTACATCCCCGTGCGGATCCGGCTTTGCGGCCGGGGTAGTGTTCGGCTTCGGCCCTTCGTAAGGCGATTCGGCCCTCTGGACGAGGTCCACCGGCTTCTCAAGGTCGACCTCCTCGGCCTGGGGCTCCCTTCCGATCCTCGCCTGAAGCATTTCCGGGGATGTTTCGTCCTCTTCGAATTCGATGAGGAAGGTCGTTTCCGGCGGCGGGGGATAAAGGTACGTGAGCCCTGTGAAGGCGCAGAAGAGCGCGACGAGAAGGTGTACCCCGACGGTCAGGGCCAGTCCTATCAGGAGGCCCGTCCGCCCGGTGGTTTGTCTCTCGTGCAGGTAAAACTTCATGCCTTATTCGGGTTGTGTGGCCAGCAGGACCTTGTAATGGTTCCGCTTGGCGATGTTCATGATCGAGACGACTTCCCCGACGGGGACGCTGTCGTCCGAGAAGATGGAGAAGGTGGGATCTTCCTGTCCTTCGAGGAGGGAGATCAGCTGCCCTTCGACTTCTTCATAGGAGCAGGGCGTCTCGTTGCCGTTGATGTGGTACGTGTAGCTGTCGTTGTGCCAGTCCTTGATGCTGACGCTGACCGTGGCCTTGCCCGAAACCTGGCCGGTGCTCTTGGGTAGCAGGAGCTTGAGGGCGTTGGGGTTGATCAGGGTCGATGTCACCAGGAAGAAGATCAGCAGCAGGAACACGATATCCGTCATAGACGATACCGAGAACGAGGCGTCTGTCTTGGTGTTTCTCCGGAGTGCCATACGCTATGCTTCTTCCTTGGCGTCACCCGGCTCGTGGAGCAGGATGTCGATGAATTCGGTAGTGGAACTTTCCATCTTGTAGACGAGGTTGGATACCTTCGCCGTGAGGAAATTGTAGCCGAAGTAGGCTACGATACCGACGATCAGACCGCCTACCGTGGTGATCATGGCGGTGTAGATGCCGCCGGAGAGGAGGGTGATGTCGATGTTGTTGCCGGCCGTCGACATGTTGAAGAAGGCGCGGACCATGCCGAGCACGGTGCCGAGGAATCCGATCATCGGGGCGCCGCCGGCGATGGAGGCCAGGGCCGGAAGGCCCTTCTCGAGCCGGGCGACTTCGATGTTGCCGGTATTCTCGATGGCGGCCTGGATTTCGTTCATCGGGCGGCCGAGCCGGCCGATACCCGTCTCGATCATCCGGGCGACGGGGTTGTCGACCTTGCGGCAGAGGGTGACGGCGGATTTGAGCTTGCCGTCGCCGATGTAGTCGCGGATGTCGTTCATGAAATCCTTGTCGACCTTGGATGCCTTGGCGATGGTCCACCATTTCTTGCCGATGATGTACACGGCTACGATCGAGAGGGCCAGCAGGACCCACATCAACGCTCCGCCGAGGCGGAACATCTCAAAGAAATTGACCGTCTTTTCCTGTGCGACGGGGCTCTGTGCAGCCTCGTTGATGGCGTCGGCCACGGTCTGGAGGGAATCCACTCCCTGCAAAAGATTGAAAAGCATATCTTGTTGTTTTTAATTTGTCAACGTTGTTTCTGTCAATGTCCGGAACGGCCCCGCACCCTGTCGCCGGCTGCATCTGCCTGATGCGGTAAATCTTACGATAAAGCAGTTGCCGGCGTGATTACGGGCCGTTTTTTACCAATCTGCAAATTTACACAAAATCCCGCCCGAAAACAAATAAAATTTCGAGCAGGATTCTGTTGACCGCAGTCATCGTTGACTCGGTTCGGCAATTCACCTTGTGCGGGCATCGTCAACTCGGTTTTGTGAGTGGGCTTCTCCTGCACCAGGTGAGCCAAAATCGGCCCGCCTGGTGCACATGGATGCCCTACACCGGTACCGATCCCGCCTCTGCGCACAAGGTGATATGCCGGAGGGGAAAATGGTGAACTCTCTATCTTGAATCCTTGCTTTTCCCTCTCATAAATGTTACTTTTGCCCAGACGACTGCATGTCCGGCGGCCATGAGGACCTCCTATGCCGCGAGATGCAGCAGGTAATGAGACTTATAACTATGAAACTGACGCAATCGCAACTTCTCCGGATCACGCAAGATCTGGGACTGAACACCCTTTTTGTCAAAGGTATTGACAAACCTGTTACCAACTGCTGGCATTTTTCTACGGATGGAAACGCCGTAGATTATATGTTCTATGATGAAGATGATTTCCGTGCCGGAATGAACCGTATTTATATGGTAATCAGCGGATATGAGGTCGTTATTCTGGCATTCTCCCTGATGGATACCCATATCCACTTTCTGCTGTACGGAGCGCTCGTGGAATGCGGACGGTTCGTGCATGATTACATCAAAAGGACTTCGATGCATATTTCCCGCCGGCACGGCGAAAGCCACAAATTGAAGGATGTTTCGATCCATCATCAGGCCGTGGATACGGAATCCTATCTGAAGACGGTGGTCTGCTACATCGTCAAAAACGCCCCTGCGGGTGGAATTCCGTTTACGGGAGACGACTACCCGTGGTCCAGCGGGGCGCTGTATTTTCGCAAAAAAGGCTATTGGAGCTCACCGCGATGGCTATATGATACGGAGGAGGCGTGCATGACATACCGTCAGCGGAGGAAGGTGCTGGGGACAGGGCGGCATGTTTGCGCCCGGATGATTGACGGAATGGTCTTTCCGGGAGAATTTGTGGCTTATGAGGTTGTCGAGAAACTCTTCCGGACCCATAAGGCATATCTGTTTTTTATGTGCCGTAGCAAAGAGACGGATGTCGATTCCAGGGGCGGGACGGTTTCGCACCTGAGCATTCCGATCCAGGAGATGCGTCAGTACCGGAACGAAATCTGCCGGGAGTTATTCGGGGTGACCGGTATCCGCCATCTGAATACAGCACAACGGCTGCGTCTTGCCAAGACCCTGCGAGTCCGCTATAACAGTTCTCTCAAGCAGGTTGTTCGCCTTTCGGGTCTGGTCTATGCTGAAGTGAAGGACTATCTGACATAATATTTACCTGGTGCAGTCACCCTCAATACAGCAATGTACAATCGGTTCTCCTGCATCGGGTGAGCCCAAAATGGACTCGCTTGGTGCAAGCATCCGCTCCAATGGGCGTTTAAATCGCTCTCCTTGCACCAGATGAATTGCAGGAAGCCGTTTTTCCGTGGGAGGAATCCGTGCCGGGTGATTTTCACGGCCACCGGAATCGGGACCGTGTACTGGGGGATTATTTCTTTTTTCGCACAAAGGACGCCCGGCGAGAGCAGCACCGCATGCTCTTCATTCCCATAAGGGGAAAAGCACCCCTGGCCCGTTATATCCCCCCGC
This sequence comes from uncultured Bacteroidales bacterium, assembly GCA_947165305.1. Taxonomy (GTDB): domain Bacteria; phylum Bacteroidota; class Bacteroidia; order Bacteroidales; family UBA932; genus Cryptobacteroides. The sequence goes on from CAMUZW010000055.1 coordinate 6,165, forward strand.
CCTCGGAGAAGGTCTCGGTAAAGCGCCCCTGGAGGATACGGGACCCGGGCGGAACGCTGCGGGTGAGCCAGACGTTGCCGCCGATGACGGATCCTTTGCCGATGGTGACCCGCCCCAGGATGGAAGCGTTGGAATAAACGGTCACGTTGTCTTCCAGGATGGGATGGCGGGGAAGGTTGATGGGGCGGCCCGCCTCGTCGTACCGGAAGTTCTTCGCCCCGAGCGTGACGCCCTGATACAGTGTGACGTGGCTTCCGATGACCGACGTTTCACCGATCACGATGCCCGTCCCGTGGTCGATGGCGAAATGGCTGCCAATCCGGGCGCCCGGGTGGATGTCGATACCCGTAACGCTGTGGGCGTATTCTGTCAGCATCCTGGGGATGATAGGGACGCCGAGCTGAAGCAGGACGTGGGCGGTCCTGTAATACAGCATTGCCGTGACGGCCGGGTAGCAGAAGACGATTTCCTGGAGCCCTGTGACGGCCGGATCGTTGTCGGCGACCGCCTCCACATCGGTGATGATGAGGTCTTTCACCGCCGGCAGTTCCCGGAGGAAGGCTTCGGCCGTGGCTTTGTCGGAAACGGCCTCCAGCTCGGTAAAGATGGCGGAGACTGCATCTTCTGTTTCGACATCGCTGTAAAGCGGGAAGATGACGTCTTTGATGCGGGCCATCAGGGTCTTGAGATGGCCGATGGTCTGGGTCAGGATCATAGCGGATAATTCTCAAAATCGTACAGGATAGTGGACAGGTAGCGCTCACCCGTGTCCGGAAGCAGGGCGACGATGGTCTTCCCGGCATTCTCCTCTCTGCGTGCGAGCTGCAGCGCGGCGGAGAAGGCGGCCCCGGAGGAAATTCCGACCAGGAGCCCTTCCCTGGATGCCAGGAGCCGGGAGGCGCGGATGGCGTCTTCGTCGGCGATAGGGATGATTCCGTCGATCACGGTAGCATCATAGGTGTCGGGAACGAATCCGGCGCCGATGCCCTGGATCTTGTGCTTCCCAGGAATGCCGGTCGACAGCACGGCCGAGGAGGCGGGCTCGACGGCGATGACCCTAACGGCAGGGTTGTGCTTTTTAAGGGCTTTTCCCGTGCCGCTGACGGTCCCGCCCGTCCCGACGCCGGCGACGAAGATATCGACCTTGCCATCGGTGTCCTTCCAGATCTCTTCTCCGGTGGTGCGCTCGTGCATCGCCGGATTGGCGGGATTGGTGAACTGGCCGAGGATGACCGCGCCCGGGGTGGCGTCCTTCAGGGCCTGAGCCCTGGCAATGGCCCCCTTCATTCCCTCGGCGCCCGGGGTGAGCTCGAGTCTGGCGCCGAGCGCCCGCAGCAGGCTGCGGCGCTCCTGGCTCATCGTCTCGGGCATTGTCAGGATGACCTTATAGCCCCTGGACGTCCCGACCCAGGCGAGGCCGACGCCGGTATTGCCGCTGGTCGGCTCGATGATGGTCGCGCCGGGGGCGAGGATCCCTTTTTGCTCGGCATCCTCGATCATCGCCAGCGCGATGCGGTCCTTGACGCTTCCGCCGGGATTGAAGAACTCCAGTTTGACAAGAATGTCGGCCTTCTGGCCTTCGATGCCGCTGATCCTGAGGAGCGGGGTTTTCCCGATGAGTCCGGTAAGTGATGTGTAAACCATAATATAGAGTTTATTCAATAAAAAAGCCCTGCCGTGTCTGTTGACTGGCAGGGCTGTCATTCTTACATGAACGGATGCGCTTATGCACACGCTTCGCCGTGCCGGTCAGAAAGAAGGGCACAACAACAGGCATATGCGTCATAACGTTTCATCCGTCTGCAAAGTAAAAGATATTTTTTCGAATATCCAATACTTTCCGCGACGTTTTTGCGGATTCGGGAGGAATGCGTATCTTCGTGGGCAGTAAAGAATCAATCGTTATGGCTGACAATTATCTGGAACGGCGTGAGGCCGAGGTGGCGGGAAACCGCAAGAAGGTCATCGTCCGGAGGAATCCTTCCCTGGACACCCTCCTGCACCGCAACCGCAGTTACCGGGGCTATGACCCTTCACGGGAAGTGACGGAGCGGGAACTCCGTGAGATCGTGTCCGTCAATACGCTGATCGCTTCCGGGATGAACCGCCAGCGGCTTCGCTTCCGGCTCGTTACGGGGGAGGCCTCGAAGAAGGTCCTCCCGCTGATCACGCTGGGCGGCGCCCTGCCGGAGGAGCATCTTCCCAAGCCCGGCAAGGAGCCCGGCGCCTTCATCGTCGTCTGCAGCACGGATCCGGAGGACCGCGTGGTGGACATCGACCTCGGATTCGCGGCGCAGAGCATGCTCCTAAAGGCCTGTGATATGGGCCTCGGGGGTATCTTTGTGCTGAATTTCCGTCGGGAAGCCCTGAAGGAAGCCCTCTCGCTGCCGCTCGCCCCCCTGGCCGTCATCGCCATCGGCAAGCCTGCCGAATCTATCTTCCTGAAGCCCGTGTCCGGGGATGCTCCCGACCTTCGTTATTATCGGAGGGAGGGTGTGCATTATGTGCCGAAGCTGGTGGTGGAAGAAATTCTCGTCTAGTAATCGACCCCGCTGAGGAAGAGGGCATGTCCGGGGACGGATTCGCCGGCATCGGAACGGGTGCCGCTCCCGATGAGGGCGGCGACGCTTCCGGCAGTCCGCCGGCCGCGGCCGACTTCCAGCAGCGTCCCCACGACGGCCCGGACCATGTTGCGCAGGAACCGGTCGGCGCTGATGCGGAAATACAGGTAATCACCCCCGTCGCACGGATAGCCGAGCAGGCTGACGTGCGTAGGCGTATATTTCTCCCAGTGCGCCTCGAATACCGTACAGACCGATGTCTTGTTGGAAGATCCCGTCTTCTCGAAGCAGGAGAAATCGTGCGTCCCGAGCAGCGCGCGGGCGGCTTCGTTCATGGCCTCCACGTCCAGCGAAGGGAAGGTATACAGGTATGAGAACCGGTCGACGAAGGGGTCTTTCTTTCTGTGTATAAAATAGGTATACTCCCGCCGCCGGGCGCTGAACCGGGCGTGGAAATCCGCCGGGGCTTCCTCCAGGGAATGGACCCTGATTTCGCGGGGCAGGATGGCATTTAATTTGCAGGAAAAATCCTTCGCGCCATTCGCAGCAAGTGCGGGCCCGTCGAAGGATACGGCATAGCCGACGGCATTGACCCCGGTATCCGTCCGCCCCGCCCCGATGATGGAAACGGGTTCCTTCAGGAGCGTGGAAAGGGCTTTCTCCAGGGTTTCCTGGACGGTGGGCTGACCGGGCTGGACCTGGTACCCCGAGAAAGGAGCTCCGTTGTAGGAGAGACGCAGGATGTAGTGCATGGCGCTTGGTTTTGACAATGCAAAATTAATAATAATATGGAAAATTCGAATGTGAACATCAAGGAACTCAACGAACGCATCCAGAAAGAAAGCGAGTTCGTTGACATCCTGTCACTGGAAATGGGAAAGGTCATCGTCGGCCAGAAAAACCTCATTGACAACCTGCTGATCGGCCTCCTGGCCAACGGACACATCCTCCTCGAAGGTGTCCCGGGCCTGGCGAAGACGCTGGCGATCAGCACCCTGGCGGAGGCCGTCGATGCCAAATTCAGCCGGATTCAGTTCACCCCGGACCTGCTGCCGGCCGACCTTATCGGCACCCTGATCTATTCGCAGGCGAAGGGTAACTTCGAGGTGCACAAGGGCCCCGTCTTCGCCAATTTTATCCTTGCGGATGAGATCAACCGTTCCCCGGCAAAGGTCCAGAGCGCGCTGCTCGAGGCCATGCAGGAGCGCCAGGTCACCATCGGCGACCAGACCTATCCGCTGCCCAATCCTTTCCTTGTGCTGGCCACCCAGAACCCGATCGAGCAGGAGGGTACCTACCCGCTGCCCGAAGCCCAGGTCGACCGGTTCATGCTCAAGGTCATCGTCGGCTATCCCAAGAAAGAAGAGGAGCGCCTGATTGTCCGTATGAACAACCAGGGCGCATTCCCGCACGCACAGAAGGTCATCAAGCCCGAGGATATCGTCCGGGCCCGGGAGGTCGTGAAGGACGTGTATATGGACGAGAAGATCGAACGCTATATCGTCGACATCGTCTATGCGACCCGCACCCCGAAGGACTACGGTCTCGAAGAGATCGCCGGCCTGATTTCCTACGGCGCCTCTCCGCGTGCCAGCATCTCGCTCTCGCTCGCTTCCAAGGCCTATGCCTTCATCAAACGCCGCGGCTATGTCATCCCCGAGGATGTCCGCGCCGTCTGCAACGAGGTCCTGCGTCACCGCATCGGGCTTACCTATGAGGCCGAAGCCGAGAATGTACGCAGCGAAGAGATTATCGAGAAGGTCCTCAATTCGGTTATTGTTCCGTAAGCGGCCATGGGCAGACTCACTCCCGAAGAACTCCTCAAGAAAGTGAGGAAGATCGAAATCAAGACGAAGGCACTGTCCCACCAGGTCTTCGCCGGAGAATACCATTCCGCCTTCAAGGGAAGGGGAATGACCTTCAGCGAAGTCCGGGAATATCAGTACGGTGACGATGTCCGCTCCATGGACTGGAACGTCACCGCCCGGATGCGGGCCCCCTACGTCAAAGTGTTCGAGGAAGAACGGGAGATGACCGTGGTCCTGCTGGTGGACGTGAGCCGGAGCGGACTCTTCGGAACGGTTGCCAAGACCAAGCGGGACCAGATCGCCGAGATCGCCTCGGTGCTTTCGTTCTCCGCCATTCTCAATAACGATAAAGTGGGTGCGCTGCTGTTCAGCGACAGGATCGAGAAATTCATCCCTCCCAAGAAGGGCAGAAGCCACCTGCTGCACATCATCCGGGAAATCCTCGAGTATGAACCCGCTTCCGACGGGACCGACATCGGCGGCGCCCTGCGCTTCCTGACCGGTGCCATCAAGAAGAAATCCACGGCCTTCCTGCTCTCGGACATGATGGATGTCGACGGCGACGGCGCCCCGCGCTATGAGGAAGCCCTCAAGATCGCGGTCAACCGTCACGATATCTCCGTCATCCGGGTTTTCGATCCCCGTGAGCAGGGGATTCCGGATATCGGATTCGTCCATGTCAAGGATGCGGAATCCGGTGCCGCCGCCTGGGTTAATACGTCTTCCCGCAAGGTGCGGGACGAATATGCCCGCTGGTGGTCTGCCGCCAGGGATTCCGCCGGAAAGGTATTGAACCGCTACAAGGTCGACCATGTCGGCATTGCTGTCAATGAAGATTATGCGAAGGCCCTTCTGGGGTTCTTCCGCAAAAGATAATTATGCATCGGAAAGGATTATATATATTGATGCTTCTGTCCGTCGCGGCCTGCTCGAAAGGGAAGGACGCCTCCGGTGATACGGCCGTCGGGGACGGGTCTTTTCTCCGTCAGCTGACGCCGCGGGATTCCGTGCTGATCGCCGATCAGGTGCAGTACGGCTTCGTGCTGCGGGACGTCGAGGACGGTACGGGCATTTCGCTTCCGGACTTCAAGGAAGGAATGATGGAAGGCGTCGAGGTGCTTTCACCCTGGCAGGTGGATACCCTCCGGACGACCGGCAAAGAGCATCCTGTCCACGATATCCGCGGTGCGGTGACCATCACCTCCTTCGACGAAGGCGTGTACCTGCTTCCGCCGCTGTCGCTGCTCCGGAAATCCCCGGACGGGCAGGTGGATACCGTCTGGTTCAAGTCGCAGATGCTGGATGTGCACACGATGCCCGTCGATACGGCCACTTTTGTGATTCATGACATCAAGGACCAGATCAGGTACCCTGTGACGGCCCGCGAAGTCTTCCCCTGGGTGGCGCTCGGGCTCGGTGTCGCAGGCCTCGTCTGCCTCGCTGTCTGGCTGATCCTCAGATTCCGCAAGAAGAAAATCATCGAGGCCGCGCAGGAGCCGGCCCACATCCGTGCCCTGCGCAAACTGGACAAATACCGCGGCGACAAATACTGGGAGCCCGAGCGGCAGAAAGCCTTCTATTCCGGGGTCACCGACACGCTGCGCGAATACATCGACGGCCGTTATGGCATCGGTGCAATGGAAATGACGACCGCGGAGATTCTCCCGCTGCTCAAGAAGGAGACGCTCCCCGTCGATCTTTACGAAGGACTGAAGGACCTCTTCGAACGGGCGGACTTCGTGAAATTCGCAAAGCACACCGCCACCCGCGAGGAGAATGCGGAGGTGCTGCCGCTGGCGGTCAAGTTCGTCACCAGCACGTACCAGCATGAAATAGAAGAGGAGGTCGGCTGATGTACTACGAGTATCCCAAACTGCTGTGGCTTCTGCTGATCCCGCTCCTGCTGGCGGCCCTGTACGTGTACCGTGAGATCCGCGGCCGCAACCCGCATCTGAGGGTATCCGATATCCGCCCCTGGACGGCCCGCGGCACAAGCGTCCTGTCCTGGGTCAGGCATCTTCCCTGCATCCTCCGGCTCGCGGCGCTTTCGCTCATCATCGTCGCCATCGCCCGGCCCCGGTCCAAGTCCGAGACCGAGAAGATCAGCACCGAAGGCATCGACATCGTGCTGGCGATGGACGTCTCGACCAGTATGCTGGCGCGGGATTTCAAGCCCGACCGCATCAGTGCCGCGAAGGATATCGCCATCGAATTCATCTCCCAGCGGCCTTCGGACCGGATGGGCATCGTGGTCTTCGCCGGCGAAAGTTATACCCAGTGCCCCCTGACCACCGACCGCGCCACCCTGATCAACCTGATGAAGGAGGTCCAGACCGACATCATTGAGGACGGTACCGCCATCGGCAACGGCCTGGCGACCGCCGTGGCCCGGCTCAAGGACTCCGATGCCAAGAGCAAGGTCATCATCCTCCTGACGGACGGCGTCAACAACAGCGGTGAAATTACTCCCGCGATGGCTTCCGAGATCGCCAAGACGTACGGCATCCGTGTCTACACCATCGGCGTGGGCGCCAACGGCGAAGCCCCTTATCCGGTGCAGACGCCCTGGGGCATCGAGCTCCGGAATCTGCCGGTTGAGATCGATGAAGACCTGCTCAAGGAGGTCTCGAAGCAGACGGGCGCGTCCTATTTCCGGGCAACCGACAACACCAAACTGGCGGAAATCTATGCTGAAATCAATCAGATGGAGAAGACCCGCACCTCGGTGGACAGCTTCCCGGTCTATAAAGAATTGTTCCACCGGTATGCCCTGGCGGCGTTGATCCTGCTTCTCGCGGAGCTGCTGCTCAGGGCTGTATTCTTGAGGAGGCTGCCGTGATACTGTTTGCACATTCCGAATATCTGTGGCTTTTGCTGCTGGTGCCGCTGTTCCCGGTTTTCTACGGTGTGGCGCGGTACCTCCGCCGCCAGCGGCTCCGCCGTTTCGGCGACGAAGATCTTGTACGGGAACTGATGCCCTCCTGGTCAGCCTCCAAGGGCTGGGTGAGGGTTGTTCTCTTCTCCCTGGCGTTTTTCTTCTTTGTCATCGGACTGGCCCGGCCGCAGATCGGTGCCAAGCTGACCGAACGGAAGATGAAGGGGGCTGAAGTGATGATCGCCCTCGACGTGTCGAATTCGATGCTGGCGGAGGATTATTCTCCCAACCGGCTGGAACGCGCCAAACTGGCCGTATCCCGGATGACGGACAAACTCCAGGACGACCGCATCGGCCTCATCGTCTTTGCCGGAACATCCTTTGTCCAGCTTCCGATCACGACGGATTTCGTGTCGGCCAAGATGTTCCTGTCGAGCATCAACACCGAGTCGGTCCCGATCCAGGGAACCGCCCTGGAGGATGCGCTCCGTACGGCGGGCCGCAGTTTCAGCGCCCAGAGCGAGAAGAGCCGGGTCATCATCCTGATCTCCGACGGCGAGAACCACGAAGGCGATCCCGTCGCTACGGCGAAGATGCTTGCCGAGGAGGGGATCAAGGTCTACACCATCGGCGTGGGCTCCGCCCAGGGACAGCCGATTCCCGTGAAGGGAGAACTCCTCAAGGACAAGGACGGCAACATCGTGGTCTCCCGCCTGGACGAGAAAACCCTGCGGGAAATCGCAAGTGCCGGCGGCGGTGCCTACATCCATGCCGGCAATGAAGAATTCGGCCTCAACCCCATCATCAACGACATCCGCAAGATGGAGGATGAAGAATTCAGTTCTACGATTTTTGAAGAGTATGACGAGCAGTATATGTACTTCCTGGGCATTGCCCTGCTGCTGTTTGTCATCGAAATGCTGATCGGCGGAAGAAGGAGCCGCCGCCATCTGTTTGAAAAATGACCGTTCGTATACATAAGATGCTGGCCGTGTTGCTGGCACTGCTCCTGGGATGCGTGGCCGCCTCTGCGCAGTACGGCCCCGACAAGAGCGGTGTCCGCAAGGGGAACCGGGCCTTCGACAAGAAGAAATGGCAGGTGGCCGACCTGCAGTACAGGCGGGCCCTGCTGGCGGATTCCACCTCTTTTGCCGGGAATTACAATCTGGCCAGTACGCTGTACCGGGAAGGGGATTTCGACGGGGCGTCGAAATCGCTCGAGAAGGTGAAAGGGCAGGTGGAAGGTTCGGCCCATGCGTCGGATTATTGGTTCAACCAGGGCGATGCAGCCCTGCAGAAAAAGGACTATAAGACGGCTGTGGATGCATTCAAACAATCGTTGCTGCTCGCGCCGGATGATCTGGATGCCAAAGAGAATTACATTTATGCGAAG
>CAMUZW010000056.1 GCA_947165305.1 uncultured Bacteroidales bacterium
ACACCGCCCATCGTAACGAACCCGCTGGTGGAGGACGTCTTGATGACGACCTTGTCACCGATGGTGAGGTCTTTGATGGTCGCACCGCTCACGCAGCCGAACAGACCGCCGGCCACATTGGATGCGGAGGCGGGAATCGTTACCTTGAAGTTGTCGATGGTGTGGCCGCCTCCGTTGAATACGCCGCTGAAGGCGACGCCGGTGATGGCGTGGTCCTTGGTGACGGAACCGTTTCCGATCGGCGTCCATTCGGCTCCGCCGAGGTCGATGTCGGCGAGCAGTTCCACTTCGCCGGCCTCGTTCAGCCAGCGTTCGAGGGACTCTTCCTCATTGACGGCATTCGCGAAGGCAACCAGCTCGGTCGCGTCCGGGATGCCTCCAAGGGCAGTGATAGGCTCGGGGTTGTAGTTGACCGCAAAGGGGAGCTCCGGCATAACGCGCAGTTCCCCGGCCTTGAGCGTGCGGGCCGAGACGGTCTGACGCATAATCTTGTCTTCCGAGTTGATGAAGTCCACCTGGTATCCCAGGGAATACTCACCGGCAGGGACGGGGATATAGACCACGATAGGCTCGGCCGAGAGCTCGCGGTTCACGAGGATCTTGACCTCCCGGTCTTCCGCAGCGGTGGATTTTCCCGTCAGGGCGTGCGAGACATAGTTGATGCCGAAAGGGCCCGAAATCTGCTCCTTGTTCAGTCCCCTCAGGACGATTTCCTTGAGGGTGGCGGGGGTTTCGCCCGCCTTTACGCTGACCTCCAGCAGGGCCGTGAGGGCGGAGAAGCGCAGGTTGCTGCCTTTCTCCGTATAACCCGCAAGGGCGAGGTTAAGCCCGTCCACACCCAGTTCGGCCGGGAGTGTGACGTTGGAGGCGTCTTTATAGATGGAGGCCGGGAAGACGGCTTTGTACGGGGCTTTGAGATTGTCCTCAAAGGTGAATACGGCTGTCTCCGCCGTCTCTGTCAGCGCGGCTGAAACGGCTCCGTTGACACAGATCTGGTCGCCGGGATTCCACAGGACGGTGACCTTGGAGTGGTTGATGGAAGCCTTGGTGAGCGGGGTCATCGTGGCCGTGAAGGTGGTTCCCGCCGGGGCGGTTTCTCCCGAAACGGGCTCCTTGGAGCAACCTGCTGCAAGGACGGCGGCGGCAAGGGCCGCAAAAATCATATACTTTTTCATTCGCTTGTCCTCCAATTAGTTCCAGGTATCGTTAACGAGGTCCAGGCCGTCGATGCCGCCGTTCTTGTCCGGGGACTCCGGCTCGGCCGGCTCGTCCGGTCCGGGAATCGTACCCGGGTCTGAGACGTAGGTGATGTTGGTGACTTTGTCGGCGTAGGCGCTGTTGATGTATCCGATGAATTCCATGATGTTGGCGGAGTTCACGTCGTACATCTCGTGGTTGCCGTCTGCTTTGTATACGCCGAGCTTGCCGCTCAGGATGACGTTGGATACGTGGTCGAATTTGTTGTTGTTGGCGCACAGGAGACTCAGGTACGTCTTGTTGCATCCGAGGATGGTTCCGGTATTGCAGCATCTCTCACCGCCTTCGATATAGACCGTATCGTCACCGATGAGGGCCACCAGGGCGCCGGCTGTCGTGCTTGCTCCGGTTGTGGTGAGGTCGCCGGTATTGACGCAGTCGATGACTGCGGATTTCGTGCTCAGGTTGCAGCAGATCTGGCCGATGCGGCCGTTCCCGTTATTGTTGATCTGGGTCGCGTTGTTGGTGCAGCCCTGAATGATGGTACCGTAGTTGGCCGTCGGAAGGATGCCGCTGCAGCGTCCGATGTCGGTCGTAAGCGTACCGTTGTTGACGCAGTTCTCGATGTGGTTGCGGGAGTCATCCTTGACATTGGTCGCGAAGGCTGCGATACCGCCGTACATCATGCCCGTTGCTCCGGCTGCCGTATTGCTTCCGGCCGACAGATTGACGGTGGCCGTCGTCTCGCAGTCCTTGATCCAGCTGTCGTGGGCAACTCCGTCCTCGCTGTCATAGAAGCTGAAAACGAAGCCCGCGATACCGCCGATGGCGAAGCGGCTGCCCGATGCCGTGGTGCCGGTAGAATTGATGACGGCGTTGACCTTTACGTTTTCGATGGTCGAGCAGTACACGGTACCGGCAACGATGCCGACATCCGCCACGCCGTTGGCGCTGATATTCCATTCGGCCTCGACGTTGAGGTTCTTGACCGTGGCATTGTCCAGGGCGCCGAACAGTCCGAAGGTGCTGCCCTCCGTGGCGGTGTGCGTCACCTTGAAGTTGCGGATCGTATGGCCGCCTCCGTTGAATATGCCGTCGAAGGCATTGCCTTTGAGCTTGCAGCCGTTGTTTGCATTCCCGGTGGACTCCACGTTGCCGATCGGCGTCCATTCGGTAAATTCGGCCAGGTCGAGGTCGGTCAGCAGTTCGACTTCCCAGTCATTGTTCATCCAGCGGATCAGGCTCGCTCCTTCGTTGACGGCGGTGATGAATTTGCGGAATTCTTCCATGGACGGAATACCGCCGATGCTCAGCGAGGGATCGATGGTGGCCTGATAGCCAAGCTGGCTGATGGGAATGGAGAGGGAGGTTTTGCCTCCGGAGAATTTCAGGGCGCCGCTCCGGGGTTTGGTCTTTGTGGTTTCGTTCTTGTAGTTGGGCGCGACGGTGAGGGTCACAATGGTGCTTTCACCACCGCCCACGCCGGTCACGGGATTGGCCGTGACCCATTCCGGCGTCTGGAGAATCCAGTACGGCGCATCGGTCGTAACGACAATCACCTCCTCACCGGGGGTGGTGGCGGCGATGTCAGTCACTTCGGTCCGGTCGGCCGTAATCGTATAGGTCGGTTCTTCCTTTTTGCAGGAGACCGCGACAGCTGCGCCGACGAGCAGGGACAGTGTTATTTTGGTAATAGTTTTCATATATGGATGTGTTTATTTTTCCCTTAAAAGAATATAGGTCATGTCACTTCGCTCCCCTTTGGAGTCGCTGGGGCGGGATACGATGCTTCCGCTGCCTTTCGACGAATCCCAGACCCAGATGGCGGACGAACCGCCGCCGTCCATCCTTGTCGCCCACGCGCCGCCGAGTTTCTTTGCGATGCGGTAGATTTCGTAGCCTTTGACTCCGAGGGAGTACCAGGCACCGCCGGGAATCTGGCGGCCGTCGATCTCCACGAGCCAGACTTTTTTGCGGTCCGCGCTTACGACGGGGAAGGTCATAGGGTCGTACTTGGTGTAGAGAGAGGCGTTGGATCCGGGCGAAGAGGAAGTATCCGCGCCGCCGTCCATCAGCATGTACATCGTGGAATTCAGCATATAGATGGGCTTGGAGGCATCGCCGTCAATGGAGATGTCGCAGCGGAGCTCCACGGTGTCGCCGGTCTTGATTCCGGACCATTGGGAGGCGAGCTCACCGGCCAGGGCGATGCCGACGCGGTTCTTTTCCGTGATGTACGGAAGCGCTCCGGTCGAGAGGGCGGAACTTCTTCCGTCCACGACTTTTACGACCCTTGCGGGGGCGTAGCCGGTGTTGACCTTCATGGGATCGCCTGTATATTCGCAGATCACGTAGAGTACGTTCCCGGCCAGCTCGTTGACAATAGCGGGATTGGAGGCGTAAGGCGTCCGGACATAGCGGGATGTGAACAGGTTGGCCTGGTAGCTCTTGTTCTCGGTATAATCGAGTGGAGAATGCCGGAGAATCGTGTCGTTGATGCTGTGGTAGGCGTATTCAATCCCGCCCCGGCGGAGTTTTCCGGTGAACTTCTTGACTCCGCAGGAAGCTGTCCTGTCGGTGAAAACCGTGAAACTCCACTTGTGGTTCACCAGGCTGGAGGCCACTTTTGGGTTGTTGATGAAGATCGGTTCGCCTTCCTCCACGACGTGTCCCCTGGGGAATCCGTCATTGGAGTCGAAGAAACTGCAGTTCACACCGGCGAGGATCTTCTGTCCTTCAGCCCGGCGGCGCGCACATACATCGGACAAACGCTCGCGCAGCTTGAATCCGTTGTTGTTGTTGCCGTTACCGTTGGGGTTCGGGATGATTTCCCCTGCGATGGCCTGGGTGATTTCGATACCCGGATCGGTGAGGTCTACTTCCAACACGTGGATATGCCGTGGCACGTTGGTGCAGGTATAGTGGTGCCAGACGGCGCCGCTGTGCAGCTGCCGGGATTCGACCTCCGTCCAGTTGTAGTAGCTGTCCTTGGTCCAGTCCACGGTATTCTTCTCGATATCGTAGCCCGCTTCGCAGTTCATCATCGAGTTGCGCATTCCCGCGTCCGTGTCACCTACCATTCCGTAGCCATAGTTTTCCAGAACCCTGGCCTTGGCGGAAGGGTTCCCGTAGGAGGACAGCCAGGCGGGGCCGAATTCGCCGCTGACCGGGCAGGATACCTTTCCCTTGAAGGTACAGTTCTGGATGGCTCCGGAATTGTACCCGACCAGACCGCCGGCCCGGCAGGCGACGGAAGCCGTTACGTCACCGTTGACGGTGCAGCCCTTGACGGACAGGAGATCTCCTCCGATCATGCTGTTATTATCCGAGTAGCCCGCGAGCCCGCCGAGGGTGAGGTGGTCCTGAGTCGAGGAAGCGCACGTCGCGACAAGCGAGGCATTGACGGTCACTTTCTCCATCGTGACGCCTTCCGCATAGCCGACAATGCCGCCGGCACGGATTTTATCATTCTCTCCGTTCAATTCCACCCGGCTTCCCGCGGTTCCGAAGATCAGTTTCTCGATCTTCACGTTCCGGGCGGCGCCGATCAGACCGGCGGAGGGATATTTCGTTACGTCCACCTTCCAGTTCACGTTCCGGAGGGTGTGACCGCCTCCGTCTATGCTGTAGGTAAGCGGAATCTCCCTCGTGCCGGCGGGAACCCATTCCTTGATGCCGGAGCAGTCGATATCCTGCAGGATTTTGACCACTCCGTCCACCAGGTACAAGGCGATGGATCCCTCTCCGTTCACGGCTTTGGCAAAGCCTACGAGGTCCTCCGCCGTGGCGATACCTCTCGTCTCCGGAATGGCACCACCTTCGGTGCCGGCCTGCGTCAGCTTGATGACCTTGGATTCTTTTCCGAGGTTGGAGACGGTGATTTCAGCCGTTCTGGCTTCGGCGGACTTGTTCTCTTCGACATTCACGGCCATAGAGGAAGCGGTTTCCGATCCCTTGCCGCTGGCCGTGGCCAGCTTGGCCCAGGACTGGTTGCTGCGGGCATACCAGTCCGTGGAGGAGGTGATGGAAAAAATCTTCCGCTCCCCGAGTGCGACCACCTGGGCGGTAGCCGGCTCTACGGAGAGTTCCCCGGCCGGGACCTCGGCCGGTTTCTCTCCGCAGGCGAAGGCTGAGAGCACGAGTGTAATCGCCAGAAGCGTATGCATGAATCTTCTCATCATTGCTGATTCGTCGTTTCGGAAAGGCCGTCATCCCAGCCGGGATTCTGCGTGAGGGCCATATCGGTCAGGGTACGCTGGTCGGCAGGGATGGGCCAGAGGTAGTCGCGTCCCTCATTCCAGACATAGTTCTCGGCCTCGTAATAGGTCAGGTAACCGTTGTTCTCGCCTGTCCCGTCCGTGAGGGTCCAGTTGCCGCCAAGCTCGATGATGTTGGTGGCGGGAGCTTTCGTCGAAGGTTTGGTCCCTCTGTAAACGCAGAGGTCCACCTTGCCGTCGCCGTCCAGGTCGAGATCGCCGAGGTCGGGAATCCAGATGCCCCGGAATCCGCCTGTTCCCTTAGGAGTAAGCCGTTTGCCCAGACCCCATCTGAGAAGATCCCACTGGCGGAAGCCTTCACAGAAGAGTTCCACGGTCCGCTCACGGCGAACTTCGAGGACGGGGGCGGGGAGATAGGCATCCGAGGCCGCTCTTTTATAGATGCCGCCGATGATCGGATCGACTTCGGTAGGGACATCGCTCAGGGCGGGCATTCCCACGCGGGCGCGGATCACGTTGATCGTGGCGTCGATGTCGGCCTTGGTCAGCTCGCCCAGTTCAGCCTTGGCCTCCGCATAGTTCAGCAGCACTTCCGCATAGCGGATGAGCGGATAGTCGGTCGTGGAGGTCGTGGCCGTCTCGTGGGAAGAGTCGGAGATATACTTGATGATCCGGTAACCGTTGAACGTCCGCTCCCAGCTGAGCTGCTCGGGCGTGGTGCCGTCAATGGCTTTGTAACCGGGGCCGTGCAGGGTCTGCGCCATACGCGGATCCCTATCCTTGAACATTTCCGCGAAGGTCATCGTCGTATCCTTGAGGTCGATCGGCTTGCCGTCGCGTTTGAGGTAATGATAGACGAAGTTGTTGCTTGCGCTCCGGTGCTGGGACTTGTAGTCGAACTGGATGCCGTGACGCACCAGCACGTCCACGCTGTAGCGGCGGGCGAAGATGGTCTCGTCCGTCTCTGCCGTCTCAAGCAGGAAGTACTCGCGGTAGGACGCATCGGTGGCCTTCTCGGCGAGACCGAGCGTATTGCCGGTATAGAGGCTGCGCGTTCCGACGAGCCGGCCGGCGGCATCGGCCGCCTGGCGGAGGAAGTACTCGGAGGAGATGGTCACGCCCTCGAAGGTCTGTTCGTCCTGGGGAACGAACGCCGTTCCGGCGTGATATTTCCGGAAGGTGCCTTCAAAGAGGGCTACACGGGATTTGAAGGCGAGGACTGCATCCTTGGATACGTGGTACACGGCATCCGTGCTCCATTTGGCGGGAAGCAGTTCGTAGGCCTTGTCGAGATCCTGGAGAACCTTCAGCATGACGTAACCGCGCGGATCGCGGGGTTTGTTGAGGTCTTCTTTGTTACTCGATTCGATCACGTGGTCGTACCAGGGAATGTCACCGTACAGGCGGACTTTCTCATAATAGAACCAGGCGCGGAAGAAGTATGCGACGCCGTCGTACATCTGTTTGGTCTTCACGTCTTGGCAGCGGTTGTGCTCAAGCATATAGTTGATGTTCCTCAGCGGCTTCCAGGTACCGTCATCCCAGGATTTGGAAGAAGGGGTTCTGGTGCCTTTCTGGATGGCGGTGAGCGAAGAGGAGGAACCGTTGTCGTCGGCATTCAGCTCCGCAAGACCGTCCGCCTTGGGCAGGATGTCGTTGTAGAATTTATTGGCCCAGAGGTCCAGTTCCGCCGCCGAAGAGAAATAGGTGTCCGGCGACAGGGTGGTTTCGGGGGCCTTGGTCAGGAAGTCCTCGCAGGAGGAAAGGGCGAAGGCCGCCGCGAGAAGGGACAGGGGTATGATAATCTTTTTCATGATCGCTAGAATGTAATGTCAACACCGAAGGAGAAGGTCCTCGAATACGGATAGGTCAGATCCTCGCTGACGGAGGTGGTGGCCACTTCCGGATCGATGTACTTGGTGGCCCTGCGAAGCGGGGACAGATAGAAGAGATTCTCTCCCGAGAAGTAGATGCGGGCTTTTTCCAGCACCTTGCTCTTGATGGGGAGGGTATAACCGATGGTGAGGTTCTTCAGACGCAGGTAGGCCGCATTCTGGAGATAGAAGTCG
The DNA here is from genome assembly GCA_947165305.1 of uncultured Bacteroidales bacterium. GTDB lineage: Bacteria > Bacteroidota > Bacteroidia > Bacteroidales > UBA932 > Cryptobacteroides. The sequence goes on from CAMUZW010000056.1 coordinate 7,484, forward strand.
GAGGTCTTCAGATGCGAGCTTGTAGCGATGCGTCCCCGCTGGCGGGGGAAGACGATCTTGCTGTTGTCGGCACCCGGCTCGGGCGACCAGCATTTCTCTACGAAATCGGTCGGGATGAAGGTGGGACGGTGATAAGAATAAGGGCCCCAGAAGTAGATGCTGTTGTAGTTGGGCATCCAGTCCATCTTGCCGACACCCTGGAAGAAGAAGCTCAGATCCACGCCATACCAACTGAAGTCACCCTTGAGGGCATAGTTGAAGCGCGGACGGGAGTTACCGATCACCTTGCGGTCGCCGGGATTGTCGATGGTGTTGTCACCCGTGTTGATCTTGCCGTCGCCGTTGAGATCGACGTACCTGATATCACCTGCCATCAGGTGATTCCAGGGAGCAGCCTGGGCCTTGATGCCGGAGTTGACGGTGCTGAAGGAGTCGTACTTGGCTTCCCATTCCGCCGCTTCCTCGTCGGTAGCGAAGACACCGTCGCTGACATAACCCCAGATATCGCCGAGGCGTTTGCCGACAAAGTTCTCGCTGATGATTCCTTTCTCGTTGTCAAACTTGGTGATATGGGTGACGAAGTCGCCGAGGGTGGCCGTTACTCCGTAGTAGAGCGGCTGCCCGGCTACGGTGAGGTTGTCCTTCCAGCTCAGGGCCAGTTCGAAGCCCTTGGTGCGGAGGTTGGCCGCATTCTCCTTCGGAGCGGACTCGCCGTACACGGCCGGAAGCGTCATCGCGGCGGTAAGCATATTCTTGGTGTCGCGGATAAAGAAGTCGGCGTTGAGGGTGAGCCGGTTGCGGAGGAATCCGAGGTCGATACCGATGTTCTCGGAGATGACGGTCTCCCAGGTCAGGTCTTTCGAGACAGGTGCATCCACATAGGCCTGTCCGGCGTTGCTGATGCCGTCGAAGGTATAGCCGCTCAGCAGACCGGTCTTCAGTTCTTCCCAGTAATAGTAATTGTCCACCTGCTGGTTGCCGAGGGTACCGTAGCTCAGACGGATCTTGGCGTTGGAAACATACGGTTTGACATTGGTCCAGAACGGCTCCTCACTCAGGCGCCATCCGGCCGAAGCGGAGGGGAAGAAGCCCCAGCGGTGGTTCTTCGGGAAACGGGAAGAACCGTCGAAACGGCCGCTCAGTTCCACAAGGTAGCGTCCCTTCCAGTCGTAGTTGATACGTCCGAAGAAGCCGAGGGTCCGGTAGGCGGAATTGCCCATCGAAGCCTTCTCGATTTCGCCGTTGGCCATATTGATATAGGAGAGCGCATCGCTCAGGGAGCCTTTCTGCTGGATGGTGATGCTGCTGGAGTGATAATCGTCGAAGTTGCCTCCGAGGGTGGCCGCTATATGGTGATCCTTGAAGGTATTGTCATACGAGAAGTAGGCGTTGATAACATTGCCGTCCTGGTAGTAGCGGTACTCGCGGGTGAAGTCATAGACCGATCCGTTGGAGAAGAGTCCGCCGGTGAGGCCGTTGCCCTCATACATACGCTGGTTGATGTTGTCGTAGGAGTTCTGCGTAGGAAGGCTGCGGAAGTTGGCCCTGCGGTCCCGGCGCCTGTACGTATAGTCGGCGATAAAATTGAGGCCCTTGAAGATGTGGGCGGTCAGCCGGTGGGTCCAGGTCCAGTAGTTGTTGATGTTCTCGTTGCGGTTGCGGCCGTCCATAAAGACGCCGCCACGGCCGGACATCAGCGGAGAGGTAGCATCCTGCATAAATCCGGGTACCATCGCGATGGTGCCGTCCGGGTTGAACGGTACATAGGTCGGGCTCACGTTCTGCGTGATGTTCCACATAATACCCTGGCTCACGTAACCGGTCGATCCGTCCATCTCCCAGAATCCGCCCCATTTATACTTGGTGCGCTCCAGGCTGACGTTGGTGGAGTAGTCGAGCCATTTGGTGATCTTGGCGTCCACCTTGCCGCGCAGCGAAATGCCGCTGTAGTTATCCTGGGCGTGGCCGCTGAAGAAACCGTTCCGCCAGAGGTAGCGGGCGGAGGCATAGTATTTCACCTTGGAGGTACCGCCGCGGACCGTAACGTTGTGCTCGGTCTCGGGACGGACCCGGTTGAACAGATAACTGTACCAGTCGAAGTTGCCGAGATAGACATAGGAGTAGGTGCCCGTCTCGTCGGGAATGACCCAGGGCCTCTCCGGATTCTCGGTCACGTCGTTGCGGCGCTCATACATCATCTGGATCTGCTCGTCAGAGTAGGTCCAGGCGCTTTTCCCTGCAAACGTCTTATAGAATTCGTTGGTCAGGGTAATGTAGTCGTAACCATTGGTAATGAAGTCGGTGCTGGTGGTGTTGGTCGAGAGGGAGAAACGTCCGTTGTAGGTAATCTTCGCATCTCCCTCGGCCCCGCTCTTGGTGGTGATGAGGATGACGCCGGCGGACGCCTTTGCACCGTAGATGGCGCAGGCGGATGCGTCCTTCAGGACGGACACGCTCTCGATGTCATTGGGGTTCACCTGGGTGAGCGAACTCTCGATCCCGTCGACGAGGATCAGCGGGGATCCGCTGTTCAGGGACAGCTTGCCGCGGATGTTGACGCTGTAGTTGGCGCCGTCGATGGATCCGCTGCTGGTCGTCAGGACGAGGGACGGGTCGGCGCCCTGGAGCGCCATGGCCGTGTTGGTGACCGGACGGGAATTCAGTTCCTTGCCGTCGATGACGGATACGGCGCCGGTGAGGTTGACCCGCTTCTGGGTACCGTAACCGACGACCACGAGCTCGTTGAGCACTGTGGATTCACTTGTCAGCACGATGGTGTAAGGGGAAGCCTCCCGGCCGCTGATGGCGATTTCCGTGTCGTCAAATCCGACAAAAGAGACCGTGACCGTTGCGGGAACGGGAATGTCGATGAGGGAATAAGCCCCGGCTTCGTCCGTAAGGGCGTATTTGTCCGTGCCCTTGACGACGAGGGAGGCACCGATCAGCGGTTCGCCGCTGCGGTCCGTGACCGTACCGCTCAGGGACATTCTGGCCGGCGGAGCGGCGGGGGTAGGGGCACTTTTGTGCCGCCCTATGGAAACGGTATTGCCGTTAACGTTGAAGTCCATGTTCTGCCCGGCAAAGATCTGGGCAAGGACTTCGGACAGTGGTGCATTCTTGGCAGAAACACTGATGCGTTTCTGCAAGTCCACGTCTTCAGCATTGATGACGATGGTGTAGTTCCCCTGGGACTGGAGCTGCGTGACCGCCTCCTGGACGGTGACGTTCTTCAGGTCCAGCGTCACATTCTGTCCGCGGAGCACCGCAGGCAGCATGACGAGGATTCCTACCAGCATCGCTTGCAAAAAGTGCAGATAGCCTGATTTACTCATTGTGTGGTTAATTAGTTGTTATTGTATTTAAGAATTATTTCTTTCCATATATATATATTGCATCGCCGGTATGCGAAATCCGCAGGCTGCCGTTGCGCGCGAGCAGGGTGAGGATTTCGTCAAGGTCTTCTCCGTTGGTGAAGAAGGCGAGGAACCGGCGTCCGGCCACCTTTTCGTCCGCTACGACGACCTTCTTGCCGAAGGACCGCGCCAGTTCGGCGGCAATGTCGCTCAGCGGAATGTTGAAGAAACTGAAGGAGCGGCCTTCCGAGAAGGGCTTGTAGTTCTCCGGGGAGATCTTGCTCAGCGAGACACCGCCTTCCTTGCGGTCATACAGCGCGATGTCGCCGGGCGTGAGACGGATTTCCCGCTTCCCTTCCGCGCTGGGGACATCCATGCTGACGGAGCCCTCGAGCAGCATCATCTCCACCATCGTCTCGTCGCGGTAGGATTTGAAGTTGAAAGTGGTGCCGTAGACACGGACGTCGACGTCTCCTGCGTGGATGATTAACGGATGCTCCGGATCTTTGGCGACGCGGGCCATCACTTCCCCTTCGAGGAATATGTCACGGCTGTCCCCGGTGAAAGTGTCGGGCCAGGTAAGCCTCGAACCGGCATTCAGGGTCAGGAGCGTGCCGTCCGGCAGGGTGACATCGTGCGTCTCGGCGGAGGGAACATAGACCTCATGCCACGCAACAGGTGCCGGATCGCGGTGAAGCCGGTATCCCGTCCTGAGGGCAAGAGGGAGGCAGAGCAGGAGGACGGCTACGGCCGCGGCGAGCCAGATGGTCACCGGCGCCGGACGCCTGCGGGCGATGCCGAGGCGGCGGCGGGTGGCGGCGAGGAGCATCCCGTCCGTCTTTCCGGCCTCCGTGCGGCACGCGTCAAAGGTGGAATCCAGAAGGGATTCGACCTCCGGGCTGTCCAGATGGTCGGCGAGCCAGGTCTGCACTTGCAGGTTGTCTTCTTCCGACAACCTGCCCTCCAGATAGGCCTGCAATACTTTCTGATTGATTTCCATAGGTCTAGAGGTTGAAATCAACGATAAAGGGCCGGTGATCGGACGGGATCGAGAAATTGGAGATGCCCGTCTTGGTACCGGGGGTGAAGGAGTCGGTGAAGGTCACCGCCCGTACGACATTCTGGACCAGGGCGGGCGACACATAGACGAAGTCGCGGCGGTCCACGCCATACGTGCTCTGCACGAATTGGGGTGCGGGATACCAGGTGGCGATGATGTCCTGGAGGTTGGTTTTGTCGAGAATCACGTTCTGGGCAAGATATCTCTTGTCACCGGCCCCGTAGCCATAGACACCGTCATCCAGGCGGGAGACGGAGTTGAGGTCGCCGAGCAGGATCCAGTCCTGCTCCGAGGCATAGGAGGCATTGTTGACGGTTTGCTTGATGATGGTATTCATCTCGTATTCCCTGTACTCGTGCGCCGTGGGATACACGGAGGGCTTATAGGACTCGCTGCCCTTCGGCCAAAGGTGACAGGTTACGATATTGAGCTTGCGTCCGCCTACCGTAATCTGGAAATGCCCCGCACCGTGGACGATGGGGAGGTCGTTGGTGCCGGCGAAGGACTGAACCTTGGAGATGGCATACTTCGATGTGATTGCCTGGGGATAAGCGTCCCGCCGGTAACTGCGCTGATAGTTGTTGTGACCGTAACGCGCGGCGAGATTCGGCCATTTGGCCGGTAGAAGCTGCTCCTTTTCGCTTGTGGAAAGGTAGCTGTCCGACCCCGTTTTGTAAATCGACTCCGATTCGCACCAGACGCAGATGTCGGGATCGTAGCGGTTGACCCAAGCGACGAAGTTGTCGAAATTGTTGCCCTGGTCCGCCCACATGCCGTTCTGGATGTTCATGTACAGGAGGCGGAGGGTCCCTTTCTTCGCCGTCCCGGCGATGGTCCGGACATCGATATCATCGAGCCAGAACCCGTGCACGCCGCTTTCATTGCTGGCTCCGGCCATATACAGCCGGGTCACGTCCGCTGCACTCGTGATGGTGATCTCCACATTGTGCCAGGTCTTCGGCTCGGCCAGGGAGGAGGGAATGCTGACCCGGTCGTGCCCGATGTAGCCCGAAGCGGTACGTTGGTAGTATTCGGCGCTCTGGGGAATCGCCCGGCCGTCCACCTTGACGGTCGAGATGTGGCCGGCGTTGACGACCCGGATCAGCAGGTCGTCCGTTATCCCGTTCTGGAAGCACAGCTTGAAGTTGACGCGGATATCCGACATTCCTCTCAGGGACGTGCAGGGAGAGAACTGGATAATGCCGCGATTGGTGCCGGACGTGGTGCCGACGGCGAGAACACCGTGAAATTCCTGGCTGCGGAACAGGTAGGTCCAATCGGCGAGGTTGCGGCTCTCGATATAGGAATCTTTCACCGAGTGCACGGCGCCGACGTTCTTGTACTCGCAGTCCGGCCAGTAGTCGGGTTGGACGAACCCGTTCCCAGGGGTATTGTAAGTTACGCGTGTGAGCGCCTGGGTGTATCCGTCCCGCTCTATCATACTTCCGCTGCTTGTCGCATTGTCGGGGGCATATCCGAAGGATTCCTCACCGCCGATGATGTCGCCTCCCCAGACGAAGTTGTCAAAGCCCTCGTACCAGAGGAGGTCGCTTGCCGGGCTCCAGATCACATTCTCCGTATGGGCTTCGCCCGCAGAAAGCGAAAAAGCCGGAAGGGTCTTCCGCATCATCTTGTGATCTTTGGAGCAAAGGGTGATTTCGAGGCCCTTGGAGTAATCTCCGGGGGCGAGATAAACCGGGATGCTGACGCCGCCGGCCGTCATGCTGACGCCTCCGCCTTCCATGCAGTTGACGACGGCGTGGTCGAATCCTTCCTGCAGGGTGAATGTTTTCTTGGCAAAATCATAGGAGGCTTCTCCGGAGAGGATTTCTCCGCCCGGGGCGCTGACCTTGACGGACGCAAGCTGGCCGCTTCCGCTGATGCGGAGATCCAGCATGGCGAGATGGTCTCCGAAGGTAAGGAGATTGCCCGTTTCTTTCGTGTAGGCGCTATAGCGCGGGTAGGATTTCAGGCTCGTCGTGGTGGTGGCGCAGAACTGCGAAAAGGGGATGGCGATCTGCTCGGAGACAGTACTCCCGTACCAGGCTTTGGAGTCATTGTCAACGAGGACGGCATTGTAGGCCTGGCTGTAGTGGGCCGGGACATCAACATAATAATCGCCGTCTGCGTTCCGGGAGAGGGAATATTCCTTCCCGTTGACGAGGAGTTTGTATTCCGAAAGGTCTTTGGATGGGAGAACCCGTGCCGTGACGGCGTTATCCTCCGACAGGGCTGCATAAAAGCGGATGCGCCCGTTTACCTCCACAATCGGCCCGCCTTTTTTCCCTTGCGAACCGTTCTTCCCTCCTGTGGGGCCATCTTTCTTGCAGGACAGCGTCAGAGCGGCTGCCACGGCAAGAGCGAACAAAAAAAATCGTGTCTGCATTGCAATGCGAATTCTTTACTGGTAAGTAAAGAACGATTGAAACGGTGGCATTGCGTAATGTCAGTTCAGAAATTTTCGGATATCCCGGAGGGCGAGCTGGATGTGTTTCTCGACGGTGCGGACCGAGAGGCCGAGCTCGGCGGCGATCCGGTCGTTGGGCATCGACTGGAAGCGGCTCATCTTAAAGACCTGCTTCCGCTGCTCGGGCATTTCCTCAACCGCCCGGAGGATCCGGGAATAGGATTCGGCGAATTCGGTCCGGTATTCGGCACGGTCGCCTCCC
>CAMUZW010000057.1 GCA_947165305.1 uncultured Bacteroidales bacterium
AACACTCCAAGTTTTTTTGTATCTTTGTGCTGCGAAACCGAAACAACAGAATCATGTCTGAACTGATAACCAATGAGCCGCTGCAGCTGACCTGCCTGCACGGCAGGCATGTCGCCCTCGGCGCCAAGATGAGCCCCTTTGCGGGCTTCGATATGCCCATCCAGTACACCTCCATCATCGAAGAGCACAATGCCGTCCGGCAGAAAGTCGGCATGTTCGATGTATCCCATATGGGTGAGATCTTCGTGGAAGGTCCTGAAGCAGAACAATTTGTCAATTACATATTTACCAACGAGATCCGCGGGTTCGCCCCCGGAAAGGTCCTTTACGGGATGATGTGCAAGCCCGACGGCGGCACGGTCGACGACCTGCTGGTGTACCGCGAATTCGAGCCGGATCACTTCCTGCTGGTGGTCAACGCGGCCAACATCGCCAAGGATTTCGCCTGGATCGAGGAGCAGGCCGGGGCCTTCAAGGTCACCGTCCGGAACGAATCTCCCGACTGGGGCCAGATCGCCGTGCAGGGCCCTCTCGCCGAGAAGACAGTCATCGAGGTTCTCGGCCTTGCCAAGGCTGCCGAACTGGAATTCTACACGTATTATAATACCGAATTCGCAGGGAAGCGCCTCATCGTCAGCCGTACCGGCTATACCGGTGAGGATGGCTTTGAACTCTACACTTCCCTCGAAGGTACGCAGGCCCTGTGGGACAAACTGATTGAGGCAGGCGTAGCCCCCTGCGGCCTCGGCTGCCGCGATACCCTCCGCTTCGAGGCGGGCCTCCCGCTTTACGGAGACGAGCTCAGCGAGGAGATTTCGCCGGTGATGGCCGGGCTCGGCATGTTCTGCAAACTCGACAAGGAATTCATCGGCCGGGACGCCCTCGCCGCCCAGAAAGCCGAAGGGATGCCGCGCAAACTCGTGGGCCTGGAGGTTCATGACCGCGCCATTCCTCGGGCGGGATATCCTGTGGAAACACCTGACGGCCAGGAAATTGGCGTTGTAACAACGGGGTATCACTCCATTACCCTCGACAAGAGCATCGCCTTCGCGCTGATTGACAGCCATTATGCGCCGCTCGGCACGGAGCTCTGCGTCCGCATCCGCAAAAAAATCTTCCCTGCCACGGTGACAGGGAAGAGATTCTACAAGCCGAATTACAAGAAATAGCGCTATCTGGCCTTGGCCTCCGCTACGTGTACGCTGCGGTAGATGTCGATGAGCGTCTTCAGGTAGGATTCATGCTGTGACTGGGCGACCATCGAAATCGTGTAGCGGCCGTCAAAGGTGGTAGAATACGCCTCTACAAAGATCCCTTCTCCCTCCCAGTTGCCTTTCGCGTAAGCGTGCGATTCCAGCAGGCCGGTTTCGGGATTGACATCGACAGAGACTTCCTCCAGCGAGGAGGTCTTGTCGTATAACTGATAGTCCTCGTCGTCGAGGGCGATCGTCTTGATGTTATCGAAGGCCTTCTCGGCCAGATATTCCACGAGAATATCCTCGTCGGCCCCTTCGATGGAACCGGGATCTTCTTTTACGATGTCGATGGCGATGAATTCCAGGGAATTCTCCAGGCCGTCCTCGATGAAGAAGAGATGCGTGGCCGGATCACCGTCCTTGTCTTCGGGGACGTTGAGTTTGTAAAGGGCGGGATAGTCAAAGACCAGGTCTTCCCAGGTGTACTGCTTGTTGCCGCAGGATGCGAGCACGACCGCCGCTGCGGCCAGAAGGATGGCTTTTTTCATAATGACAGGGTTTTATTGATAATACGTGAATCTCCAGATGTGCGTGTACTTGAGGCTCGAGAAATCGTGATCATTGGCAAAAGGCCAGCGTTCGATCGTGATTTCGGTAATCGATTTCTTGTCGGCGGACCATTTGTATGAGAAGGTCTTGGCCTTGTTTCGGTATGCGGTATTGACATAGGACGGGAGGTGCGCCGTTCCCCGGCCATAGAAATAGAATCCTTCCAATCCCTGTACGATCTGCGCCGTAATGTCGAATACCGCGCCCAGGGTCGGGTTGGCATCGGATGTATAGAAATAATATTCGGTCCTGATGTCGTCGGGATCCGGCTCCTTGCCGACCGGCCAGCTCTCATAAGCGCAGTGCAGGTCGCCGTCGTTGTTCCAGGTGTAGGTCCAGGGTACATTTTCGTGCGGGGCGGTGCCGGTCGGGTTCGTGATGGCGGAGCGGTAGTAGGTATCGGTATATTCAATATCACAGGAATGATCGGATTTCCATTTGCTTCCGTCATAATAGCCATTGTCCAGATGGGTAATCAGGCCTTGCTGATTGAGCCTGGCCTTGAGATAGGCCGAGCCGGCCTCCTTGCGGTTCCGCTCTTCGAGGGTACCGTCGTCCAGGTAGAAGAAATTGTCGCTGCGGCGCGTGGGACTGCCGACTTCGTTGCCGCTGTTGTCATAGCTGTGGCTGATGACGTCCACGCGTGCGGGACGGCCCAGCTCGTCATAGATATACGTCCGCTCAAAAAACATCGTCATCTGTCCGGCATAGTAAAGCGTTTCGTCAAAGGTCTTGACGGCCCCCTTGGGCTGCTTCACGCCTTCCACGGTCTCGGATCCGGGCGGGAAAAGCGGCTCTTCCGGCTGCTGGACCTCTCCGCCTCCGGAAGGATTGTCGGTTCCGTTATTGTTTCCGGGACCGGGACTGTCTCCGGGCCCCAGCCAGTCGCAGCCCGTCATGACAACGAGTGCGAAGAGCATGATCATTATACGGTGATGTTTCATTTGGATACCCTTTTCTGCAAAAATAACTAATTTTTTAAGGGAATTCTAATGATGGTTTAAAAATCACGCGATTCTTTTTGAAGATTGTCGGGAATTCGCTAAATTTACCAAATAAATTTTTATTCTTATGAGCAAGATTATTGAAGGACTCAAATACAGCGAGTCGCACGAATGGGTTAAGGTTGAAGGCAATGTGGCCGTCATTGGCGTCAGTGATTTCGCACAGGCCGAAATGGGGGATATCACCTATGTGGATATGCCCGACGTGGATGACGAAGTGAGCGCCGGCGAAGAATTCGGCGCCCTGGAGAGCGTCAAGGCATCCAGCGACCTCTACAGCCCGGTATCCGGCACCGTCATCGCGACCAACGAAGAACTTGAAGACAGCCCTGAGGCCATCAACGAAGATGCCTACGCCGCATGGATCATCAAAGTTGAGATGAGCGATCCTTCGGAGCTCGACGCCCTGATGGATGCCGCCGCCTACGAGGCCTTCATCGCATAAAGTACAACCTATGTCCGGATTTCCTTATTTCCCCCATACAGAGGGGGATATTTCCGCAATGCTCTCTCGGATCGGCGCGGCATCCCTGAAGGACCTCTACGCCGACGTCCCGGAGGAATTCCTCCTGAAAGGGGAGCCCGATCTTCCTGACGCCCTTTCGGAGGAGGAAGTGCGCGCCTGGTTCTCCCGGATCGGCGCGAAGAACCAGCCGCTCAAGGTATTCGTCGGAGGCGGCGTATACGACCATTATACCCCCTCCGTGGTGCCCTACATCCTCTCCCGTTCGGAATTTCTTACCGCATACACACCCTACCAGTGCGAAATCTCGCAGGGAACGCTCCGTTACATCTTCGAATATCAGAGCATGATCTGCGCCCTCACCGGGATGGGTGTGAGCAACGCCTCGATGTACGACGGCCCTACCGCCGCGGCCGAGGCGGTCCGCATGGCGGTCGCTTCCGCAAAGAAACGCACCCGCGTGCTGGTATCCGAAGGACTTTTTCCGCAAGTGCTGGAGGTCGTCAGGACCTACGCCCACTATGGCGGAATTACCGTCGATACCGTTCCCGTGATGAAAGGGCAGACCTGCCCGAACTGCCTCCGCGGCGCCCTTGCCGAGGGCGACGTGGCCGGTGTCCTCGTCCCCCAGATCAACCGTTACGGTATCATCGAAGACCATTCCGGCTTTGCCGAAGCCGTGCACGGCGCCGGCGCGCTCCTGATCGAGTACTGCGATCCTTCCGCCCTGGCGGTCATCAAGACGCCTGCCGAGTGGGGTGCCGACATTGCGGTCGGGGACGGACAGGCGCTCGGCATTCCGATGTCGTTCGGCGGACCGTATGTGGGCTTCATGGCCGTGAAGAAGGATCACCTCCGCAAACTTCCCGGCCGGATCGTCGGCGAGACGGTCGACCGTGACGGCAAGCGGGCCTATGTGCTCACCCTGCAGGCCCGCGAGCAGCATATCCGCAGGGCCAAGGCCACGAGCAATATCTGCTCCAACCAGTCGCTGATGGCGCTTTTCGCGACGGTCTACCTGTCCCTGCTGGGGCCGGAAGGGCTTCGTGAAGTCAATCGGCTCTCGGCCGACGGTGCGGCATATCTGCACGGTCAGCTGCTGGCGACGGGTCTTTTCGAGGAGGCATTCCCCGGGAAGCCGTTCCTCAAGGAATTTACCCTCGTCTCGAAAATTCCCGCGGCAACGCTGCAGAAACATCTGGCGAAGGCCGGATTCTTCGGGGCGCTCGACCTCGGTGAAGGCCGCGTGAGTTTTGCGGTCACCGAGCGGAGGACAAAGGAAGAAATCGACGCGCTGGTCGCTTGTGTAAAGGAGGTGCGGCTATGATTTACTACGACAAACTTATTTTTGAACTTTCCGCCCCCGGGCGGAAGGGCTATACGCTTCCGGCTAACCGTTATCCCGTCCATGCGGCCGTTCCCGGGACGCTCCGGCGTGCGGAGGCCCCGGCGCTCCCCGAGGTAAGCGAACCCGACGTGGTACGCCATTATACCAATCTCTCACAGATGAATTTCGGCGTCGACACGGGCTTTTATCCGCTCGGCAGCTGCACGATGAAATACAATCCCAAGATCAACGAGGAGATCGCCGCGATGCCGTCCTTTACCGGACTGCACCCGCTACAGCCGTCGGAAACGGTCCAGGGCGCCCTCGAGGTGTACTGGGAGACGGAGCAGGCACTGCGGGCCCTGACGGGGCTGGAGGCCTTTACCTTCAATCCCTGCGCCGGTGCGCATGGCGAACTCACGGGCCTGATGATCATCAAGCGCTACCACGAACTTCGCGGCGATACGGCCCGCACCAAGATCATCGTCCCCGACAGCGCCCACGGCACCAATCCCGCCTCGGCGGCGGTCGCCGGTTTCGAGGTGGTCGAGGTCAAGTCCCTGGAGAACGGCCGGATCGATGTGGAAGCGCTGAAAGAGCTGCTGGGCCCCGATGTGGCAGGCATCATGATGACCAATCCCAACACGCTGGGCCTTTTCGAGACCGAGATCAAGACAATCGCCGCCCTGGTTCACGAAGCCGGCGGCCTGCTCTACTACGACGGAGCCAACATGAACCCGCTGATGGGTGTCGTACGCCCCGGGGATATGGGTTTCGACGTGATGCATCTCAATCTGCACAAGACCTTCTCGACACCTCACGGCGGCGGCGGTCCGGGTTCCGGACCGGTCGGTGTGGCACCTCACCTGGTGCGCTGCCTGCCCCTGCCGCGGGTGATCCGGGAGGCCGACGGGCATTTCTCGCTGCTGGGTGCGGAAGAAAATTCGGCCGGCAAGGTATCCGGATTCCTCGGCAACTTCGGCGTCATCCTGCGCGCCCTGGCGTATATCAAGATGCTGGGCCGGCAAAATGTCCGCCGCGTCGGTGAACTCTCGACCCTCGGTGCCAATTATATCAAGGAGTGCCTGAAGGATGTGTATAAGCTTCCGATCGAGGGCGTCTGCAAGCACGAATTCGTCTTTGACGGACTCGTGAATGACGGCGCCCGCGAAGGCGTCCCCGGCGCGACGACCCTCGATGTGGCCAAGCGCCTGCTGGACTACGGCTTCCATGCGCCGACGATCTATTTCCCGCTCCTGTTCCACCAGGCGCTGATGATCGAGCCGACGGAGACCGAATCCAAGGAGACCCTCGACCGCTTCATCGCCGTGATGCGGCAGATTGCCGCCGAAGCCGCGGAAGATCCCGATATCCTGCACAATGCGCCGCACGACACACCGGTTCGCCGCCCGGACGAAACCCAGGCGGCACGCAATCCCATCTTGAAAGCCCTATGAAACTGACTGTTATCGGTGGAGGCCCCGGTGGATACGAAACCGCGTTGAAGGCGGCGGAGAGGGGATTGGAGGTGACGCTGATCTCCGCGGGGCCGCTGGGCGGGACCTGCCTCAATGAAGGATGTATCCCGACCAAGGCGCTCCGGCGCAGCGCGGATGTGGCCGACCTCGTGGCAGAGGCGGCCGGATTCGGCGTCGAGGCCTCGGCGGGCGGCGTGGACCTCCCGCGCGTGATGGCCCGCAAGGAAGAGATCGTGGGACAGTTACGCAGCGGGATCGAGTTCCTTCTCAAGAAAGCCAAAGTGACCGTTTTGTGCGGCAAGGCATCCTTTGTCGATGCCCGGACCGTCCGCGTCGCCCTGCAGGACGGGGGAGAGGCAACGGTCACTTCCGATGCGATCTTCGTGGCGACCGGATCCGTATCGGCCTCGCTGCCGATTCCTGGCGCGGACTTCGCCGAGGATTCGACCGCACTGCTGTCGACGGACACAGTCCCGCAGCGGCTCTGCGTCATCGGCGCGGGCGTCATCGGGCTGGAATTCGCCTCCATCTTCCGGAGTTTCGGCAGTGAAGTGACCGTGCTGGAATACTGTAAGGAGATTCTTCCGCGCTTCGATACAGACCTTTCCAAACGCCTGAAACAGAGCTTGTCCCGCAAGGGTATCTCCATTGAGACTTCAGCATCTGTGCAGGGCGTCTCAAAGGAGGCGGACGGCTCCTTCAAAGTCAGTTATATCAAGAAAGACCAGTCGCAGGAAGTCCTTGCCGACAACGTGCTGATGGCCGTCGGCCGCCGCCCGGCCCTGGGCTCGCTCAATTTCGAAGACATCGGCATCGAGACCGGCAAACGCGGCGTGGTCGTAGACAAGGATTTCCAGACCAGTGTCCCCGGCATCTATGCCTTCGGCGACATCATCGGCGGCTATATGCTGGCGCACGTCGCGACCTTCCAGGGCCTGCACGCGCTCAACCATCTGACCGGAGTGGAAGACGGCATCGATTTCAATGTCGTCCCTGCTGCGGTATTTACTTCGCCGGAAGCGGCTACGGTTGGCCTTTCGGAGGAGGAATGCAAGGAGAAAGGCATCCCTGTGGAATGCCTCAAGTCCCAGTTCCGTGCAAACGGGAAGGCACTGACGATGGGGGAGACCGACGGCTTCATCAAGGTGGTCGTTTCTGAGGAGGACGGCCGGCTTCTCGGCTGTCATCTCTTCGGCCCGCACGCCGCCGACCTCATCCACGAGATGGCGGCCCTCATCGCGCGGCGCTCCACCCTGGCGGAGTTCCGCGACCTCATCCATGCCCATCCGACCCTGTCGGAGGCCCTTATGGTATAGATATGGCGAAGGATTATTCCGCATACGGTCCGGCGTACCGGAACTTCAAGGTTCGGGATGATGTCTATGTCCCCGAGCCGGTCGCGGATTTTTCGGGGGATAATCCCTTTACCCGTATGGCCCCGATTCTTGGCAAGAACAAGGACATCCGCTTTGACGGAACCTATCCGTATCTTGACAAGTCTCTGAAGTTCAAGATATTGCATTTTATTCTATATCTCGGTGTCTGGCTGGTCGCTTTCCCCGTGAACCGGATCCGGTTCGGCCTCAGGATCGAAGGGCGCGACAAGATCCGCCGCAACCGGAAACTCTTCGCCGGCGGCGTAATGACCGTGTGCAACCACGTGCACAGATGGGATATGATCTGCGTCCTGCAGGCCATGCGCTACCGGATGGCCTGGATTCCCATGTACGCCCAGCCTTTTAACGGGAAGGACTACTTCAAGATGAAATACGTCGGCGGCATTCCCATCCCCGAAAACTTCAGCGGACTCAGGAAATTCGACGAGGCCCTTGAGGAACTTCATGCGGGCCATAAGTGGCTGCACGTCTTCCCCGAGAGCTGCAGCTGGAAGTTCTATGCGCCCCTGAGGCCCTTCAGGACAGGTACGTTCAACCTGGCCTGCAAGTATGCGCTGCCGGTCCTTCCCATGATCATTACCTTCCGGCCCCGGACCGGCTGGCGGAAACTCTTCGGCAAAGGCGAACCGCTCCTGACCATCCACGTGGGCGATCCGGTCGTCCCCGACCCCACGGCCCCGAGAAAAGAAGAAGCGAAACGCATCCGCGATCTCGTACACAAATCCATGCTCGGCCTGGCAGGCATCATTTCCAACCCCTGGCCATCCGGAATTGACTGAAACGAACGCCTTCTATGCAACCCATCATTCCCCCTGTTCCCGTCGAACTTTTAAAGGCGGAACTGACCCCGGCCAGGAAACTGGTCGACACCAACAAAGGGCACAACGAACTTTACATCGTTACCTGGCAGGATGCTCCCAACGTCGTCAGGGAGATCGGCCGCCTGCGCGAAGAAGCATTCCGCGCGGCGGGCGGCTCCACCGGCAACGAAGTGGATCTGGACGAATACGATATGATGGAAAACCCTTACCGTCAGCTGATTGTCTGGGATCCCGACAACGAGGAGATTATCGGCGGATACCGTTTCCTTTTCGGATCGGATGCGACGTTCGGTGCAGACGGACAGCCGATCCTGGCCAGTTCGCATCAATTCCGTTTCTCGCAGAAGTATATTGACGAATATCTGCCGTATGTCATGGAACTGGGACGCAATTTCGTGTCTCCGGCGTATCAGAGTTCCAAGAGCGGAGCCAAGTCCATCTTTGCCATGGACAACCTCTGGGACGGCCTTGTGGCGGTTATCATGAAGAATCCCAAGATGCTGTATTTCTTTGGCAAGATAACCGTTTACCCTTCCTATGACCCGCTCGCCCGGGATCTGATCTACCATTTTCTCTGGAAGCATTTCGGTGACAAGGAAGAACTGGTCCGTCCCTGGCCTGACCAGGCCCGGATGCCGGATTCCGATCCGGATCTGATGAACCTTGTCCTGAAGGAGGACGATCTTGTGGAGGACTACAAGTTGCTGAAGGCTGCGGTCAGGCTGCGGGGCGTGAACGTTCCGCCGAACGTAACGGCGTATATCTCGGCGACGCCTGAGATGCTGATGTTCGGGACGGCGGTCAACCGCCTGATGCACGATATCGAAGATACCGCGATCCTGATTCCCTTCGATGCTATCTATCATGACAAGAAGACGCGCCACATCAGCGCGTACATCCGATTCTTTCATTCCAGGAAGAACCGGAAGGAAGCGCGTGAAACCAACCCGGAGATGGAAGATCAGCTGGTGGAGCACTGGCTTCAGCTGCGTCGCCGGAAGGTGCGGAACATGCTTAAAAAAATAGATTCCCGCGAGGCGTAAGCTGTTATTATTTTGTTATTTACTAATACACCCTGCTCGGAACTGGGCAGGGTGTATTGTATGATTTACGATGATCCGCTTACCAGCCGAGTACGTAGGCGAAGATGAGCGGAGCAACGATGGTGGCATCGGACTCCACGATGAAGCGGGGAGTGGTCGGCGAAAGTTTGCCCCAGGTGATCTTCTCGTTGGGAACGGCGCCGGAGTAGGAGCCGTAGGAAGTCGTCGAGTCGGAGATCTGGCAGAAATACGACCAGAGCGGAGTGCCCGTCCAGCCGAGGTCCTGCTCCATCATCGGAACGCAGCAGATGGGGAAGTCGCCCGCAGTGCCACCGCCGATCTGGAAGAAGCCGACGCCGGCGCCTTCGCTGTTCTTCTTGTACCAGTCCACGAGGAACATCATCACCTCGACGCCCTGGATGACCATATGCGGATCGTATTCGCCGCGGATGACGTGGGCGGTGAAGATGTTGCCGGTGGTGCAGTCTTCCCAGGCGGGGCAGATGATGGGGATATTCTTTTCGCAGGCGGCGACGACCCAGCTGTCCTTGGGGTCGATCTCATAGTACTGCTCCAGGACGCCGCTGCGGATCATCTGATAGATGAACTCATAGGGGAGGTAGCGCTTGCCTTCGGCCTTGGCCTTGTCCCAGACATCCACCAGGTGCTTCTCGAGGCGGCGGAAGGCCTCTTCCTCGGGAATGCAGGTGTCGGTGACGCGGTTGTAATGGTTGTCCAGCAATTCCTGCTCCTGCTGCGGAGTGAGGTCGCGGTAACCGGGTACGCGATAATAGTGGCTGTGAGCCACGAGGTTCATGATGTCCTCTTCGAGGTTGTTGGCCGAGCAGCAGACGAAGCTGATCTTGTCCTGACGGATCATCTCGGCGAGCGAGAGGCCGAGCTCGGCGGTCGACATGGCGCCGGCCATTGCGAGGAACATCTTGCCTCCCTTGTTCAGGAGGTCTTCATACGCCTTGGCGGCATCGACGAGCGACGCTGCGTTGAAATGGCGGTAGTTGTGAACGATGAACTGAGAAATAGGACCTTTTTCCATTTTAAATGATATCTTTTAGAAAAGTCTTGCAAAAATACAGAAAAAAGAGGGATTAAACAAGTTTGAGCGAGTCGCTCATCACGTCTGCCATCAGGAACATGCTGGAAGCGATGCCGAGGATGCGGCCGTCCTGCATGTGCTCTTTCAGGGAGAACCAGGACAGGGTGCTGTCGTCGATGGAGTCGCAGAACTGCACGGCGGGGAAGCGCTGGGAGAGATTCTCCCGGAAGACGGCGGTGCAGTGATTGCAGAGGTTGTCTACCTCCTGCTCCAGGGCCTGGTCGGCCTCAAGGGTGCGCAGGCGCGCGTATTCTTCCGTAAATTCGCGGTAAAACTCAGCCCGGTTGATGGAGGTCTCGAATTCGTTGTCGCTCAGGAGCCAGCAGTGGTTGACATCCTCGGGAGAACGCTCGATCGCAAGGTCGTTCAGCTTGGAGAAACGGACGCCATAGAAGATGATAGTGTCCCCGTTCAGGGCGTACTTAATCCTGGTGAAGTCAATGCCGATGGAGGCTTTGATATAGTACTTGCCGATGTAGAGCACCTTCTTCTCGCCGGGATGGTTGATATGGTCGTCAACCCAGCGGGAAATGCGGTTGCCGAGCCCCTTCTTGTCGGCGATCTTGTAGGCCGGATCCTCCAGAAAACGCTCCACGGGCTCTTCCTTGACGATGTAGCCCGACTTGTCGTAGGTCATCGTCTCTACCTTAAAGGAGAAATTGACGTTCGTGGGAAGGCCGCTCGTCTGGCTGACGGTGTCGAGGCGGCTCGTGAGTTCGCGGTTCTCGCTCTCGAGGGTGGCGATGCGCTCCTGCATCTCCTCCTGCTCGCGTACCTTGCCGGCAAGTTCCTCGGCTTTCTTGTCGAATTCTTTCTGGATGATGGCGTTCAGCGGCCGGATCGCAAAGAGCATCAGCAGAATCGTGACGCTGTTCGACAGCAGGATGGCCAGCCGGGCGGCTATCTTCGGCATCATGAGGAACGCCGCCACGTTGCCGATAATGAGCACCAGGCACAGCCCTGCCATAATATACGCCAGGGTCACCTTCGCCCCGCTTGTATTCTTTTTTCTGAAAAGTCCCATAGATACAAAGATATGTATTTTAGTGTTTTTTTGCAAGCGGAGGAAAGTATGGGCTCTGAAACCTGTGGCCGCCCATGGCCACATGAATGGGAGGGGCCCACAAGACGGAGTCGCAGTGGGAGGGACGGAGAACCGAAGGTTCGGAGGGTTTTCAGAGTCCATACTTTCCGGAGCGTCCAGACGTATTTATAAAAAAACTCTTCAAAAAAAGGATGTGTTTTTTCATAAAAAGTCGTATATTTGAAGAGCTAAACCAAAATCTTTTGTACAAATGAAAAAGTATTTTGCAGAATGTCTCGGAACGTTTGTTCTGACCTTCCTCGGCTGCGGAACAGCCATGTTCCTCGGCTGCGCTGACACGGCGGGTGTCGTGGGTACGGCGATTGCATTCGGTCTGACCGTCGTCGCGATGGCTTACACCATCGGCGGCATCAGCGGCTGCCATATCAATCCGGCCATCACCCTCGGCGTCGCCCTTTCGGGCCGTATGAGCTGGAAAGATGCCTGCGGTTACTGGGTCGGCCAGTTCATCGGCGGTATCATCGCCGGTGCGCTTCTCTTCGCCCTTACCAAGGTGGTTTCCGCTCCGGATCTCACCGGCGGTCTCGGAACCAACGGTGTCGCGAATGCCGGTGGCGTATGGGGTGCCTTCCTCGTGGAAGTCATTGCAACCTTCCTCTTCGTGCTGGTTGTCCTCGGCGTGACGGATTCCAAGCTCGGCGACGGCAAACGTGCAGGTATCGTGATCGGCCTTACGCTGATCCTTGTACACCTCGTTTGCATCAACCTCACCGGTACTTCCGTCAACCCGGCCCGCTCGCTCGGTCCTGCGCTCTTCGCCTGCGGAGATGCATTGAAGAACGTATGGGTATTCATCGCGGCCCCGCTCGTCGGCGGTGCGCTGAGCGCCCTCGTCTGGAAATGCTTCGCCTGCGAAAAATGCAGCAAATAGCAAGTTCCGTCACATTCAATGGCGACCGGTTCCGGCAATGCTGGAACCGGTTTTTTATTGGGCTTTGTCGAGGAAGGCGTCGAAGCGGGTGATTTCGTAGCCCCGCGGAGTGAAGAGATGACTCCAGTTCGCGATGGTGATCTCCTTGGTGAGGGGGAGATACTGTCCGCTTTCATCCGTGAATTCGACGGTGTAGATCATGCTGCTGACAGGCGCGTTGAAGCGCTTGCGGAGAAGATACAGGCCGTTTTCGCCCGAGGTGGTAAGTTCGGTCGAGAGGGGCGTTTCACTTTTGGCATCCTGGTAGCTCCTGAGGGTGATGCTGATCCCGGGAAGCGCAGCGGTCGAGAGGTGGTCGCATACGACGCCGGTGATGATCAGGTTGGCCTCGGGGAACTCGCTTTCGTCGGAGTTGACGGGGCCGTCCGACGCCTTGGCGCAGGAGACCGTCAGGATGGCCATTACGGCTATGTACAAAAAACGTTTCATGCTGTATCTGTACAAAGGTAGTATTTTTTTGCATATTTCCGGCGGAATCGTTAATTTTGTTCGATTTAGTACACGAGTAATGTTTGAGAATTTATCTGAAAGACTGGAAAGATCCTTCAAGATACTGAAGGGCGAAGGAAAGATTTCCGAAATCAACGTCGCAGAGACGGTAAAAGATATCCGCAAGGCGCTCCTGGACGCCGATGTCAGCTTCAAGGTCGCGAAAGAATTCTGCAACACCGTCAAGGACAAGGCCATCGGCGCCAACGTCCTCACCGCGGTGAAGCCGCAGCAGATGATGGTCAAGATCGTCCACGACGAGCTGGTCTCGTTCATGGGCGACCAGAGCACCGACATCAATATCAAGGGCAATCCCGCCGTGGTTCTTGTCGCGGGCCTGAACGGTTCCGGTAAGACCACCTTCTCCGGGAAGCTGGCCCTGCATATCAAGAGCAAACGGGGGATGAAGGTCCTCCTTGCCGCCTGCGACACCTTCCGTCCCGCCGCCATCGAGCAGCTCAAGGTGCTCGGCGAGCAGATCGGCGTGCCCGTTTATACGGAAGATGGCGTGAAGGATCCCGTCCGGATCGCGCAGAACGCCATCGCCAAGGCCCGTTCAGAGGGCATCCCCGTCGTCATCGTGGATACTGCCGGCCGCCTGGCCGTGGATGACGAACTGATGGACGAAATATCTACCCTGCACCAGGCCGTAAAGCCCACCGAGACGCTCTTCGTCGTAGATGCGATGACCGGTCAGGATGCCGTTGAGACCGCTCGTATCTTTAACGAACGGCTCGACTTCGACGGCGTCGTCCTTACCAAGATGGACGGCGATACCCGCGGCGGTGCGGCGCTTTCGATCAAATATGTGGTCGGCAAGCCGATCAAGTTCGTCTCTACCGGCGAGAAGATGGAGGCCCTGGATATCTTCCATCCCGACCGCGTCGCCGACCGGATCCTCGGCATGGGCGATGTCGTTTCCCTCGTCGAGAAGGCCCAGGAGCAGTTCGACGAGAAGCAGGCCCGCGAGCTTCGCAAGAAACTTTCCCGTGACCAGTTTACCCTGCAGGACTTCTACAACCAGATCCAGCAGGTCAAGAAAATGGGCAATATCAAGGACCTGGCCTCGATGATCCCCGGTGTTGGCAAGGCCATCAAGGATGTGGATATCGACAACGACAAGGCTTTCAAGGCAACGGAAGCCATCATCCTCTCGATGACGCCTTATGAGCGCGAGCATCCGGATGTGATCAACGGCAGCCGCCGCAAGCGTATCGCCGACGGAAGTGGCACTTCACTGCCCGAGGTGAACCGCCTCCTCAAGCAGTTCGAAGGTACCCGTAAGGTGATGAAAGGCGCCGTGAACGGTACCTTGATGCAGCAGATGCGGGGAATGCGCCGGAGATGATACGGAAACTTTTCATATTGATTGCCGCGGCGCTTTCGCTCGCCTCATTGCCGCTGAAGGGCCAGGACTCTCTGGCGGTGGCCGGGATGATTCCGGAACAAGTCCGGAATGACGGAACGGTTGTCCGGAATGACGGA
>CAMUZW010000058.1 GCA_947165305.1 uncultured Bacteroidales bacterium
GACGGCGGTCTTGGATGGCGGTCCGGTAACAAAAGACGGCTCCCGTGTCGACAAAAAAGGGCCGGCCCGGGAGGGCCGACCCAATCAAGACGGTTTCAGACCGGGCGCTATCGGCGCGCCTTTATCTTCAACTGCGGAGCAGGAATGCCGCGGCGTCCCGTCCGCGGTACGTTTTTGGTCTCCTGCTGGCGGATCTTGCCGGCGGAGAAGGCCTGAGGCCTGGCGATGGGCGCCGGTGCCGGCGAGGCCTCAACGAGCGGCCCTTCCGTTATGGCGATATCGTCGAGGAAGAGATAGTATTTATCGTAGCTATTGAAATGGCGGAATGCAAGGTAGACCGTCTGCCCGTCATACTTGGAAGGAATCTCTATTTCAACCTTCGCGTATTCAACACCGTCCGCGTCTTTCTCCAGCAACAGTTCGAAATTTCCGAGCGCTTCGGTGTCTAGCGCTTCCGTGGAAATAAACACTCCGTAATGGTCCAGATAGGACGTTGAATAGCCACTCTCCCACCAGCTCAGGTAATTGCCGGAAGTGAGGGTTACGGGCGGGGAAAACAGATAGTTATCCGGATCCAGTGCGCCACTGAGATAGGATGCGCTGTAAATACAGTAATTTCCGCTATGGGAATAATCTGATCCAGAAACTAGTCCCCAGTTGTTTCCGTCGCCGTCAGCATCATAATTACTCCATCCTCCTGCTCCATCCTCAAAACCCTCTTTTAAGATGTAAGTATTGCCGTCGGGGATGTATGGCGTCAACATTTGGGGAAGCAGGGCATAGGTGCCATAGCTATCGTAATTCTGGGCGATATAAGTAACCCAGATATATTGAATGAAACTATTGTCCGGAATTATAATGATGGCATCCTGTTCTTCATCGTAAAATCCCCGGAAGAGGACTAGGTCTTCGGTCGCGAAGTAGTCATTCCAGGTAAGGCCGTCACCTTCTTTGAAAAGTCCTTGAAGGACGATGTCGGTATCACCGTCCGTGTGGACAATCTGCTCCTTAACCACCAGCCGATATCCATCGTACGTTGCTTCAACCGGGTACTGCTGACCGGCAAAACCTGTAATCTCGTAACTCTCCCCTTTGAGTTTCTGGGTGATTGTAAACTCCTTGGAACCGGAAGTCCATTCTCCCAGATATTTGTCATAAGGGATTGTAGGAGAATAAGGATTCTCAGTGACAGAGACATCGTCCAGATTAATCCGGAACATATCACTACAGTTGAAGTGCCGGAAGCCGATACAGACAATCTCGTTGTCGAACTCGGCCGGAATCTGTACGCAGCAAAGCCTATAGTTAAATGTGGCAGCTGCGACATAATCTCCGTCGGGGAACGTCGTTTCGGGTATAAGTTCGGTCAATTCTCCTGCAGCATTTCCCTTTGCGATGTAGACGGCATAATGCTCTTCCTGCCAATCCGGATCCTGTCCGGTAACCCAGAAACTCAGGTAATTACCTTCCGTCAGCTGGATGCGCGGGGTAAATGCCAGGTTGTCGGGATAGAGAGCACCGGTGTCGTTATCATAGGATGCGCTCGTCAGGACATAACTGCCGGAATGGGGGGTCGAGCCTTCACCGAGTAAAAACCAATTATTCCCGTCGCCGTCATTGTCAATGAACGTCCATCCATCAGCCCCGTCCTCGAAATCCCACAGGCAGGGTACCGCGACAGGAGGGACGGCGGAATCCGAAATGTCAACGCCGAACTTCGTGAGTCCGCCTTCGGGGAATTTGAACTCGGAGGTAAGGGTTATCTCTTTTTTATAGGTATTCAAGTCTGTCTCGACCTTGACACTGAACTCCTCTCCGGCAGCCCAGTTGCGCTCGGGGAGCACGCGGAACCAGATGACGTCTCCGCTTCCGCTGGAGGCATAGTCGTCCAGATAGAGATAAACGGAGTTGGAGTAATAGTCCTCAAAGGCGCTGCTCTTATCAATCGTACTGGTCACGGGGTCATAAACGATGGCTCCGGCAATGGCCGCCGGTCCGGAAAGGGTAATCGTGCTGATCTTCTCTCCGGCGGCAAGGCCGATCAGGTTAAGGCGGACGACCGTGCCGAGACGACGGAAACTGAACATGAGATCCTCGCTGTCCCCCACGCGGCTTGCGCCGTGGTCGAGCGGCTCGGAATAGAGGATATCGGAGTTGCCGTCAAAATTATTTCCGGTAAGGTGCTGTACCTCTTCCAGCATGAGGTAATATTTCCCATTGTACTGAATGATGTTCCCGGCGGGATAGACCGCCGAATAGGAATAGGAACTTCCGCCCGGGTCTTCCCAGGAAAGGGTCGTGCTGAAGCTGGCCTTGTTGTCGGCGATATTGGCGTTTGCGGAAGTCGCACTCCCTTTTTCCTGGCCGTCAACGATCTCGAAGAGGTCGATTTTATCGGAATCGAGCCATTTGATGGTGGGGATTTCGCCGTCGACGGCGGCCGTCTTCGTGGCCGCGGCGTCAGCAACGGCATTGACCGTAATACCCTTGAGGGCCTTCTCAACCGTGCTGTCCTTGGCCTCTTTGGCACAGGACATAAGAGCCATGGCTGCTGCAGCCACGCTAATGAAAGAAATGACAGTTTTTCTCATGACTTTGCCCTCCTAAAATGTTCCACCGTCAAAAATGTCACCATTGTCGGGGTCGAAAGGAGCACCCGGCAAACCATCACCGCCTGCACTCCCGGGGGAAATGCAGATCATCCCCTCGAAATCAAAATCGAGGGAACGCAATCCTGGTTCTAGATACGTTTTCTTCATAACAATAGGGGTTTTGAACACTACTAACGGCCACGAAAATAAAAAGAAAAAATTAAAATCACAAAAAACGTAAAGGGCTCTGATTCAGTCAGATACTTAAAATTTTTAAGTAAAATTAAAATATTTTAAATTCTTTTGTAAGCAAGCTGCCCCCTTTTGAAGCAACAATACAAGCCGAAAAGCCCCGATTGCTTAATCTAAAAATTTAAAAAAATTCTTTCCGTTCTCGTGAAGATTCCGTATCTTGGTGTCCGATAACGAAATACCTCTGGAAATGAAGAACCCTGGCGTCTTATCCTTCTCCGCAATGTTGTTTCTCTGCCTTACATTGGGGACGCAATGCGGAAATTCTCCCAAAGAACAGCTCCGCCGCCAGCTGGAAGACCTCTCCGCGGGCGGCAGGCCGGCCTATGGCCATCAGGATGACCTGGTGTACGGCCATGCCTGGACGGTGACCGACCTGGAGGCGGATCCGCTGGACCGGTCGGATGTCAAAGCGGTCTGCGGCGCCTATCCGCTGGTGGCCGGATTCGAGTTGGGAGGCATTGAGAAGGGAGATTCCGCCAGTCTGGACGGCGTCCCTTTCCAGCTGATCCGGCGGGCGGCCGTCATTCATGCCGGGAGAGGCGGTATCGTGACGCTCTCCTGGCATCCGGACAATCCCCTGACCGGCGGAACGGCCTGGGATGTCAGTTCCGACCAGGCTGTCGCCTCCATCCTGGAAGGCGGGGAGAAACACGAAATGTTTATGGAATGGCTGGGCCGGGCGGCGGATTTCGTGGAGAGCCTCGGCATTCCGCTGATCTTCCGGCCCTGGCACGAGAATACCGCCGCATGGTTCTGGTGGGGGAAAACGCGGTGCACCGGGGCACAGTATCGTGCCCTGTACCGGATGACCTGGGACTATTTTACCCGGGAGCGCGGGCTTAAGGACATCCTGTGGTGCTATTCGCCTACCGGTGATGCCGGAGAGGAGGCCTTCATGGCGACCTACCCGGGGGATGACGTCGTCGACATCTTCGGGATGGATACCTACGAATTCATTCCCGAAGGGAAGAGCGTCGAAGAGGCCGGAGAGGCGTTTATTGCGGAAATCCGGCAGGAACTGACCTATGTTTCGGCCCTGGCGGCGGAACACCGTAAAATCACGGCCCTGACCGAGACCGGACTGGAGGGACTTTCCGATCCGGCGTGGTGGACCGCGAGGCTGGCGCCGGCCATCAGCGGCTTCCCGCTGGCCTATGTGCTGACCTGGCGCAACGCCCATGACCGTCCGGACCACTTCTACGGCCCCTGGAGTGGCTTTGCATATGAAGACGACTTCAGAAACTGGAAGGAATCGGGCAGCATGACATTTCTGTAGCGCATGAAGCACTATCTGGAGGAACGCAAGAGACTTCCTGTCGCTGCCGTTGCCGGAGCCCTGAACGAAGCCCTGGAACGGGAGCGTGCCGTTATCGTCACCGCCCGGCCCGGCGCCGGCAAATCCACCCTTCTGCCGTTGACCATCCTGGAAGGCCTGCCTGCCGGGAAGATCATCATGCTGGAACCGCGCCGCATCGCGGCCCGCCAGATTGCTTCCCGCATGGCCTGGCTGCTCGGCGAGAAACCGGGCGAGACGGTGGGATACCGGATCCGTTTCGAGAGCAAGGTGTCCGGCAGAACGAGGGTTGAAGTGGTAACGGAGGGCGTGCTGACCCGGATGCTGCTGGATGATCCGGCCCTCGAGGGCGTCGCCGTCGTCATCTTTGACGAGTTCCACGAAAGGAGCCTCAATACCGACGAAGCCTTCGCCCTGACGCGGCAATGCCAGCTGCTCCTGCGGGAGGACCTCCGGATGGTCATCATGTCGGCGACGATCGATACGGCACAGTTATCGGAAGCCCTCGGCTGTCCCGTGCTGCACAGCGAAGGGACGGTGTTCCCCGTAGAGGTTATTCATTCCAAAGAAGAATCTGACCCGGCCAATGTGGCAGACCTTGTTGTGAAGGCCGTCATTCAGGCGCACCGCCAGCATGAAGGCGACATCCTGGCCTTCCTCCCGGGGGAAGGAGAGATCTGCCGCTGTGCGGAGCGGCTGGCGGGCAAACTGGGAGAAACCGGAATCTTCCCGCTGTACGGACAGCTGTCTACGGACGAACAGGCCCGGGCGGTGGCGCCCAGCCTTCCGGGAAAGCGGAAGGTGGTGCTGGCGACGCCGATTGCCGAGACCTCCCTGACCATCGAGGGCGTCCGCATCGTCATCGACGGCGGCCTGTGCCGGAAGATGGTGTACGATGCCCGGAGCGGGCTCAGTCATCTTGAGACGGTGCGTATCAGCCTCGATATGGCCGCCCAGCGGACCGGCCGGGCCGGCCGGGTGGCCGAGGGAATCTGTTATCGTCTGTACAGTCCCGGGACGGAGAGCCGCATGGCCCCGGTCCGGACGCCCGAAATATTGGAGGCGGACCTCACCTCAACCGTTCTGGATGCCGCCCTTTTCGGCGAGAAAGATATCCTGGCCCTTCCGTGGCTTACGCCGCCTCCGAAGGCGTCCTTGATTTATGCGAAATCCCTTTTGGAAAACCTCGGCGCCCTGGATTCCGAAGGGAGGGCGACCCCGCACGGAAAGGCCCTCGCCAGGATACCCTGCCATCCGCGCATCGCCCGGATGATGCTGAAGGCGGACAGCCGGGAGCGGAAATCCCTTGCCGCCGATATCGCGGCCATTCTGGAAGAGAAAGACCCGTTCGCGGGAGAAGGCGGCTCTGATATAGGCAGTAGGCTGGATGCGCTCCGTGCGGCGCGCAGATCCGGGAATCCGGGCAAATGGGCCCGCATCGCCCGGATCGCCCGTGCATATGCCGATATGGCGGGCGTGCCGGACGATAATTCCTCCGTCAATCCCTATGAGGCGGGAGCGCTGCTGGCTTCCGCTTACCCCGAAAGAATCGGAAAGGCCTGGAAAGACGGCCCCGGGGTATTCCAGCTCTCCGGCGGCGACCTCGTTGCGACCGATCTTTCCGACCCGCTTTCCGGAGCGGAATGGATCGTGGCCGCCTCGATGCACCGGAATGCCGGCGGCACGGGAAGGGTATTCCTTGCCGGCATCGTATCCCCGGAAGACCTTTCGTCCTTTGCCCGAGACCGGGACCGCATCTTTTGGGATGCCCGGGCCGGGGTTGTAACAGCCCGTCGGGAAACCCGCATCGGCGCCATCCTGCTGGCCGAAAAGCCGCTTTCGGGGGATCTTCGGGAAGCCACGCAGAAAGCGGTATGCGAGGCCATCGTCAAAGACGGTGTCTCGATGCTCCCGTTCAATGAGGAAACAGAGCAGTTGCAGCGGCGGATCGCCTTTGTCGCCGCGCGCCATCCGGAGCTGGCGCTTCCGGCGGTGGACACGGATTCGATCTGTAAAAGCGCACCGGAGTGGGGCCCGCTATTTATCGGAAGGGCGACGAACGTGGCGGAGCTCAGGAAACTGAACCTCAGCGACCTCATCTGGAGCAGGCTCTCCTATGACCAGCAGCAGACGGTCACGCGCCTGGCTCCCACGCATGTTACCGTTCCCACCGGGAGCCGGATCCGGCTCGAATACCGCGTAGGGGCCGAAGTCCCGGTGCTGAGAGTCCGCCTTCAGGAGTGCTTCGGTCTTGTCGACACCCCGACGGCTGACGGCACCCCGGTCCTTATGGAACTGCTCTCTCCCGGATATAAGCCCGTGCAGCTGACGAGCGATCTCAGGAGTTTCTGGGAAGGGACCTATTTTGAAGTCAGGAAAGAACTCCGGAGGCGCTATCCCAGACACGCCTGGCCGGACAACCCGCTGGACGCCGACCCGGTCCGCGGCGTAAGAAGAAAACCTCAATAATCCGCAGCCCGGTCCTACTGCTCCGGCTTCACATAGCGGTTACCGGTCTCCGCCTTCACGGCCTCGATGAATGCAGGGGCATAAGCGGGAGAGGTATGCCGGCTGAGGATGCACGTTGAAGGGTGAGGTTCATCAGGGTGAAATAATCCAGCCAGCCGTCGGGATTACGCAGCTCCTTCCGCCCGTCCCAGGTCGTTTCCACGATAGACACCTGCTTCTCGTTCATGAGGCCGGCCACGCCGTATGTGTATTCGGCCTGGGGAATGTAATTCACCTTTGCGTCCGGTCCCCAGCCCTGGCGGACGGCGACCATCTCGCCCGCTTCGTGACGCCCGGGACGGGCGAAGCCCAGCGAGGCGGCAAAACCGAATCCGTCACAGTTGTAGGTACAGATGACGCTTCCGTCAACGGAGGCTTTCTTCCCGACGATAAGATTGGTACAGGCGTCCGAGGGTGACGGCAGCAGGAAAAGAGCGGTGGCGAGGACCGCGGGATATAAATATTTCAACATAATGACAAAGATAATAAAAAAACGATGCGGTAGGCGCGATGTGTAACTGTTTGTTAATAAAACATTTATGCAAAACCCTCCGGTGATTTTTCACCAGAGGGTTTCACGCAAATGGCTCATTGTCAATTAAATACACATCGCGTTTCGTCGGCCACGCCGCGGAGAGACGGGCCGCTATGCCGTGCAGATGATGTGACTTTTCAGGGCGCCTGAAATCCCGGAGCGGGTGGATTTGCCCGTCCGGACGGATTCGACGAATTCCCGGACCATCTCCCTGTCGGCCCCGGCGTGAAGGGGACTTCCGACGATGCCGGAGAAGTCATACACCTCGGGAGCGGCGTCTTTGCGCAGCACGGTGATGGCCGTGGCGCCGGCGTCGATTTCACCCTCCTCAAAGACAAACCGCGCCTTGCGGGATCCGTTGCGCCGGACACATTGCATCCGGATGGACGCCTTGAGCCCGTCCGGGTAGGTCATCGTGATGGTCTGCGTGTCGTTTACGTCGTTGTCGGAGAAGAAGACACAGCGGCCGAAGTCGGATTCGCGCAGGATGCGCAGGAGCATCTCGTCGACGGATTCCCCGGGAAGCGGGATGAAGTTGCGGATCCATTCGCGCCTCCGCAGATAGAGGTCGACCGCAGAGTATTTACAACGCTTCTCCAGCGGGCAGTCCAGGCAACGCGGGGCCGCACCCTCCGGGGCATTTTCGGCGCGGAAGAACTTCCGCTCGCCCTTGAGGTGCCATTCCGCCGGCTCGCCGGGGAGCATCCAAAGCAGCAGGTCGACGTCGTGGCAGAGTTTGGAAAGGGCGATGGGACCGCAGTCTTTTTCGCGCCCCCACATGCCTCTCACGAAACTGTGCATCATCCGGTTGAGGCCGACGTCGATCGTCCAGTTTACGGAGCGGAGCCGCCCGAGGCCGGACGTCCCGACCAGTTCTTTCAGCTTGATGAAATAGGGGTGATAGCGGAGCTCAAAGCAGACCGTGACCGGCACACCGGCGCGTGCGGACAGGTCCGCCAGTTCGATGCACTCCGCCGGATCCGAAGCAATCGGTTTTTCGAGCAGGACCGGCCAGCCGCGCCGGATACATTCCCTGGCATATGCATAATGCGTCTTGTCGGGGGAGGCGATGATGACGGCATCCACCTTGATGTCCGAAGACAGCAGGTCTTCGAAACGGCTGAAGCAGCGGGCAGGGGCGAAGCCGCAGGTCGCGATGGCGTAGGTCCTGCGCTCGTCGGAGGGCTCTACGATGGCGGCGATATGCGCCATGCCGTCGAGGCAGGACGCATACTTCCCGGCACGGTTGCCGAATCCGATGAGCGCAAGGGAGACCATGGGGTTATTTCAGGAATTCGTGCGAGGCGGTCATTGCCTTCGGATCCAATGCCTCATCCAGCTTCTCCTGGGTCATCAGTCCGTGCTCCAGGACCAGGTCATACACGCTGCGGCCCGTCTCGAGGGCCTCTTTGGCCACCTTCGTTGAGGCTTTGTAGCCGATGTACGGGTTGAGCGCGGTGACGATGCCGATCGAATGCTTGACCATCTCGTAGCAGTAGTCCGCATTGACGGTGATGCCCTCGATACACTTGGTGCGGAGGGTGTCGATGACATTGCAGAGCCAGGTGACGCTCTCGAGAATGGATTCCGCGATGACGGGCTCCATGACGTTGAGCTGCAGCTGGCCGGCTTCGGCGGCGAATGCGACGGTGGTGTCGTTGCCGATGACCTTGAAGCAGACCTGGTTGGTCACTTCGGGGATGACGGGATTGACTTTGCCGGGCATGATGGACGAGCCGGGGGCCATGGCCGGGAGGTTGATCTCGTGCAGGCCGCAGCGGGGACCGGAGGCCATCAGGCGGAGGTCGTTGCAGATTTTGGAAAGTTTGATGGCCAGGCGCTTCAGGGCGGCGGAATAACTCACATAGGCACCTGTATCAGGCGTGGCTTCCACGAGGTCCGGGGCCTTGGTGAAGGAGTCGCCGCTGAACTCGCCCAGGAGTTTTGTACAGAGCTCGGCGAAGCCGGGGACGGCGTTGAGGCCGGTTCCGATGGCCGTTCCGCCCATGTTGATCTCCTTGAGGAGCACGACGTTGCGCTCCAGGTTGGCGAGTTCTTCCTCGAGGTTGTTGGCGAAGGCGTTGAATTCCTGGCCCGAAGTCATCGGGACGGCGTCCTGCAGCTGCGTGCGGCCCATTTTGATGAAGTCCTTGAACTCCTCGCCCTTTGCACGGAAGGCGGCGATGAGGGCGGTGAGGTTCTTCACGAGCTTGCGGTTCATCCGGACGAAGGTGTAGCGGAAAGCCGTCGGGTAAGCGTCGTTGGTGGACTGGGCGCAGTTGACGTGGTCGTTCGGCGAGCAGAACTGGTATTCGCCCTTCTTGTGCCCCATCAGCTCCAGGGCGCGGTTGGCGATAACTTCATTGGCATTCATGTTGACCGAAGTGCCCGCTCCGCCCTGCATCATGTCGACCGGGAACTGGTCGTGCAGCTTGCCGTCGACGATCTCTTTGCAGGCGGCTACGATGGCGTCGGCGATGGTGCGGTCCAGCACGCCCAGCCGGGCGTTCGCTTCTGCGGCGGCCATCTTGACATAGGCCATTGCGATGACGTACTCGGGGTAGTCACGCATCTTCGTATTGGAAATCTGATAGTTGTTGAGGGCCCTTTGGGTCTGTACGCCGTAATAGGCGTCTGCGGGAACGCGGAGTTCGCCGATGAGGTCGCTTTCGACCCGGAATTTGGTTTCAGTCATGGTAGTTTATCAATTATCCTTCAAATTTACGATTATTATTTTAATTGGCAATGTCATGTGTCGTGTGCAAAAAATCGTTATTTTTGTAAAAACTGAAACATGGGACTCTTGGAAGGAAAGGTGGCGCTGATCACGGGCGCCGCGCGGGGAATCGGCAAGGCCGTCGCTCTCTGCTTTGCGTCGGAAGGCGCTGACATCGCATTCACGGACCTCGAAATCAATGAACTGGCGGAAGCTACCGTCAAGGAGATCGCCGCCTTCGGGCACAAGGTGAAGGGCTATGCGGCCGATGCGGCCAGCTTTGCCGACACCCAGGCGGTCGTGGCCGAAATCGTGAAGGATTTCGGGCGGATCGACATCCTGGTCAACAACGCCGGCATCACCCGTGACGGCCTTGTGATGCGGATGAGCGAGCAGCAGTGGGACACCGTCATCGACGTCAATATGAAATCCGCCTTCAACTTCATGCACGAGGTCGTGCCCGTGATGGCACGGCAGCGGGGCGGCAGCATCATCAACATGGCCTCCATCGCCGGCCAGACCGGCAATCCCGGCCAGGTCAACTATTCCGCCACCAAGGCGGGCCTTATCGCGATGGCCAAGTCCGTGGCCAAGGAAATGGGCTCCCGGGGCATCCGGGCCAATTCCATCGCCCCGGGCTACATCATTACGGAGATGACAAACGCCCTGCCGGAATCCCTCCGGGAAGAATTCGTCAAGCAGATCCCGCTCCGCCGCGGCGGTACGGTGGAGGAAGTCGCCAAGGTGGCCCTCTTTCTTGCCTCCGACCTGTCCTCCTATGTCAGCGGCCAGGTCATCCCGGTCAACGGCGCCATGTATTGCTAAATAAAGAATGCAGATATGAAAAAAACGATCGTAACAATTGTTGCCGCCCTGCTGGCTTTGTGCCTGACGGCGGCGGAGACCCCGCGGTGGCTGCGGCAGAATGCCATTTCCCCCGACGGGAAGACCATCGCCTTCGTGTACCAGGGCGACATCTTCCTCGTTCCCGTGACCGGCGGTGCGGCCCGGCAGCTCACGACCAATCCGGCCCACGACACCGAACCCCTCTGGAGCCCCGACGGCAAGACGGTCGTATTCGCCTCCTACCGGGAAGGCCAGAAGGACATCTGGGCCGTCCCCGTGACGGGCGGCAAGCCCAAAAGGCTGACCGATTTCGGCGGCGCCGAGAATCCGCTGGCCGTCTCCCCGGCCGGAAGGATTTATTACAGCGCCTATTATCAGGACGACCCCGCATCGTCCGCATTCCCGGGCGACGCCCGCCTCTACAGCCTTCCGCTTGCAGAGGCCCTGGCGGCGGAGAAGCTCCTCAATCCCACGCCCGAACTGTCCCTGGAAGCCGGTGCTGTGAGTGTCAATGCGGCCGGAACCCTGCTCTATGAGGATGTCAAAGGGTATGAGGACCCCTGGCGCAAGCACCATACTTCAGCCGTCACCCGTGACATCTGGAAGGTCGAAGGCGGTGTATTTACCAAACTCAGCGACTTCATCGGCGAGGACCGCTGCCCGGTCTTCGCGCCCGGCGGCAATGCCTTCTACTACTTGAGCGAGCGGAGCGAAACGCCGGTCGAAGTCAACGGCTGGGCCGGTGACAGCAATATCTGGAAGGCTGCTCTCTCGGGCGGCACCCCGCAGCGGATCACCTCCTTCAAAGGCAATCCGGTCCGCTACCTGAGCATCTCCGGCGAGGGGACGCTCTGTTTCTCCTGGAACGGCGACCTCTATACCCTCCGCGAGGGCGGTTCTCCGCAGAAGGTCCTGATTACCGTCGAGAAGGACTCCAACCTGAAAGAACACACCTACAAGGTCACTTCGTCCGGTATCTCCGGCTTCGCAGCCTCCCCGGGCGGGAAGGAAGTAGCCGTCGTGTCCCGCGGAGACGTCTATGTCACGCCGCTGGAGACAAGTGATACCAAGCGGATTACCGATACGCCCGGCCAGGAGCGCACCGTCGCCTTCGGCAAGGACGGCCGGACGCTCTACTACGACAGCGAGCGGGACGGCGAATGGGCCGTCTACAAGGCCACCATCGCCGACAAGAGCGACAAATTGTTCACGTTTGCCGGCAAGATCAAGGAAGAGCGGATCACCCCCGAAGGCCAGGTCTGCTTCCAGCCTTCCGTCTCTCCGGACGGCAAATGGATCGGTTATCTCCGCAACCGCACCGCCATCGTCATCCAGCCGGCTTCCGGCGGCAAGGAGAAAGTGCTGCTGGAGGAAGGCGTCAACTATTCCTACAGCGACGGCGACCTCGACTTCGAGTGGAGTCCCGACAGCAAGTATATCCTGGCCAACTATCAGGGCGGCGGAAGGATGTACAACGATGACGTCGCGCTGATCGATGTGGCCTCCGGCGAACTGACCGACCTCACCGAGAGCGGATACAGCGACGGCGGCTTCAAATGGGCGCTCGGCGGCAAAGCGATGACCTGGGAGAGCGACAAGGCCGGTTACCGGAGTCATGGAAGCTGGGGCGCAGAGGGCGACATCTATGCGATGTTCTTCGATGAGGAGGCCTATATGAAATTTACCCGCGGCAAGGACCTCGACAGCATCGAGAAACTGCTCACGGATGAGAAAAAGACCGCCAAAAAAGACACGGCCGGGAAGGATTCCAGCAAAGTCGAAAAGGCGGATAAAGTCAAGCTTCTTCTGGATGGCCGCCGCGACCGGATTGTCCGCCTCACACCTGTTTCGGGCCGGATCGGAGACTATTGGCTCAGTCCTGAGGGAGACAAACTCTACTACACCGTTCAGCTCGAAAAGAGCCGCGACCTGGTGTGCCTGAACCGCAAGGACGGCTCCGTAAAGGTGCTCAAGAAGAAATTCAGCGGACGCTTCGTCCCGTCTCCCGACGGGAAGAGCCTCTTCGTGGCAGAGAGCGGCAAGATTTCGAAGGTGGACCTGAAGGATTTCAGTACCAAACCGGTCAATTTCAGCGGAGAATTCGAATATTTCCCCGACAAGGAACGCGCCTACATTTTCGAGCACTGCTGGCGCCAGGTGAAGGAGAAATGGTACGACCCGGGCATGCACGGGGTGGACTGGGCCGCCGTCGGCGAGAATTACCGCCAGTTCCTGCCCTATATCACGGATAACTTTGCCTTCCGCGAACTGCTCAGCGAGATGCTCGGCGAGCTCAACGGCTCCCACACGGGCGGCCGCTACCGCCACGGGCTCAGCGGCAACGTCGGCCATCTCGGCGTCCTCTTTGACGACGCTTATGCCGGTGAAGGTCTCAGGATCAAGGAATTGCTGCCTGGCAGCCTGCTGGCTCAGCATCTTCCCGGCGTCAAGGAAGGGGATATCATCCTGTCCGTAGACGGGAAGGACATTCCCTCCGGTGAACTGTGGTACCGCGCCCTGGCCCGCACGGCCGGGAAGCGGATCGGCCTGAAGGTCAAGACCGGCGGCAAGGAGAAGAATGTGCTGCTCACGCCGGACCGCTCCGACAGCGACGCCCTTTATCAGCGCTGGGTCCGCCTCAACGAGAAGAAAGTCGAGGAACTTTCCGGCGGCAAGATTGGCTACGTGCACGTGAAAGGGATGAATTCCCCGTCGTTCCGGGAGGTGTATTCCCGCGCCCTGGGCAAATACCGCAACTGCGATGCCCTCATCGTGGATACGCGCCACAACGGCGGCGGCTGGCTCCACAACGACCTGGCGACCTTCCTCGACGGCAAGCTCTACACGGAGCGTAAGCCCCGGGACGTCTATATGGCCCCCGAACCTTACGACAAGTGGATTAAGCCGTCCTGTGTGCTGGTCTGCGAAGACAATTATTCGGATGCCTGCGGATTCCCGTACGTGTACCGGGCCCTAGGCACCGGCAAGATCATCGGCGCGCCGGTTCCGGGCACTGCAACTTCGGTGTGGTGGGAGACCCAGGTCGATCCGACCTTGATTTTCGGCATTCCGCAGATCGGCTCCTGGAGCGTTTCCAACGGCCGTTATCTGGAGAATCTCCAGCTGGAGCCGGATATCCTGGTCTACAACGACCCGGCCGGCGTTGCCCGCGGCGAAGACAGGCAACTGGAAGCCGCGGTGAGGGCGCTGCATCCTTAAGGACTGACAATGCAATGCCGTGAAAAAGGACGGCCGCCGGCGCTGATTCCCTCGATCCGGATGA
>CAMUZW010000059.1 GCA_947165305.1 uncultured Bacteroidales bacterium
GTACCGGGGATTGGCCTTGAAGGATTTCGGCATCGTATAGTAGCCGTCCCGGTCGGTGTAGGCATGGGTAAACTTGACGAATGAGTTGCAGGACACCATCACGCCCGCCACGCCGAACGGCTTTCCGCCCGCATAATCCTTGTCGATGATCGTAATCCGCCCCGTCGGGGTACCGGTCACGGGCGTTCCGTCGGCCTTGGTAGCGGGCAGCAGCAGATCCGCATTGCCGGTAATCTCATAGGCCGCCCGTTCGACGGCATCCCAGTCCACGTCGCAGCCGGGCGCCCGCGTGGCAGGGTCGTGCTCCGCCAGGTAGCATTCGTCCAGAAGTTCATACCGGATTCCCTCCGGGAAGGCGAAATCCTTGCTTACGACGGCATACTGCCAGGTGATGGCATCCTCGGCGACGGCGGGATCCTGGTAATAATCCCCCTCTTTGAGAATCCGGTAATCCACCGGATGGTCGAGGATATAGATTCCCGTCGCGACAAGGGCCTGGTACTGCGCCTCATTCTCGGGCAGGAAACGGACATACAGGTCGGTCGGGCGCACGTCATTGCGCGCGGATTTGGTCGGATAGAGCATCGTGTAGGCGCGCCGGACATTTTCGACGGCATATGGATCTTCCATCTTCTCGCCCAGGACAATCATCTCGTGAGACACTTCCCCGTCAGGGCTCTGGTCGGGGATGGAAACAGAATCGGCAGGGGTCTTGCTGCAGGAAAGCAGCATCAGGACCGGCAAAAAAACTTTACAAATGTTTTTCATAGCTCAACATTGTTTATATTTCACCGGCAAAAATACGGCAGAATAGCCGTTAGTGGAAAAAACTGACGGCTATTTGCAAAAACCCGCATCCTACCTACGTAGAATGCGGGTGAAATGGCTTGCGAGGGTAGGAAATTTTACCTAGAACCAGGTCACGGTCTTCTGCTCGATTTCACTGAGGAGCGCGTTCGCAAGACGGCTCACACCAAAGCGGAACAGCGATTTCTGGAGCCATTCCTTGCCCAGGAGGGTCGATACGATCGACCAATAGCCGACAGCATCGAGTGCGGAAGAAATTCCGCCCGCGGCCTTGAATCCGACCTTGCGGCTGGTCTTCTCGTAGAAGAGACGGATACACTCGCACATGATATAGGCCGACATCGGCGTGGCATTGACCTCAACCTTGCCGGTCGAAGTCTTGATGAAATCGGCGCCGTTCTCCATCGCGAGGAAGGAGGCTTCGGCGATCAGTTCGGGCGTGACAAGCAGGCCGGTCTCCAGGATGACCTTCAGGACGACCTTCTTCCCGAGCGGAGCGGCAGCCGCGTCAATGGCGGCCTTCATCGCGGCGATCTCGGCACCGGCGCCTTCGATGTCCCCACCCAGGAACTTGTTGAGGGCAAGGACGATGTCGATCTCGTCCGCACCCGCCGCAACGGCCATCTCGCACTCCTTGATCTTGACCTCCAGGAACGACTGTGCCGTCGGGAAGCAGCTGCTGACCGCGGTCACATGCAGGTCAGGGTCCGCCTTCTGCTCTTTCACCACGGAAGCGAGATTGGGATAGACGCATACCGAGGCGGGAAGAGGATAATCCGGATACTGTGCGGCGAAGGCGTTGACCTTGCCGACCAGTTTGCTGACCGAACTGACAGTGTCCGTCGTGCTGAGCGTAGTCAGATCCATCAACGAGAAGCACGCCTTGAGAATGTCGGGCGTGACCACCTTCTCGAGGTTGGCCGCAATCAGTTCTACATTGTGCGCGATAGCGTCCTTGTCAGGCGCGTATCCATACTTTTCTATTAATTTTGCCATATCGTTTGTATAAAAAAATTATCCTCTGATCTGTATCCTGAAGCCCTCGCGGACGAGCGGCTCCACCAACACGGACATCTCCTGTGCCGTCATTTTTTCAAGCCCTTCCGCCGGGGCCGGACGGTCGAGCGTATAGACCATCACCTCCCGCGGATGCACCTTCCGCACGATCTCCATCCAGGGCAGCAACACCTCCGGCGAAGACGAATCGAAGCCCGGTGCCCTCAGGAACATCGTCTGAAGGATGAAGGCCCCTTCAAAGCGTTCCATCGCCGCCACGACATCCGCCACATGGTACGTCCCCGCGGGCCGGTTGATCCGGGCAGCCAGCGCATCCGAAGGGGCATCGATCTTGAGAATCGGATTATCCACCTTCCGGAGCGCGCGGAAAACATCCTCGCGGCCGATTCGCGTCGCATTCGAGAGCACCGAGACCCGGGCTTCCGGGCAAAGTGCATCCCTGAGTGCCAGCGTCCTGTCAATGATCTCCGCGAAATCCGGATGAAGCGTCGGTTCCCCGTCTCCGGAGAACGTGACGGAATCGATGGCGATCCCCTGCTCCCGGCAGAAGGTCAGCCTGGCCTTCAATGCCTCCTCAACTTCCCGGACATCCGGGAGTATGCGGTCGTCGAGCCCGTCTTTGTTCCATCCGCATTCGCAATAGATGCAGTCAAAGTTACACAATTTTCCGTTACGGGGCAAGAGATTTACTCCGAGAGAGGATCCCAGCCGGCGGCTCCGGATCGGCCCGAAAACGGTGTCTTCCCGCATCATACTCTATACAAGGCGTTTGGAGACGCTTCCCGTCGTCAAAACGCCCGACGGAGAAAGCGACGAAATATGTACCAGTCCCGGTTTTTTCCCGGGCGCGATGCTTCCCATACTGCCTTCTTTGCCGAGGAATTCCGCGCCGTTGCGGCATGCCCAGACCAGCAGCGTCTGCAGGTCCAGGAACGGGAAATTCTCCTGCAGGCAGAACAATTCCTTGAGCATGTCAAGCGTATCGTTGCTCGAGAGGGAATCCGTCCCCACGGTCAACTTCAGCCCCCCTTCCATCATCAGCCTGACAGGTGGCAACACATTGTGGATAAACAGGTTGGAGAGCGGACAGAGGGCGACAAAAGGATGCCGCATCACGGCCTTGACCGCATCGA
Organism: uncultured Bacteroidales bacterium; assembly: GCA_947165305.1. Taxonomy (GTDB): domain Bacteria; phylum Bacteroidota; class Bacteroidia; order Bacteroidales; family UBA932; genus Cryptobacteroides. The sequence continues at coordinate 2,958 of CAMUZW010000059.1, forward strand.
TGCCCTCCCGGTCCATACAGACCTCATGCACCAGCAGGATATGCTCGTCAAACGGAGCGGGATGCGCCGCCTGCAGCCGGTCGAGGAAATACAGCAGCGAAGACTTCCCCGTCACGGGCGGCGTCGACATGCCGGCCGCCTTGCGGTTGTCCCACATCGGTCCGGAGCCCGTCCTTAGCATCTGCTCCTCCTCATCGGATTCCTCACTGTGGAAGGACAGGAAGCCGGAACGGAGCCCTTCGCGGCTGGCCGCCGTCATGAGCTCCGGGCTCATCGTATAGCAGGCGTGCGGCGTCGGAGCGGCATCCAGCCCGAAGCTGTCCGCCAGCTCCTTCAACCTCCGTACGGAATCCATCACGGCGTCGCAGTCTTCCGGCTCGGTGCCGAACACCTCCAGGAACGACCGCGTATACATCGGATGCGCCGCCTTGATGGCGAAGGAATCGGCGCAGTTGCTGATATCCGCCATGGCGCTGACGCCGTCCGCGTACATCTTATCCATCCAGAAACGGATATCGGCGATCTTTTCCTCCCGGGACTTGGTGTCGCGCAGGGCGTTGATCTGGTCGATGAAGCCCGCCATGCCGCTCCCCTTCCGGAAGAGCCCCTTCATCGAAGAGAGCTCCACATGGCAGTGCGTATTGACAAAGCCCGGGACGACCGCCCCCCGGAAGAATTCCGCCTCGGCGGAAGGATCTTCCGTGACTCCGGTCGCCAGGACGGTCCCGTCCTCGTCAAATTCGACGTACCCGTTCCGGACCGGGGCATCCCCTTCCAAGGTATAAAGATACTCTGCTGCAATCCTTTTCATATCAGATATCTCCCAGGTCGGCTTTTTTGACCGGCGTCCGTTCCAGCCTGCGATCCGACGGCTGACGCTGCCTCAGGGGCTCCGCCTTCAGAAGCGGCTTCTCAGGCTCGACGGCCTTCTTGACGGTTTCTATCACAGGAGGCTTCGCCTTCGAAACGGAATCGGCGCGTGCAAGCGAGTCGGCCTTCGCGAGCGAATCGGCTTTCGCCAGCGAGTCCGCCCTTGCAAGCGAATCGGCCCTGGCCAGGGAATCCGCCTGCACCCGCCAGGAAGAGTCGATGACCATCCTGACGCCGTCCCAGGACGTGTCGGACGGCTCCTTGACGAAGGAGGAGAATACCAGGGAATCCAGTACCTGATGGGCGATTACCTCCTGCATCCAGGCCATGATTTCGCTCCGGGACGTCGCCGCGAAGCGCACCTTGTCCATCTTTTTGGTCAGCTGGTTCAGTTCCCGCTCGAGTTTCTTCGCCGAGCGTTTCAGGATGCGCGAGAACCGTTCCGGGTCCTTCATATACTTCCTGACGCTCTTGAGATAGTCGTCCGTCGTATAGCCGTAGGACTCCAGGATGGGCTCGTACAGGAGCGAAGTATCCGCCATCCGGCGGTATTTATAATCGCTTTTGATCCATTGGTCCGCCATGAACATATCCGCATAGATGTCGACCATCTTGCTCCGCGGAATCACCCGCGCCCGGGAGCAGGCTCCCAGGAGCAGCAAGGCGGCGAAAACTGCCAGCAGGATATGCAGGGTGGATCTTTTCATTATCTGAGTTTGGCTCCGAATGCGTTCTCGAACGAAGCAAGCACGCGCCCCATCACGCCCTCGACATCGGTGTCCGTGAGCGTACGATCGGGATCCTGCAGGACGAAATTCATTGCATACTGCTTCTTGCCTGCGGGAATCTTGTCGCCGCGGTAGACATCAAACAGAGAGACGTTCTTGATCAGCTTCTTGCCCGCCTTGAAGGCCGCCTTGCGGAGGTCTTCGTATCTGACTTCCTCATCGAGCAGCAGCGCCAGGTCGCGCCGGACCTCCGGGAAGCGCGGCAGCTCCGTGAAGGAGAATTTGTCGCGTTTGATGAGCTTGAAGAGCACCTGCCAGTTGATCTCGGCCGCATAGACGCTCTGCCGGATGCCGAAGCGCTTCAGCAGGGCCGGGGAAACGGTGCCGAGGGTCGCCAGGACGGTGCCCTGTCCGGGCAGCGTATAGACCAGGCCTTCGGCGAAAATGTCCTGGGGTGCAGCGGCGGTAAAGAGCTGCGAGGCGTCGATCCGGTACCGGGCGAGGAGCAGCTCGACATAGCCCTTGAGCTGGAAGAAATCGCTCTTCGCGGCGGGATTCCGCCAGAGTTTGTCCGTCGTTCCGGTGATGAAGAGGCCGAAGTTCTGATGCTCCTCATAGCCCTCCAGCGTCGTACCGTCCTTCTCGGGCAGCCGCTGATAGACGGAGCCGTACTCAAAGAGCTTCATCGACGTAATCTGGCGGTTGATATTGTATGCGACGACTTCCAGGCCGCTCAGGATGAGGGTCTGGCGCATCACGTTGAGGTCGCTGCTGAGCGGATTGACGATGTGGACGCAGTGGTCGGCCGGGAAGGTCGTCAGGGTCTTGTAATAGTCTTCCTTCGTCAGCGAGTTGTTCATCATCTCCACGAAGCCGTTGGCGGCGAGCATGTTAGAGATGTTGTTGCGGAGGGCCTCCGGTTCGGGCGTCGGGGTCGCGCCGACCGACATCTTGAGGTGCCCGGGCAGCTCGATGTTGTTGTAGCCGTAGATGCGGAGGATTTCCTCCACCACATCGCACTCGCGCGTCACATCGATCATATAGGTCGGAGCGGCCACAAGGGCGCCGCCGACTCGCTTTTCGACGAACTCGTAGTTGAGTCCGCGAAGGATCTTCTCAATCGTATCGTAACCGATCTTCTTGCCGATGAAGCGCTCGATGCGGTCGTAGTCGAGGTCAATCTTGCAGCGTTCGATCGGCTTCGGATACACCTCCACCATCTTGCCTTCGATATGGCCGCCTGCGAGCTCCAGGATGAGTTTCGCAGCCCGCCTTCCGGCGAATGCGGCAATGGCGGGATCGCACCCGCGCTCGTAGCGGAACGAAGCGTCGGTCTGCAGGGTATGCGCCTTGGAGGTCTTGCGGATGGATGCGGGGTCGAAGTAGGCACCCTCGATGAAGACGTCCGCCGTCTCTTCCGTCACGCCGGAATCCGCGCCGCCGAAGACACCCGCGATGCACATCGCCTTCTCGGCATCGGCGATGACCATATCGAACGGATTGAGCGTACGCTCGATGCCGTCCAGCGTCTTGAGTTTCTCCCCGGGGAAGGCGCGGCGCACCACCACCTTGCCGCCCGAGATCTTCGCGGCGTCGAAGGTATGGAGCGGCTGCCCGAGCTCGAAGAGGATGAAATTGGAGATGTCGACGATGTTGTTGATGGGATTGTGCCCGATGGAAAGCAGTTTCTTCTGCAGCCATTCCGGGGAAGGACCGACCTTGACCCCGCGGATGGTAATGCCCGTGTAACGGGGCGCGCCCTCGCTGTCGAGCACTTCGACAGGAATCTCCTTGCCGGGGCCCTCTACTGTCTCCAGGGCCTCCGGATAGTGGATTTTACAGGGAATATCCTTCGACTGGAGATACCCGTACAGGTCGCGGGCGACGCCGATGTGCGAAGCCGCATCCACGCGATTGGCCGTGATCTCGTATTCGATGACCGCCTCGGTCTTGAGATGCAGATATTCCTTGGCCGGCGTTCCGATAACGGCATCTTCCGGGAGCACCATGATGCCGGCGTGGCTCGCGCCGATGCCGAGCTCGTCCTCCGCGCAGATCATGCCCAGCGACTCCACGCCGCGGATCTTGGACTTCTTGATCTTGAAGTCGCCCGGCAGTACGGTGCCGATGCGGGCGAAGAGCACTTTCTGGCCCGCCGCCACATTGGGCGCGCCGCAGACGACGGTGAGGGGCTCTCCCGTCCCGTCATCCACCTTGGTGATGTGCAGATGGTCCGAATCCGGATGCGCTTCGCATTCCAGCACCTTTGCAACAACCACCCCGGCGAGTCCACCGGGAATCTCTTCCTGCTCCTCGACACTGTCGACCTCGATACCGATCGAAGTCATCGCATCCGCCACTTCCTGCGGCGTCAGATCACACTCCAGATACTCCTTGAGCCAATTGTAAGAAACTTTCATATGTTAACTTTTTATATCTTCCTTGTTAAAGAGCGACTGCACAAACTCCCTCTTGTCAAACACCTTCAGGTCATCCACGCCCTCGCCGATGCCGATGAACTTCACCGGAATCTTGAACTGGTCTACGATCCCGACCACCACGCCGCCCTTGGCGGAGCCGTCCAGCTTGGTAACGGCCAGGGCCGTGACCTCCGTCGCCCGGGAGAATTCACGCGCCTGGACGAAGGCATTCTGGCCTGTAGAGCCGTCCAGCACCAGCAGCACCTCGTGCGGCCCGCCCGGGACCACCTTGCGGATGACGTTGCGGATCTTGGTGAGTTCGTTCATCAGGTCGATGCGGTTGTGAAGCCGGCCGGCCGTGTCGATCAACACGACATCGGCGCCCTTTGCCACGGCGGACTTGACGCTGTCATACGCCACGGAAGCCGGATCGGAACCCATCGCCTGCTTGACGATGTCCACGCCGGCCCTTTCTGCCCAGATGCAGAGCTGCTCCACGGCGGCGGCCCGGAACGTATCCGCGGCGCCGATGACAACCTTCTTCCCCTGGGCACGGAGCATCGAGGCGAGTTTGCCGATAGTGGTGGTCTTCCCCACCCCGTTGACGCCCACGACCAGGATCACGTAAGGCTTCTTCGAGAAATCAAACGGTTCTACGGGCGCATCCTCCTCGCTGACTTTCAGCAGCTTGGCGATCTCGTCCCGCAGGATATCGACGAGCTCATCGAGAGACATGTATTTGTCCCGCTCCACGCGGTCCTCGAGGTTCTCGATCAGCTTCAGGGTCGTATCCACGCCCATATCCGAGCCGATCAGCGCCTCCTCGATAGCATCCAGCACATCGTCATCCACGCGGGAACGCCCTACGATGGCCCTCGAGAGCTTCTGGAAGAAACTCTGATTCGTCTTCTTGAACCCTTTGTCGAATAATCCCATAGCGCGATATAATATCCGACAAATTTAATCAAATTCCGCCACAAAAACAACTGGCCCCTATCCGTATGAGAGTCACAGCATACAAGAGGCATTCACATCAACGTGCATTACTCACCCTCCGGCATGGTCGCGTCAAAAATAAATAACATGTCCGACAAGTCTTCTCCCGGCGCCCTCCCATATACCTCTGCTCAGCATAAAGGACAGGACTGTTGACCGAAGTCACCCCAACGAAGCGCGATGCGCAAATCGCTCATAATCAGCATGATGCATAAAAGCCTCTACCGCAAAACGGGCAGAGGCTTTTTGATAAAGTACTAATAGTCACTCCTTTACGCATCGCGCAAACCACGCAGCCGCGCGGGAGTTCCCGGCTATTGCCCGGTATACCGCCCGGCGAAGAGGATGGCGCCGGTGGATTTCTCCACGATAAGGTAAAGGAAGGGATGGTCGGCGTGGAAGACAGCTCGGTCGAAGGGTGCGGCGGTCGCCTTTCCGAAGTGCGCCTTGGAGACGACGGCGGCCTCGGTGCCTTCTTCATCGACTTTGACGATGGCATCCTGGGTCACCGCGCTGAGGTAAGGAGAAGGCTGGGCCATCGCGCCGAAATCGGCCGCCGCCGGATTGAACGCAAGCGGCATCCCCATCGCAGCGAGCATCTCCTCGAGGTCGATATGATAGGTCGTCTCGAACTTCGGGAGCCAAAGGTCCACTTCGCGGAGGTCCATCTGCCGCAAGAAGACATTCCAGTCCGTCTGCTTGAGAAAGGCCGTGATATCCTTATCCGAGCGTCCGGCCATGGGGAGAAGAACGACCATCGAGTAGGCACCGTTGCCATAAGGAAGCCGGACCGCCTGGAAGGATTCGTTCTCCGAATAGTCGAATTTCTTCACCTGCTTCATCATCTGGACCGGTATCGGCTCACAGGTGCCGTTATAGAAATCCTTCGCGGAGGTATTCTTCTTCTCAAACTTCTCCGCCCACTGGCTCTTGAAATACATCGCATTCAGAAGATAGGCCTGCACCTCCGGATCCACCTTGTCGAGGATATTCTTGAAGAGGCCGTTGGTGTTGTTCGAGCACCAGTCGTTGATGCGCTTCAGGGTGGCGGGGCCATCAGAGAAATCCAGGTTCTCCACCTCGGCGGCATAATGCTGCTGCAAGGCGCTCTCATACGTAGGAAGCAGAGGGTAAGCCTTGTCGGCGAAGATGGCATTCGCAATGGTCAGTTTCGTCTTCTTGTCCAGCCCCGGCAGCTGTTTGAGCATTTCCTGGGCATAGTCGTTCACAGCGTCTGTCTCCCCCGCCCCATATCCGAGGACATCACAGATTTCGCCGGCCGTCTCGCCCTGCGCCCCGTTCAAGGTCATCCCCAGCAGGAACTGAAGGCTCAACGGCGAGACAAAATAGCTGCCGCCCGCGGCGGAATTGACGCGGTCGATGAATTCAAACGTGAACGTGCTGTTCCCTTTGCCGACGAACTCGGCCGACTTGGTCGTGAGGTTCAGCGCCTTGTAAGGGTTCCTGCGGGCTTCCAGCTCCGCCCTGTCACAAGAAACAAAAATCATCGCGGCTGCGGCCGCGATGATAAACAAAATCTGTTTTTTCATAACGGATTGCATTTTCATAGTAAAGATGCAATCCGCAGTCGATCCGTTGCAGGGAAATGCAAAAATTACTTCTTCTCGAAGAATGCTTTCTCCCCGCCTTCCTCGACGAACTGCTCCACGAAAACGTAGGCGCCGGTCTTGGGGGATTTCTCCATGCGGATGCACTTGACCATGTGCTTGGCACCGGCCTTTGCCGCGAAGGTTGCAACTGCTTTCTTTGCCATAGTTTATCCTCCTTATTTGATTTCACGATGAACCGTCACCTTGTGGAGGTAAGGATTGTATTTCTTCCTCTCAAGACGCTCGGGGGTGTTCTTTTTGTTCTTGGTGGTAATGTACCTGGACATTCCCGGCACACCGCTCTCTTTCTGCTCGGTGCACTCCAGGATGACCTGCACCCTGTTTCCTTTAGCTTTCTTTGCCATAATTCAAATGATTAAACAAGGTTAACGTATCCTTTCTTCTGGGCGTCCTTGAGGACGGCGTCGAGGCCATTCTTCTCAATGATGCGCATTCCTTTGCAGGAAACTTTGAGGGTAATGTAACGCTGCTCGGCCTCGGACCAGAACTTCTTGGTCTTCAGATTGAGGTCGAAAGTGCGTTTGGTGCGGAGCTTGGAGTGGGCGACGTTGTTGCCGATCATCCGCTTTCTTCCGGTTACTTGACAAACCTTTGACATATCTTTAACTTTTTATTGATTCATAATTTTTTACGGGGTTGCAAATATCGCTTAAAATTCGCTGAAATGCAAGTGCATCGCTAAACAAATTTAAAGAATCTGCGCCACCGTATATTCTTCGGGAAACTGCGGTTCCCGTCCGTGGACAGCCAGATGAAGAGCGGCTTCCCGACCACGTGGTCCTCGGGGACGAATCCCCAGTACCTGGAATCCAGGGAGTTGTGGCGGTTGTCGCCCATCATGAAGTAGTAGTCCTGGGAGAATGTATAGCTGTCTGCGAGCTCGCCGTCGATGATAATCTGACCTTCTTCGACATCCAGCGTGTGGTGCTCGTAGTCGCGGATGATACGCTCGTAGAACGGGAGCGAATCCATATCCAGCGCCACGGTAGCGCCTTTCGCGGGAATCCAGAGCGGACCGAAATTGTCCCGGGTCCAGCCGGTCTCGCCGGTGAAGGGGAACAGGTCGCAATCCGCATCCGGCGGATCCGGAGGGTAGATATCCAGGTTCGGCGTGATTTCAACGATGTTGGAAAGCTCTTTGACACGCTGGAGCATCGATTCGGTCAGCGGCATCCGGGGATAGCCCGGGAGTGCGGCGTCGTAATACAGCTCCTTCATGTTGATGCCCATTTCGTCGAGGATCCTGCGGTTGATCGTATGACCGTCGGTCGTGACCTTGTAAGTCAGCTGGACACCGGGCCATATGGTCTGCTGCTCGGAATTGATGTAGACGAAGCCGTCCCGTACGGAGAGCGTGTCTCCGGCAACGGCGACGCAGCGCTTGACGTAATGGTCTTTCTTGTCTGCGGGGCGGACGATGACCGGGCCGAAATTATCGATTGCGAACTGCCGGCCGGAGGCACGGACCCACGCATAGTAATCATCGGCCGGACGTTTTCTGAGAACGGTGTCGCCATTCGGGAATCCGAATACCACGATGTCTCCCCGCTCGACGTTCCGGAAGCCTCTGAGCCTCCTGTAGTCGTTCTGGATGAGCTTCGAGTAGGACTCCTTCCCGAAAATCACGTTGTGTGTGAAGGGAATGGTAAGCGGAGTCTGCGGTACGCGGGGCCCGTAGGTGACCTTGTTCACAAAAAGATGGTCGCCCGTATAGAGGGTGCTTTCCATCGAAGAGGAAGGAATCTTGAACGCCTGGAGGAAGAAAATATTGATGAACGTCACGACGACGACGGCGAAGATGATGGCGTCGAGCCAGTCCAGCCATACGTTGTGCTTCTCTCCTTCCTTGTACTCTTTCTTCCAGAACAGCCACTTCACCTTCTTGGTGATGTGGAGGTCGAAGATGACGACAAGGCCGAAGAGCCACCAGTAGTTTCCGAGCCAGATGACCCATAACGTGTAGAGGATCGCCCAGAAGGACATCCTTAACCACTTGTTACGGACAAGATTCTTCCAGCTCACGACAAATCTATTTTACAGAGTTTACGATAGCCTCGAAAGCGGCGGGATTGTTCATCGCGAGGTCAGCGAGAACCTTGCGGTTCAGGCCGATGTTCTGCTTGGCGAGACGACCCATGAACTGGGAATAAGTGAGGCCGTACTGACGTGCGGCAGCGTTGATACGCTGAATCCAGAGGGAGCGGAACTCTCTCTTCTTGGCTTTACGGTCACGGTAAGCATAGGTGAGACCTTTCTCGTAGGTGTTCTTTGCTACCGTCCAAACATTCCTGCGGGACAGGAAATTGCCGCGAGTCTGCTTGAGAATCTTCTTGCGGCGCGCCCTGGAGGCGACTGAGTTAACTGATCTAGGCATAAATTTTACATTTTTGGAGGCAGTGACCCATTCTGTTTGCGGGTGCTTCAGACTGCGTTCCAGTTAAACATTTTGTTACAGGACCAGGAGTTCCTTGAGTCTTGCGACATCCGCCTTCTCGATGAGGGCGAAGTGGTCGAGATTTCTCTTCTGCTTCTTGGTCTTCTTGGTGAGGATGTGGCTGTGGTAAGCGTGTTTCCTCTTGATCTTTCCCGTTCCGGTAAGCGTGAAGCGCTTTTTGGCACCGGAGTTGGTTTTTTGCTTTGCCATTCGTTAAACAATTAATAATTATACATTTTGCGTCACTACAGACGCTTTATTTCTTTTTGACGGGCGCGATCATCATCGACATCCGTTTGCCTTCGAGGACCGGCATGTTCTCCGCCCTTCCCCACTCTTCGAGCTCCACGGCGAACCGGAGGAGCTGCTTCTTGCCCTGCTCGGCGAAGACGATCGAGCGTCCGCGGAAGAAGATCGAGGCCTTGACCTTGGAGCCTTCTTCCAGGAAGCCCTGCGCATGCTTGAGCTTGAACTGGAAGTCGTGCTCGTCGGTGTTGGGGCCGAACCGGATTTCCTTGATCACTACCTTCGCGGCATTCTGCTTCATCTCTTTGGCTTTCTTGCGCTGCTGGTAGAGATATTTCTGGTAATCCAGAATCTTGCACACGGGAGGATCGGCCTTGGCGCTGATTTCGACAAGATCGAGCTCGAGCTCATCGGCAATGGCCATGGCCTTTGCCAGCGGATAGATGCCCTGCTCGGGAATGTTTTCTCCTACAAGGCGAACCTGAGGGGCGGTAATCTCCTCATTGATCCGGAGTTCGTTGTCATCCTTCTTCTGCATCATCGGACGCGTGCCCGGGGCGGGTTTCGGCGAAGAAGGTTTCTTGGGTCTGAAAGGTGCTGCGATAGCTGAATCCTCCTAATTTTAAATTTAACTTTTATTTTATGCTTCCGAGAGTTCGTCCCGGATTTCATTCTTAATATACTCAACAAGCCCGTCGATGGTCATACTGCCCCTGTCGACGCCATCGCGCCGCACAGAGACGGTATTCTCCGCGACTTCTTTTTCTCCGACGATGACCAGCACCGGCACGCGGACAAGGGATACTTCACGGATCCGTTTGCCGAGCGTTTCGTTGCGATCATCAACGGAGGTGCGAATTTCGCAATTATTTAGCAATTTACAAACTTTTTTTGCATAATCTGCATATTTTTCGCTCACAGGCAGCACTTTTACCTGTTCCGGGTGGAGCCAGAGCGGCAGATGACCCGAAGTATGCTCGAGGAGAACGGCCACGAAACGCTCCAGCGATCCGAACGGAGCGCGGTGGATCATCACCGGACGGTGACGTTCGCCGTCGGCGCCGACGTACTCGAGATCGAAGCGCTCGGGGAGGTTGTAGTCGACCTGGATCGTACCGAGCTGCCAGCTGCGGCCGATCGCATCCTTGACCATGAAGTCGAGCTTCGGGCCGTAGAAAGCGGCCTCGCCGGTCTCGACGACATACGGAAGGCCCTTGGCCTTGGCGGCATCGATGATGCCCTGCTCGGCCCGCTCCCAGTTCTCGTCGGTGCCGATGTATTTCTCGCGGTTATTGGGGTCGCGGAGCGACACCTGGGCCGTGAATTTGTCGAACTTCAGCGTCTTGAAGACATAGAGGATGAGGTCGATGACCTTCTCGAATTCTTCCTGGAGCTGGTCCGGACGGCAGAACAGGTGGGCGTCGTCCTGGGTGAATCCGCGGACGCGCGTCAGTCCGTGCAGCTCGCCGCTCTGCTCATAACGGTAGACGGTGCCGAATTCCGCGAAGCGGAGGGGCAGGTCGCGGTAGGAGCGCGGGGCGCTGCGGTAGATCTCGCAGTGGTGCGGGCAGTTCATCGGTTTGAGCATGAATTCCTCGCCTTCCTGCGGGGTATGGATGGGCTGGAACGAATCCTTGCCGTACTTGGCATAGTGGCCGCTGGTCACATAGAGTTCCTTGCCGCCGATATGCGGCGTGACGACGGGCAGATAACCGATCTCGCTCTGTTTCTTGCGG
>CAMUZW010000060.1 GCA_947165305.1 uncultured Bacteroidales bacterium
ATGAAGCATTTCTTACCCATTGCCATTGCCTTGTTCTCGGTCGCCGTATGCTGTTCGGCGCCGGACCCTTCTTTCGAGCGGGAGCAGAGCTTCCGCAAGGTTTACGGACGTTTCGAGGAACCCGGTGCGGAATTCCGGCCGGCTCCGTTCTGGGTATGGAACGGGAAGGTGACCCGGGAGGATGTGGACCGGATGCTGCCGGAATTCAAGAAACAGGGTTTCGGCGGGGTTTTCATCCATCCCCGTCCCGGTATGGAGACCGTCTATCTTTCCGAGGACTGGTTTGACCTTTGGCGGTATAGCCTGGAGAAAGGAAAGGAACTGGGGCTGGAGGTCTGGATATATGATGAGAATTCCTATCCCAGCGGATTTGCCGGCGGCCACGTGCAGTCGGAGTGGCCGGAGTCGTACGATCATGCCACAGAGCTCGTTCCGACCGTTACCGAAGTCCTGCCCGAGGATCTGTCTCCGTACAGCATCTGTCTCCGGCAGGAAGGGGAGTCCTTCGTGGACATTACGGGTGAACCGCGTACGGATGCCCCCGGACGGTATTTCCTCTACCAGGAGAAGAAACCGGAGGCGCAGCGCTGGCTGGGCGGTTTCCCGTATGTGGACCTGCTGTATCCCGGGACGACGGAGCATTTCATCGACATTACGATGCGCGGCTACGAGCAGCGCTTCGGCGCGGATCTGGGTGGCTCCATAAAGGGTGTTTTCACCGATGAACCCCATTGGCAGCGGTGGACGCCCGGACTTTTCGAGGCCTTTGAATCGGACTGGGGCTATGACCTCAGGACGCATCTCCCTATGTTGAAGGAGGAGATCGGCAACTGGAAGCAGGTCCGTTATCATCATCTCTCGACGAAACTCCGGCTCTTTGTCGAACACTGGTCGAAGCCGTGGAACGCCTACTGCCGGGAACGTGGCCTCATCTGGACCGGACACTATTGGGAGCACGAATGGCCGAATATGAAGCGCTCCGCCGACAATATGGCCATGTATGCATGGCATCAGATGCCGGGAATTGATATGCTTTACAACCGGTACGACAGCATTTCTCCCCGGGCCCAGTTCGGCAACGTCCGCTCCGTCAAGGAGGTGCGCAGCGTAGCCAACCAGATCGGGCAGACCCGCATCCTCTGCGAGAGTTATGGCGGTGGAGGATGGGATGAGACGTTTGAGGACTTCAAACGCCTGGGAGACTGGGAATACGCCCTCGGGGTCAATTTTATGTGCCAGCATTTCTCGCCGGTCACCATCGAAGGAGTCCGGAAGTTCGACTATCCCGACTATTTCTATCCCTATTCACCCTGGTGGGAGGATTATGGCGTGCTCAACGACCATTTCGCCCGCCTGTCGCTGGTCCTGAGCCAGGGCGAGCAGAGAAACGATGTCCTTTTGCTGGAACCGAATTCCACGCTCTGGATGTATTATACCCATCGATATGACCATCAGGCGCTGGCGGATATATCCGGGAACTTCCAGTCGCTGGTGACCCGGCTCAATGCGGAACAGGTCGAATTCGACCTTGGGTCGGAGACGATCCTTCGGGATTACGGTTCGGTAAAGGACGGTAAGCTGATCGTGGGAGAGCGGGCCTATTCCACCGTGATTATCCCGGAAATGTGTGAGAACCTCTTTGCCTCCACGGCTGCTCTTCTGGAACCGTTCGTCTCCGGCGGCGGAAAGCTTGTCGCCTTGAGCGAGCCGGAGATGGAGGATGCCTTCCCGAGCGACAGGCTCAAGTCCTTGTGGGAGAATCCCGCCGTCTTGCAGGAAATGCCCGGCTTCGACAACGGCTACATCCGATTCCTGCAGATGGATGGCGGAGACCTGCAGCATCAGCGGCGGGAGTATGCCGATGGCCAGCTGCTGTTCCTCGCCAACAGTTCCCGGACGGAACATGCCCGGGGGAGTATCCGCCTTCGCGGCGAGAGTCTGCTGTCCCTGGATACATTCAGCGGGACCGTTTCCCGCCGGGGCGGGGCGGCCTGCGACTCGGGGTTCGTGGAGTTCGACTATGACATTCCTCCGGCGGGTCATCTGCTTTATTTTGCGCCGTCAAGGAGGGGAGCCTTCCGGTCCATTCCCGACGAAGGCGTGTCGTCCGAGGAGGGCGCTGTCCTGGAGGCGGAATCCCCGCTCAGCGTTACCCCCGTGCAGGACAATGTCCTGACGCTGCTTTTCTGCGACCTGACCGTTGACGGCAAGACCGAAAAGGACTTGTATGTTCCGGAGGCCTGCAAAGAGCTCTATGCGCATTTCGGCCTCGACAATCCCTGGGAGAAACGGGTGCAGTACGGAGAGGACATCATTTCGTGCGACACGCTCCACACGGGAGACATCACCGTTGCATACCGTTTCCGCGTGGCGGAAGAAACGGACTGCACCGGTATGAAGCTGGTGGCGGAGAAACCCTACTTGTGGCAGGTCAGCATCAATGGACACAGTGTATCTCCCATCGAGGGAGAGCATCCTCTCGATGCCCGGAATGCCGCTTATTTGATTGGTGAATATGTTCGTCCCGGAGAGAATATCGTGACGCTTCAGCGAAGCCCGATGTCCATCTATGCGGAGATATCGTTCGCCTTCATTACAGGAAACTTCAGCGTAATTCCCGATGAAGGAAACGGATGGCAGATCGCTCCGGCGTGCCGGATGGGCCTCGGAGACTGGCCATCCCAGGGCTATCCTTTCTATGCGTGGGGCGTTTCCTACAAGAAGACATATGACATTCCGGAGTCCGGGGCGCGGACCCTTCGGCTGGGAGCGTGGACGGGAACTGTCTGCGAGGTGTATGTGGACGGGAAGAAGGCAGGCGTCATCCTGACGCATCCGGGACGGCTCGATCTCACGGATCGGCTTCCGGAAGGCCGGCATGAGGTTGAGGTCCGCTGTATCGGCAGCCTTTCCAACCTGTACGGGCCGCATTTCAAACCGCGCAGCGGCAAGATGAATCCCGGCTCATGGTATCTCACGCCCCCTCCCCGTCCTGTCCCTGCGGCTTCCTACATTTTCGATTCCTACGGTCTCAAGGAAGATTTCAGCCTTTCCCAGTCAGCCTCCTCCGGAACCGCTCCATTGAGAAGCCGGTGCTCAAAATCTTTCTAAACGCGGAATTAAGTAACTGTTTATCAAATTTTTGTAGAGATGAAAAGAATATGGGATTGGGCCGCATTGCTGCTGGCATTTGTCTGGATTCCCGGGCCTGTTCCGGGAATCTATTCAGATAAAATAACTAAATTTGCGATATTAGACCACGAATCCGTATGAAACATCTGCTCTCCGTTGTCGTTGCACTGACGTTTATTGCACCTTTTACAGTCATCGCGCAGGGCGGAATCAAATAGTTATCATTTATGCGTAGATTCTTTCTGGCAGCGATGCTGCTTTTGACGGCGATAGCCGTAGGGGCCCAGCAGAAGCCCGAGGATAAGGACTGGGCGAAATTTTACCGCTATGAGGCCCAGAACGGGCCGATGAAGAACAGGCCCGTCGCCGTCCTGATGGGAGATTCGATCACGGACGGATGGGCTAAGCAGGACGGAGCGTGGCTCTGGCACCGGCTGCTGGTCGGACGCGGCATCAGCGGGCAGACGACCGCGCAGATGCTGGTCCGTTTCCGGGCGGATGTCATCGAGCTCGATCCGGAGTATGTGGTCATCCTCGCCGGTATCAATGACATCGCTCGCAACAACGGCTTCATCCGACTCAAGAATGTGAATAAGAACATCATCTCGATGGTTGAACTTGCGCAGGCGCACGGCATCAAGCCGGTACTTTGCACCCTTCTGCCCGCGCACGAGATCGGCTGGCGGAAATGGCTGGGCGACCCGCGCCCGCAGATCGATTCGCTCAATACGATGATCCGGACCTACGCCGCCGAGAACGGCATCCCGCTGGTGGATTATCACACGGCGATGAAGGATGAAGAGGGCGCGATGAAAGAGGAATACCGCAAAGACGCCGTCCATCCCAATCTGGCGGGATACAAGGTGATGGAGACGGAGTTGATGCGTGTGCTCGACTCCGTGCGGGATGCGGCTCCTTCTGGAGAGATGTACATCCTGACGCCGCCGGCTCCGAAGACCCCGAAAGTCAACGGCGCCAAGGTGTACGGCGTCCGTCCGAAGGCGCCCTTCCTGTACAGGATTCCCGCGACGGGGGAGCGACCTATGCGATTCTCGGCCGAGGGCCTTCCGAAGGGACTCAAACTGGATCCGGAGACCGGAATCATTACCGGTTCCGTCAAGAAGGCAGGCACCTGGAAGGTGATGCTGCGGGCCGAGAACGCCCTCGGCAAGGGCGAGCGGGAGCTCCGCATCGTCATCGGCGACAAGATCTGCCTGACGCCCCCGCTGGGATGGAACTCCTGGAATGTCTGGGGCAACAGCGTCTCGCAGGAAAAGGTGCTCGCCTCGGCCCGCGCGATGGTCTCGAGCGGGCTTGCGGACTGCGGCTGGACTTACATCAATATCGACGACGGCTGGCAGGGTATCCGGGGCGGAAAGTACAACGGTATCCAGCCCAACAGCAAATTCCCCGATATGCAGGCGCTTGCGGACGAAATCCACGCAATGGGCCTCAAGTTCGGCATCTATTCCGGCCCCTGGGTCGGTACCTATGCAGGCCATATCGGTTCTTCAGCCGATTATGCTGACGGGACATACGAAATCATCCGTAAAGGGCTGGTGGATGATTATTATAAAGTCGACCGTTCCCGTGCCGACCGCACCAGCGTGCGGTATTTCGGCCCGTATTCCTTTGCTGCGGCCGACGCGAAGCAGTGGGCGGAATGGGGCGTTGATTATCTCAAGTACGACTGGTATCCCAATGATGTCCCTCATACCCGCGAAATGGCGGAGGCGCTGCGGGCGACGGGGCGGGACATTGTCCTGAGCCTCTCCAATGCGGCACCCTATGCCCAGGCGTCCTCCTGGGAGGAACTGAGCCAGGCGTGGCGGACGACGGATGACATCCGGGACAACTGGGTGAGTATGAGCACGATTGGTTTCCAGAAGCAGGCGGCCTGGGCGCGCTACTGCGGTCCGGGACACTGGCCGGATGCGGATATGCTGGTGGTCGGGAAGGTCGGCTGGGGCCCGAATGTCCGCCCGACACGGCTCACCGCCGACGAGCAGTATACCCACATTTCACTGTGGGCCCTTCTGAGTTCGCCGCTGCTGATCGGCTGCGACATGGCGGATATGGACGCCTTCACGGTCGGACTTCTCTCCAACACGGAAGTGCTGGATGTCAGCCAGGACCCGCTGGGAATCCAGGGGATGGCGGTAAAGAAGGATGAGAATCACGCCATCTATCTCAAGCCGCTCGAAGACGGCTCGGTGGCTGTCGGACTCTTCAATCTTTCGACTTCTCCGCTCAGACTCGGCTTCAAGCCGCGCTCGCTCGGCATCGAAGGAACGCTTACCGTCCGGGATCTGTGGCGCCAGAAGGATCTCGATACAATCGACACGAAAGACCGCTGGGAAACCACCGTCCCGGGTCACGGCGTCGTCCTGCTGACCTTGCGTCCTTGTACGCAGCCGTAAAGCTGAATTTATAAATATCTACATTTAACAGGGTGCTCCATGAAGTACCCTGTTTTGCGTTCGTTTTTCCCGAATCCGGCGGAGGAAACGGATTTTTTGACTAAATTTGTAAGTTGGGTTAAGAGAAGGCCCGGAGAAAGCAAGCATGAGATACGATTTTTTGGACGAGGAGTACCGTTCCCCTGAGTGCTCCATTGTCCGCCTCGACGCGGAGGCGGATGTCTGTGTCGGGACCAATACGCCCGGCGCGGGAGATTATGACGATGAAGGAGATCCTATGGAGGTTTAATCAAGTGTGTTATGAAGATCAACAGATTGCGTATTAAGTCAAGGATATCCGTACTGCTCTCCGCGGCCGCGTTTGTGACCGCCTGCCAGGTGGACGAACCTTTGGAATTGACGGATCGTTTCTTCCCGTCCGATCTGGTTGAGGTGGAGGAACCCGAGGTGACGACTTTTGTGTTTTCTTCCGAAGGGGAAGATCCGGAGACGAAGACAGAGCACTCCGGCAGCACGATTATTTGGTCTGCGGGAGATATGATCCGGATGGGCTTCACCGTGAACAATGTCTGGCAGAGTGCCAGTGGGGATGCTGCTTCTTATTCTTCAGCCATGATATATGCCTCGACGGCGCTGGCGGAGGGTGGCCCGACAGCGAATTTCTCTGTACCAACAACTTTTACTGGAAACACACAGGGGACGTATAAATTTTACACGCTATATCCCAGCTCGGCCTGCGGTACCGGCTTCGAGGCGGAGGGCGTCGTCAAGGCGACCATTCCTACGGAGCAGACCCCGGCCGCAGCATCCTTTGATCCGAAATCGGATCTCCTTGCCGGTACGTCTGTCAGGACCTATTCTTCCAAACCGACAGAGGCGATCCCCCTGATGTGGACGCGCCTGGTGGCCCACGGGGAGATTACCTTGAGAAATATCAAGGACCTGGGCAGCGACGAGACGGTGGAGAGCGTGACCCTTACGGCGCAAAGCGGCGCGTCTCTGACGGGATCGTATCTTCTCGACCTGACTACCCCAGCCATCGGCAACGGGGTAGAGCCCTCCAACAGTGTGACGGTGAAGGGTGACAACCTTTCCTTCGACGGGAGCAACCTTACCTTCTGGATCGGGATCCTGCCCGTCACGATGACAAGCCTCGAAGTGGAGCTCAAGACCGACAAGGCCACCTACACCCGTTCCATCCCGTCCTGCAACCTCCAATTTGCCGGGAACACCCACAACAGGCTCGGCATCAATATGGCCAATGCGACGCGGGTGGGGAAAGTGCAGTATTATGAGAAGGTTACTTCCTCTATGACGGACTGGAGCGGAGAGTATCTGATTGTCTACGAGTCAGGGTCTCTGGCATTCAATGGAGGAAAAACATCTGAACTGCACAAGGAAAACAGCATTTCCGTTAGTATTGTTAATAATAAGGTCCTTAAGAATTCTACAACGGAAACTGCTCAATTTACCATTGAAAGGTCCGGATCCGGGAGCTACACAATTAAGAGCTACAGGGGATTTTTTATCGGGAATACAAGTGGTAACAATTATCTTGATAATAGCTCCTCAATCAGTTATATTAATTCCATTTCATATAACTCAGGAGAGGTAAATATCGTTTCATCCGGGAATGCTTATTTGCGATACATTTCAGCGGAATCTACTCTCACTATAACTAAACCTCGCTTTTGCTATGTCGCTTCAGGGAATGTGTCTAAAACATCACCGATTCAACTTTATAAGTTGGGCGATCCCTGCATTCCTGATCCCGGAGATACCCAAGGGGCAGCCACGGCGACGGTGACCACAGCCCCCGCATCCGGTATTGGTCCTGCCGGTGCAACCCTGAATGGCTCTTATTCCGGTGCGACAGGGCGAGTCTATGAGACGGGCTTCTATTGGGGTACGTCCATTTCCAACCTCGATCAGACCGTGACAACCGACGGTAGCAATGCCTCTTCTGGCTCGTTCTCGTGTACGTTGACATCCCTTCAGGCCTCCACGACCTATTACTTTAAGGCTTACGTCCTGGAGTATAATGCCTCTACCGGTCAGTATGAAGAAAGGGTAGCGTCCGAGGTTAAATCTTTTGTCACGAGTGCTTCGGGCGGTACTTCGACGACTGCGCCCATCTGGCTTGAACTGCCGGCAAGGACCGGGAGCGAAGATTTTTATGGCAAATTCTACGGCAGCGGCAGCACATTAGGGACCAACAGGAACTATTCCTACAATTATAATTACACATACTACGCCGCCCTCTGGGTGGCCTGGCCCCTGACATCTTCCCATACAAGCGGAAGCGCCTCTACCAGCAAATGGCGGTATAATCCGAATATCGCCAACAACAAGCAGGTTAATATCATTGACAATGCTTACGGAAAAATGTATAATGCAGGTACATATGCCCGTGGCCATCAGTGTCCCAACGCGGACAGGAAGAGCAACGACACGATGAATCTGCAGACTTACTATTCGACAAACCAGACGCCGCAGATCCAGAATGGATTCAACGGGAGTGTCTGGAATTCGCTCGAAAACGCTACGCGTGCCCTGCTGTCATCCACCGACACGGTGTATGTGGTTACCGGCCCGACATACCGCAAGGTGGGCGGTAACGAGACCATATCGTATCTGACCGGGGCCAGCAGCAGCGCCAACCCTTCCAGCCTTCCTGTTCCCAATTATTATTGGAAGGCCCTCTTGAAGGTCAAGCGATCCGGGAACACCATCACCTCCGCCTCCGCCATCGGGTTCTGGTTCGAGCACAAGGCTTATCCCTCCGGTACAAACTACGCGAACTATACCGTTTCCGTCAATCAGATCGAGACGTGGACCGGCTTTGACCTGTTTGCGAATCTCCCGGACGGCATAGAAGCCACGGCAGAGGCGAATACGAACTGGACGACGTTCCAAAACTTCTGATTTTCTGCGATGTGGAACTAGCTGAGTGTTAGATAGTTATGTAAAAGCCTCTGCCCCAAATGGGGTAGAGGCTTTTGTATAACGCTTTGATTATCAAGCTGTTCTGCATCGCGCGACGTGGGCAAAGCACAGGCAGGGCGTGAGCAAGACGCAGGCAACGCGCAGGCGATGCGTGGGCAAGGCGTGGGCGAAGCGTGGAAAATGCGCTGACAAGGCGCCGGCTTTGTAATGATTTTGTAACTCCGATTTTAATTTGTAACTTTGGGTGCTAAAACCTAAAGGATGGGAAAGTTATACGACCTGTTATGCGAAGATTACCGCTTCAAGGAAGGCATGCACACCTGCATCAACTGCGGGACCTGCACGGCCATCTGCCCGGCGGCGGAATTCTATAAATACGATCCGCGCAAAATCGTGGACACCGTCCAGCGGCGGGACGACAAGGAGATCGAAGCCCTCCTGAGGAGCGAGACCATCTGGTACTGCGGCGAATGCATGTCCTGCGTGACCCGCTGCCCCCGCAAGAACGGGGCGGGACTCGTCATCATGGCGCTCCGCAATCTCTCCACGAAACTTGGTTATTTTACCGAATCCGAGAAGGGCCGCCAGCTCTATCCGCTGACCAAAGTCCTCACTTCCAACGTGCTCAAGCTGGGCTACTGCGTTCATCCTTCCACCTATAAGTACGAAGATCATCCCGAGTCGGGTCCCATCTTCGAGTGGGTCCTCAACAACAAGGAGGAGGTCTATGGCCGCCTCGGGGCGAATTACGGGGAGGATGGCGAGGGCGCCCTCCGCAAGATCCCGCAGGAGGACCTGGACGAACTTCAGGCCATCTTCGATGTCACCGGCGGTACCGAGCGTATCCGCCTCGTGGAGGAAGCTTCAAAGAAGAAGGCTGAAGAAATGGGCATGACGATGGAAGAGTACGCCAAGTATACCTTCGAGCATTGTTCCCGGGGTCATTTCAACAACGAAAGCGAAAATCTATGATCTATCAGGGTAAACAGAAAATCTGGTCGGATTATCAGAAGGAAATTCCTGATAATCATTGGTTCTACGTGCGGAGCTGCATCCGCCAGAGCTTCTTCCCGGGCAGCGAGAAATACTTCCTCAAGATCTGCCGTGACCTGCTCGGGCGGGACATCTACGAGACCAAGCACCATACCACCTGCGGCGGCATCGCATATCACGCCGATACCATCCCGCAGGAGACCGCGATGACCATCGTCGCACGGCAGTTCGCCCTGATGACGGAGGCCGGCTACGAGAACTTGGTGACCTCCTGCATCACTTCCTTCGGCAACTACACCGAGATCCTGGAGACCTGGCGGGAATTCCCCGAGCTCGAAGCGCGGATCCGGGAAAACCTCTGGAAGGCGTGCCGCCGGGAATTCAAAACCCCGAAGTATGTGGCCCATGCGAGCGATCTGGTGTATAAACTCCGGAACGAAATCGCCGCCAGGGCGAAATACCGCCTGGTGAACAAAGAGACTGGTGAACCGCTGCCACTATTCCAAGATGTTCCCCCACAAGGGTGTCGGCGGCGCGGAATATCCCTGCGTGCTGAGCGGAATGGTGGACGCCTGGGGCGGGGAAGTGATCGACTATCCCGAGCGGCGCCACTGCTGCGGCTTCGGCTTCCGCCAGTATCTGGTAAAGGCTAACCGCGGCTATTCCGTATCCAATACGCACAAGAAATTCGAGTCGATGGAGCCGTATCACCCGGATGCGATTATTACCAACTGCCCGGGCTGTCCGTTCTTCCTCGACCGCTGGCAATATGTCATAGCGGAGATGGAAGGAAAGACTTACGGAAAGGACGGCCATGGCATTCCCGCCCTGACCTACGAAGAACTCGCGGGCCTCGTCCTCGGCGTCGACCCCTGGGACCTCGGCCTCCAGATCCACCAGGTGGGCCCTGAGCCCCTTCTCGATAAGATGGGCATCGCCTATGATCCGGCCCGCAAATACGACGGCCTGGACGAGAAAGCCCTGAAGAAACCGGGCCTCCCGACGGTCCTTAAATGTTGTTAATATGGCAGAGTATATCGCTGTTGTCGGCGGCGGCATCGCCGGCATGGAAACGGCCGTAAGGCTGAAGGCGCTGGGTCTCGAACCGGTGCTCATCGAGCGTTCCGAGTCCCTGGGCGGCCACGTTGCTTCCTGGCACCGCCTTTTCCCCGACATGTCCCATGCCGACAAGCTTATCAAGGACCTGGAGAAGGGCCTGGAAGATGTGGATGTCCAGCTCGGGGCCGAAATCTCTTCGCTCAATCCGCTCCGGAAGGGCTATTCCCTCGTTCTTACCAACGGAAAAGTCTATCCCTGCCGGGCCATTGTCCTGGCGACGGGATTCTCGCTTTTCCCCGCGGAGCGGAAGGAAGAATACGGCTATGGCATCTATGATCATGTGATTACCAACCGCGATCTCGAAGGCTGGTTCAACGGTAAAGCCGACAGCCGCGTCCCGGAGAGCCCGAGGGCTATCGGATTCGTCCACTGCGTGGGCTCCCGTGACATCAAGGCCGGTAACAGCCAGTGCTCCAAGGTCTGCTGCATCACCGCCATCAAGCAGGCCATCGAGATGAAGGAAAAATTCCCTGAAGCGGAGGTGTACTGCTTCTACATGGACCTCCGTCTCTTCGGGAAGAAGTATGAAGATTTCTATATCAAGGCCCAGCGGGATTACAATATCCACTTTATCCGCGGCCGTGTGTCGGAAGTGGCGGAGACCATCGACGGCCAGGTGCAGGTAAAGGCGGAGGATACCCTTTCGGGCAAACCGGTCCGGGTACGGCTCGACCTGCTGGTCCTGATGGCCGGAATTGTCTGCAATGCCGACAACCAGACCTTTACGCAGGCGGTCCAGATGCCGCTCGACGACGACGGCTTCTTCCGGAGCCGCGACAATGTCGGTGCCATCACCGAATCCGACCGTCCCGGCGTCTTCTTTGCCGGAGCCTGTACGGGCGCGAAGACGATTCCCGAGACGCTGGCCGAGGCCCGCAGTGCCGCACTGAATGTCTATCTGTACGTGAAAGGACTCAAGTAATGGACTTCGGATTCTCGCTTTCTCCTTCCTCGGCGGTCAATCTCGACAAGGTCGATCTCTCGCTCTATGACCGCCTTGCGGCGATCGACCCCGGCATCCGGACCTGCATCGGCTGCGGCAGCTGCAGTGCGACCTGCACGGCTTCGGCTTATTCCGGGATGAGCGTCCGAAAAGTGCTCCTTGCCATGCAGCGGGGCCGTATGCAGGAGGTGGAGAAGATGCTGTCGAACTGCATGCTCTGCGGCAAGTGCACGATGGTCTGTCCTCGCGGAATCAATACCCGGCGGCTGATCCTGAACGCCTGCCGGCTGTATGCCAATGTGGAGGGAGAAGCATGATAGACCGTTTTGCCAACAGCGGGTTTCATCCGTTTGTGCTTCCGTTCCTCGTCGGGATGATCTTTGTCCTGACGTACTGTTTCTTCGGCATGGTCCGGATCATTTGGGAACTGCCCGGCAAGGACCGCCGCAGGTTCTTCCTGTCGCTCGTCACGCCCCGGACCGCCTGGAAGAATGTCAAGGACATCTTCCTCAACTGCCTGATCCACGTCAAGCTCTGGAAACGCAATCCGGTGCTGGGCTATATGCATTCCAGCATCGCTTTCGGCTGGTTCATGATCATCTTGCTGGGGCATATCGAGGTGATGCTGTTCCTTCCTGAGCGGATCCGTTTCTTCTACTACCCGATCTTCTTCAATTTCTTCGTGGCGGAAGGGGAGTCGACCATCCAGGGCTCGGTGCTGATGTTCCTGATGGATTTCTTCCTGCTCATCATCCTGAGCGGCATCGCGATGGCGATCGTCAAACGTTTCGCTTCGCTGTGGTTCGGAATGCGGAGAACGACGCGCCTGAGTTTTCTCGACTCGGTCGGGCTGTATTCCCTCTGGGCCATCTTCCCGCTGCGCCTGCTCAGCGAGAGCTTTACGGCGCATATCAGCGGCGGCAGTTTCCTGACGGTTCCGATGAACCGCATGTTCGTCTGGTTCTTCGGGAATGATATGAATTACCTCCCGACCTGGTGGGCCTATTCCATCGCGCTGGGAATCTTCATGATCGTGCTGCCGTTTACCCGGTATATGCATATCCCTGCCGAAATGCTGCTGATTCCGCTGCGGAATGCAGGGATCCGCATCATCCATCCCCGGAAAGGCTTTGCACGGGTGCAGGTCCGTTCCTGTCCCGGCTGTGGCGTCTGCATCGACGCCTGCCCGATGAGTGTCAAGAAGGAGAATCTCAAGGACTGCACGGTCTATCTCAACCGACAGATCCGCCGCGGGAACGAAAAGCGTATCGCCGAGATCAGCGACAAGTGTCTCCTGTGCGGGAAATGCACGGAAGTGTGCCAGGTGGGCGTTCCGGGCCCCGAAATGCGTCTGGCGCAACGCTCGCTCCGCAAATACAGCATCAATCCCCATTACAGCAATATCCAGGTGGATCCGTTTATCGACGCAATCCCTACCGGTACGCGGGTGCTGTACTTTGCCGGCTGCATGACGCACCTGACGCCCGGTATCAAGAAGTCTGTCCTTTCGCTGCTCGACAAGGCCGGTGCTTCGTATTCGGTGATGGATCCGGACGGCGGGCTTTGCTGCGGCCGGCCGATGATGATGGCGGGGCGCGACGAGCAGGCACGCGAGATGATCCGGCTCAATACGGAGATCATCCGCGCTTCGGGGTGCAACGTGCTGCTGCTGAGCTGCCCGATCTGCTACCGGATTTTTAAGGAGAAATACAAACTGGGCAACATCCGCATTGTGCACCATAGTGTGTACTTCAACGAATTGATCCATGCCGGAAGGCTGAAAGTGAACCGGGAGGAGGCTTTGAAACTGGTCTACCATGATCCCTGCGAACTTGGCCGCGGATGCGGCATCTATGATGAACCGCGGGAAGCCGTTTCTGCAGCGGGAACGCTGGTGGAGGCCCGCCAAAACCATGCGGAGAGCATCTGCTGCGGCGGAAGCCTCGGCAGCATTACCCTGAGTTACGAGAAACGGGAGGGGATTACGCGAAACTCGGTGGACAACCTGATGGCCGGATCTCCCGACGCCATTGTCACCGCCTGTCCCCTCTGTCTCAGCACGTTCAACAAATACGCCGACGTCCCCGTCAAGGATCTCGCCACGGTCCTGGACGAAAAATGTTAAAAAAATTTTGTCATTCCGAAAAAATGCCTTACCTTTGCATTCCCAAACATCGCGGGGTAGAGCAGTCGGTAGCTCGTCGGGCTCATAACCCGGAGGTCGCAGGTTCGAGTCCTGCCCCCGCTACCAAATGAAAGAGGAATTCCTTACAGGAGTTCCTCTTTTTTATTGATATTCAGGTGTTTTCGGCGGTGAAACAGAGCGGCGGATTGTTTGATATAATTGACATTTTC
>CAMUZW010000061.1 GCA_947165305.1 uncultured Bacteroidales bacterium
CCCTGGAATCTGCAGCGCCAGCCATATGCACAAAAAAACTCCCATTCCCAAAGATAGGAACGGGAGAGAGACGCTTGTGAAGAAAACTTCAAAACCTTTCTTTCAAATGAAGAAAACGCGTAAAATCTTTCTTACACATTAAACAGGAAGTGCATGATGTCGCCGTCCTGGACGACATAGTCCTTCCCTTCAATCCCCATCTTGCCGGCGGCGCGGACGGCGGACTCGGACTTGTACGTGACGAAGTCGTCGTACTTGATGACTTCCGCGCGGATGAAGCCGCGCTCGAAGTCGGTATGGATCACGCCGGCCGCCTTCGGGGCCTTGTCGCCCCTGCGGATGGTCCAGGCGCGGCATTCGTCCGCCCCGGCCGTAAAGAAGGTCTGCAGGTTCAGCAGGTGATAGGCACCCTGGATCAGACGTACCACGCCCGATTCCTTGAGCCCGAGCTCCTCGATGAACATCTGCCGGTCTTCGAATTCCTCGATCTCGGCGATTTCCGCTTCGGTCCTGGCCGCGATGACCAGAATCTCCGCATTTTCGTCCTTGACCGCCTCACGGACCGCATCGACATAGGCGTTGCCCGTAGCGGCAGACGCCTCGTCGACATTGCAGACATACATCACGGGTTTATTAGTCAGCAGGAACAGATCCCGCGCCATCGCTTCCTCGTCGGGTGTCTCAGGCACCACGGTCCGGCAGCTGAGCCCCTTCTCGAGCGCCGCTTTGTAGCGGAGCAGAAGGTTCAGCAGCTTCTTCGCATCCTTGTCGCCGCCCGTCGTCGCCTGCTTCTCAACCTTCTTGATGCGGTTCTCCACCACCTCCAGGTCTTTGATCTGCAGCTCGGTATCGACGATTTCCTTGTCGCGGACCGGGTCCACGCTGCCGTCCACATGGACGACGTTTCCATCGTCGAAACAGCGGAGCACGTGCAGGATGGCGTCCGTCTCGCGGATATTGGCGAGGAACTGGTTGCCGAGGCCTTCCCCTTTGCTGGCTCCTTTTACAAGGCCCGCGATGTCCACGATCTCGACCGTGGCGGGAATGGTCCGCTGCGGGTGGCAGATCTCCGAAAGGACATCCAGCCGGCGGTCCGGCACGGCGGTCGAGCCGAGGTTGGGCTCAATCGTACAGAAAGGGAAGTTCGCACTCTGCGCCTTCCCTGAACTGATACAATTGAAGAGGGTGGATTTGCCGACATTCGGCAAGCCCACGATTCCGCATTTCAGCGCCATGCCTAGAAGAACCTTGCGCGGTTGTCCTTGACGTCGGCGTCGTCCATCATGAGCGGGACGATCATCTGGGCCGTATAGCCCACCATCTGCGTCCTGTTCGTACGGGCGTCGCTGTCCGTAAAGGCCTCGCCGGTCTCCCGGGAATTGACCCTGAAAATATAGGTTCCCATCGAGCCCTCGACGGGACCGGTGATGACACCTTCCTTCGCGGCCGAGACGGCACCGAGGAACTTGGGATCCTCGCTGCGCGAACGGAGCGAAGAAGCCAGGTCTTCCTGATGCGAGACGGTGGTGCCGAGTTTCTCGGCCATCGCCTCCAGCGTATTCAGGCCCTCGATTTCGGCCTTCACGTCGGCCGTCTTCTTGGCGGAATACTTGTCGGCATAAAGGCGGTTCTTGATCATCTCGGAGACCTCCGCCACCGGCGTGTAGCCTTCCTTGGTCGCGCTCTTGACAGCCACGACGAAGAAGTACTTGTTGTCGACGGTGATGACGCCGGAAGCCTTTCCGGGCTTGTTGTCAAACGCCCAGCGGGTCACTTCCTTGGAATGCTTGACACCGCTGTAGTTGTCGGTGCCCTCGTTGATCTTCTCCGGACGGGAATAAGCGTCTGCCACGGCATTGGAATCGATCGCGGCGCGGTAGTTCTTGTAAGAACCCGCGGCAAGCGTTGCGAGACGGCTGGCCTTGTTGTAGTAGATGCTGTTTGTCTCGTTCGAAGGGAGGACATTCTTCTGGAAGATGGCGACCTGCTTCTTGAGGGACGGATCGTTCGCTTCCGTCACCTTCGCGATGTAGGTGTAACCGCCACCGTTGACGATGAACGGCTCGCCCACCTTGGCCGTGAAGGCACCCTCGAGGCCGGGGATGATGTTGTTCTGGGTAAAGTTGCCGATGTGGCCGCCATTCTCGGCGGAACGCTGGTCAAGGGAGTTGGCCTGCGCGACGGCAGCGAAGTCCGCACCACCCTTGAGGACGGTGAGGAGGCTGTCGGCATTGTGCTGGGCCTTGGCACCGGCCAGGACGATGATGCTCAGATCGATGTTCTCGGGGACCTGGGCGGTCTTGAGGATACGGACAGAGAAGAACTTGTCACCGTCCGTGAAGATCTCGGATGCGCCCGAATCATTCGCGCCTACAAACTCGTCGACCTGACGGTTGACGCTCCGGAGGTCGCCGCCCTTGAAGTACTTCTCGGTCCAGGAATAATCGGAGTTGCGCTGAATGAAGGTACGGACGTTGTCGGTCGTGGTGAATTCGGCGTAGAGCTTGTCATATTCGGCCTTCTGGGCAGCCTTGTCGGCGTCGGAGGGCTTCACCTCGAAGAGGGTGTACTCGATCTCGCGGGTCGCCTTCTGGCGGAAGTCCTTCTTGTGGTCCTTGTAGTACTTCTGGATCTCTTCCTGCGAGACAACGACGGTAGAATCGGTCGCGAAGGAATAAGGCACCATCACGTACTCGACGTCGGCGGTCACGTTGTTGTCATTGACCAGACGGCCGAGCGTCACGGAGTTGAGATAATCGGAATTGACGAAGAGGGCGTTGTACTTGCCCATGTACTGGGCGTCGGACACCTGCTTCTTGACATAATTCCAGATGGCGCCGGTACGGCCGCTCTCATCCTCGGAAAGGCCGCGGACGAAGTCCACGACGTTCTCCTTGTTGCCGAAGAGCTGCTGGATAATCGGAGAAAGGTTCTCACCGGAGGTGAGGTCGACGATCTCCTTGCTGCCGACGTTGATGCCGGCGGCATGGGCGTTCTTGAGGAAGAGGTTGTCCATCACGAAGGAATTCCAGACCTCTTCACGGACCTGGTTCTGCTGTTCTTCGCCGGAGGACGAACTTCCGGAAATCATTTCGTAAATCTTGGAAAGGCGGTCAGTCTCGGCCTGGAACTCGGTATAAGACACCTTCTTGCCCCCGATCTGGCCGACGTCATATTTCGATGACAGGCTCTGGAGGGCCTGCATGACCTGGCTCGGATCGATGATGAATAACAAAAGGGGAAGGGCGACCAATATCGAAAGGACGATACCCCAACCGCGCAGCTTTTCTAGTACAGCCATTGTTTATATACTTTTAAAATTTTGTTTCTATTTTGACATAGGGGGTGCGAAGATAGTAATTTTTCTCCAATTCTTCACTATTTTTTTAACAGAGGCCCTATAAAATTGGCGGAATCAATCATTACCTTGGTCGAATCCTCCTTCATCAGGCCATAACTGTCGAAGGGTTTGAGGATGATGGCATTCCGCGCCATTTCGTCGGACCGCATCCCGTATCCCTGCATATATCCCTTCGGTGAAGACATCTTCACATAGCAGTGCGTATAGATTTCGTGCGCCGCACGGTCCCAGTACAGGGTGTCCGTGTCCATGCGCTCCTGTTTGATGACATTGCGGACGACGGCGTTGCCGTAAGCCGACCACTTCTCCTCGCCCTTCCGCTTGAACTGGTCGTGGCGGGCCGCATCCGCCGTGATGATCGTCTCGAGCTTGCCCGTCTCGGCCTCATATCCGTACACCTTCACGCCCTTCGGGAAAAGTTCCAGGGCAAGGGTATCGCTGTCGTAGCGCTCCATCAGGGGCGCCTCGATCCGGGTCTTGACAATCCCGTTCTCGGTCTGCACGAAAAACATGTTCTCGACCGACTGGACCGGAACGCGTTCGAGGTCTAGTTTCTCCGCCTCCGAGAGTTTTCCCTTACAGGAATATACGACGAAAGCAACCGCCGCGGCGGTTGCCATCATCATGCATATATTTCCTGTCCGTTTCACCGGGGAGGGGCGTCCTTTTAACGGCAGCGGACCGTCGTGGACTTGGAGATACCTCCGCAGCTGACCGTGTAGCTCTGGCCGTTGGAGATGCCGTACATGAAGGCATCGGCGGCGGCAGGATAGTAAGCGGAGCAGCTTCCGGCCTGGCGGTTAGCCTCTTCGGCGAGGGAAGGATCCGCATTGGCGGCCATCCGGTAGAAGTCGGCGGCAGCCCAGTAGTGGGCCCGGGCGGTGATTTCGTTGCCGCCGCAGGAAGTTCCCTTCCAGATGTTGCCCATCACCATATAAGCCTTTCCGGTATAGCCGTTGCCCAGCGCCGCAGCCTTGCCTGCGGCGGCATAAGCCTTCGACTTGCTGCCGTTCTGGAGGCAGTATACGGCCAGTTCGTAGTTGTATTCGGCCGCCTGTGCATCGTTGTCGGTGAGCGAAATGGCCTCCTCGAGATAAGCGATGGCCTTCTCGCTGTCGTCGTTCACGGAATTGAGCCTGTACAGGCCGAATGCCGTCTTGGCGGAAGGAGCGTTCTTGTGCAGCGTCGTCACGGCGCGCAGATACAGGTCGTTGGTGAAGCAGCCGTCGGTGGCGTTCATCAGTTTGACCACATTGCCGGCGAGCGAAACATTCTCAGGATCTTCGTCCAGCTTGGGCGTGAAGATGCGGATGATGTCGTCGCAGCTGGCCACGTTACTCTGCGCGAAGATAGCCTCCATGTCGCTCTTGGCCTTGTTGTTGTCGGCCAGGGCGGCGGAATCCTTCGCAGGCGCGTTCTCGATGCAGTCGATCACTTTCTCATAGACGTCAAGGACCTCCTCGGCTTCTTTTGAACCGTTCTTGAACAGGTCGATCGAAGACTCCAGTGCGTTGAAAAGAATCTGGGTATGGGTTTTCTCCTTCAGTTCATCCATGATGACAAGCAGCTCCTTGTTGAGGTTTTCCTTGTCCTTGCCGCAATACTTCACCATATACTGGCCCTTCGCGTTGAGGGCGGAAGTCTTCAGTTTCGGGAAATACTGCACCTTCAGGTCCTGCAGGAGCAGCAGCGTGTCCACAAGGCCCTTCATGGCTTCCTTGTCCTTGTAGCTCTTGCTGATCTGGCGGGTCAGGAGCTTGCTTCCGTGGGCGCCCACCATGTTCTGGGAGGCGGTGGGAGGGCAATACTGCAGGGCCTTCCTCCAGTTGGGGAAAGCGGCGTCCAGATTATTCTGCTTGTAATAGTTCTGGTAATAATCCAAATAAAGCTTGCAGTTGGTGCTGTCGGGACCGTCACCAAAACGGTTCTTCTTCTGGGCATGGACGTTCACCGCGGCGATCATCGCCAGGGCAGCCGTCATGAGTAGCATCCATTTTTTCATATCTCGTCCTCCTTTGATAATTTTCGGTTCCTTTTATTCGTATTGGTGTTTCTGGAACCAGATGTCAAATATGTTAAATCCTATGTTAAATCCAAAGTATGTTTCACGGATCATGTTATCCGCCAGCTTACCCCTTTTACCAATATCCATGCCAAGCGTGATTCCGTTGTAGCCGCGGAAGACCGGAAGGGTGACGCCGAAAGTCAGTCCGAAGCCGTCTACGCTGTGCCCGGCCCATTGGTAATAAGACTGGTCATAGTACGCTCCCACGCGGTACGTACAACGGCGAAGATAGTAACGGATATCATTCCGGTTGGGGGTCAGGGAGAATCCGGCCCGCACCGAGCGGTAAACCCCGGCGTTGAAATTCTCGGCGCCGTTGCAGGCGAATCCGTTCACATTGTCGAAGTTCGACTTGCGCCAGTCGGACTGGATGTAGTTGACCTCGGCCGTCCAGCGGTCGCCGCCCCGGAACGAAAGCCCGACGCCCCATTCGTCCGCAAAGCGGAGTTTCTCATCCTTGAGTTTTTTCTGGTCATAGCGGAGGGTGTCGGTCAGGGAAGAGTTCGACGCATAAGCATAGTCCCTGATATATCCGCCCATGCCTGTCCGGAAGCGGTATGTGGCGCCGACCGTCATCGTGAGATTCGGCGTCAGGGGCTGGTCGTACTGGATACCTACCTTGCCGGTGTGGCCGCGCAGCTGGAGCGAATAGCCGGATGTGAGGTCCCTGAGCCGTTCGTTCTCGTATTCGATGGCCACTTCCTTGTTGATATTGCCGAGATAGAAGATGTATTCTCCGCCGATGGACAGCCGTTTCCAGAACGTCACGGCACCGCCGATGAAGAGTTCGTACACACCGCCGCGGCCGGACGAAGTGGTGCTGGAATTGCCGATCCGGCCGATGGTCTCCGGGTTTGTCTCGCTGGCCGTGAACTTATATCCCGACGAACTGAAGGGCTTGATGCCCAGCATCATTGCGGAAGACCGGTAAATCGGGAAAGAAATGACGAAATCGGTGATATTGAACAGGTTGTTGACCGAACGGATGTCTCCCTGGCGGAAATAGGCATTGCGGTTGGCCATGCCGAAGTCAGCCATGAAGGAAAGGGAATCCCGCGCCGTCACCGACGCCGGGTTGAGGAAATTGACATAACGCTTGTCGCGCGTGGCGATTCCGACGCCTCCCTGGGTCATATTGAATGCGGATCCGTCCATATACATCTCGCCCACGCCGTAAACGGAATAGGGAGAGTAGCCATTGGTGGTCCCCCCCTGCGACCATGCCGTCTGGGCGCAGGAAAGGACCGTCACGACAGTCAATATCAACCTCAAATATCTATTTCGCATATTCGTCTGCAATAATCGCCAACCCCATCAGGACGAGGTTGCAAATTACAAAGATGGGCTTTTTCATCCGTTTTGCAAAATAATTTGCATCCCCGCCCGTAAAAATAACCACTCCGCCGGCATTTTCGCCGATGTAGCCTTCTATCTCGAAAAGGATGCCCGAAACGACGCCCGCCTCCATCGAAGTCTGCACGGAATGCCCGTACAGGGCAGGGTTTCCCGGCGTATTGACGAGGGGTAGGGAACGGGAATACCGGTTGAGGGCCTTGAACCTCGTACGGCATCCGAGTGAAATATTGCCTCCTTTGTAAATACCCTGGCTGTCGGTCACGTCTACTGTCAGCGTCGTGCCGAAATCGATGATCGTGCAACTCTTGTTGTGAAACAGATACCGCGCGGCGATGATGGATGAAGCCCTGTCGTAGGAGATGTAATCCGGGAGGAAATGCCTGTCTTTTACCTCATTGTGATTGCTGTCCAGGATCAGCAGCTTCCGGCATTCGGCGGCCAGCAGGTCCTTTTCTTCGTCCGTTATGCAGGAAACGGACGAAACCACCATCACGGAAGGCTTTTCCTTCCGGACCAGCGAAAGGATGAAGTCCATTGTTTTCTCCCCCTGGTAGCGGAACGTCTTCCCGAGCGTCATTCCATCCGACCATGCCGCCTTCAGGGCGGTATTTCCGATTTCGATCAGCAGATTTGCCACAGTATAATTTATTTAGCCTGCAAATTTAACGATTTTTCGCGAGAATGCTAAGATTGGCATAGGCCATTTCTATCGAAGTCACATTCCGGGAGATGGTGCGGAGTTTCCCGTCCTTCTGCAGGAGCGAGAAGGTATTCGGATTCGCATTGACGTTGGAAAGTATATTTCCGAAGATGTCGGACTGATAGTAATCCGTCAGCGGGCTGTTGACGAAAAACATGATCTGCATGCCGTTTTTGATGATGATCTTCTCGAATCCGAGGCTGGCGCCGAGATTCCGGACCCTGACCACGTTGAAGAGGTTCTCCACCTGCGCGGGCAGGCGGCCGAAACGGTCTTCCACCTGATTGCGGTATCGCTCGATCTCGCGGTCGTCGGAAAGCGAATCCAGATGCTTGTAAATGCGGATTTTCTCGGCGGTGACGTCGATGTATTCGTCCGGAATCAGAGCCTGCTGGTCGGTCTCGATGGTACAGTCGCGGACATATTTGTTTTGGGTGCGGTCGGTCGTGATGCCGGTTTCTATACCGATCTCTTCCATCGCCTCAGAAAGGATTTTCTGGTAGGTCTCATACCCCATATCCGAAATGAATCCGCTCTGCTCGGCACCGAGCAGATTGCCGGCACCGCGGATATCCAGATCCTGCATCGCGATGTTGAATCCGCTGCCCAGGTCCGAGAATTCCTCGATTGCCTTGAGTCTCCGCCGTGCGTCTTCCGTAATCGAAACCAGCGGCGGCACCAACAGATAGCAGAAGGCTTTCCGGTTGGATCTGCCCACCCTGCCGCGCAGCTGGTGAAGGTCACTGAGGCCGATATTCTCGGCGTGGTTGATCAGGATAGTATTGGCGTTCGGGATGTCCAGTCCGTTCTCGATGATGGTCGTACACAGGAGCAAGTCATAATCCCCGCGCATGAATTCCAGCATCTTGTTTTCGAGTTCCTTCGACTCCATCTGCCCGTGCGCGATGCAAATCTTCATATCGGGCACCAGCCTGTGAAGAATGTCATGGATGGCCGGGAGTTCCTCTACTTTATTGTGCAGGAAAAACAGCTGGCCGCCCCGGTTGAGTTCGTACTCGATAATGCTCTTGATTTCTTTCTCCTGGAAATGCATGATTTCCGTCTGAATCGGGATCCGGTTGGGCGGCGGCGTGTTGATGATACTGAGGTCGCGGGCACCGAGCAGGGAGAACTGCAGCGTACGCGGTATCGGGGTGGCCGTCAGGGTCAGCGTATCGACCGACGCTTTCAGCTGACGCAGTTTTTCCTTGGCGGAAACGCCGAATTTTTGTTCTTCGTCAATCACAAGCAGTCCCAGGTCCTTAAAGTCAAAGCCCGCTCCGAGTATCTTATGTGTACCGATCAGGATGTCTATCTGTCCTTTGGCCAGCCGCTCCTTTATGTCGCTGATTTCCTTTGCCGTCCGAAGCCGGCTTACGTAGTCGATGGTACAGGGAAAGTCCTTGAGCCTGTCCTTGAAGGTGGTGAAATGCTGGAGGGCGAGGATGGTGGTCGGCACCAGCACGGCTACCTGTTTGCTGTCCGAAACAGCCTTGAAGGCCGCCCGAATGGCAACTTCCGTCTTTCCGAAACCTACATCACCGCAGATCAGGCGGTCCATCGGACAGGTATCTTCCATATCCCGCTTAACGGCCTTCGTCGCTTTTTCCTGATCGGGAGTATCCTCATACATAAAGGAAGATTCGAGTTCTTCCTGCAGGTAGGAATCCGCCGAGAAGGCAAAGCCCTTGGACGCTTTTCTCCTGGCATAGAGGCCGATGAGTTCCTTGGCGATGTCCTTGACACGGGATTTGGCGCCCGTCTTGAGATTGTACCAGGTCTTGGATCCTAATTTGTTGATCCGGGGCGGTTCTCCTTCCCGCGAACGGAACCGCGAAATCTTATGGAGGGAATGGACCGAAACGAATACCACATCTCCGTCCTTATACATCAGTTTTACCACCTCGTGGACACGGTCCTTGTCGTCCTTCATCTTGACAAGACCTCCGAAAATACCCACGCCGTGATCTATATGGACGATATAATCGCCCAGATTGAAGGAACTGAGTTCGTTGAGGGTGAGCTGTTCGCTCTTCTCCACCGTCCTTCTGAGCGATACCCGGTGGAAACGGTCAAATATCTCGTGATCGGTGTAGCAGCAGATCCGGTCGCTGTGGTCAATGAATCCGCTGTGGATATTCTTGCCTTTTACAAAGACCGGAAGCGGCGTTCCGGAAGCGGAAAGGATGGATTTGATGCGCTCCATCTGACTTTCCTTTTCACCGAATATTTCCACCTTGTAACCAGATTCCATCCGCATCCGGATATCCGACTCCAGGAGGTCGAAGTTCTTGTTGAATACCGGCTGGGGGGCTATATGGAAAGCGACCGGATCGACCTGGTCCCGCTTCAGGACAGGTACGTCCAGAAACACCTTTGCGAAAGGATCAAACTCTTTGAAGAATTCCTGATCCTTATACATATCCGAGGAATCCAGCCAGACCAGGCTTCCGGCCGGCAGCAGGGAAGTGATACCGATGCCTTCTTCCTGATCTGAAGATTCCGTGAGGTCGGGATAAATATCCGCCGTTTCCGTCTCGCCGACGGACAACTGGGTATTGCAGTCGAATATATGGATCTTTTCTATTTCATTTCCCCAGAAAGATATCCTGAAAGGATGGTTGAGAGAGTAGGAAAATATATCGATCAGGGATCCGCGGACGGCATACTGGCCCGGGGAAGAAACGAAGTCAACTTTTTCAAACCCCTCTTCCTGGAGTTTTTCCGTCACGTCGCCGAAACGGATATGCTGCCCTTTCTCTAAAACAAACAGGGCGGCATCCATCCGTTTCCGGGTGGGAATACTTTCGGAAAGTGCCTGCGGATATGTAACGATAAACAACCTGCCTTCTTCCTCCTTATAAGAAAGGATCCTGCCGATCGCGGCCGTGCGCTGAACGCCGAGGGAGGATTTATAGTTGCTCCTCTCCACGTGCTTTCCGGAATCCGGCAGGAAGAAAACCCGGTCGCCCTCTATAATCTGGTAAAGGTCTGAACTGCAGTATTCCGCGGATTCCCGGTCGGGGAGAACCACCATATTGATCTTTTCCGGGGAGGCTGCCGCCAGTACAAACCACCGGGCTGACAGGAAAAGGCCGTTACAGTATACGCTTTTATCCTTCTGTAACCTTTCCTTCAGTCTTGCTGTTTCATTTGTTGATATATTCATTTCTGTTGATAACCCTGTTGAAAAACCGTTGAAAAGTATGTTTATAACCTGTTTTTAAATTCCGGCGCCGGCGCTTTCTTTTCTTATCAACATCCCATTCACGGCGGAATCCGGTGTTTTTCACATCTTTATAAAATTATAAAAATTTGATTTTTAATTAGTTATAAGTACTTTTCAACATTTCAACAGATAACAAATATCCATCCTTTTTTAAAATAAAAATCATATATTTGTATTTGAAATCAAATCGCGGACGCAATGACCGAATTCGACCCTCACCATACAAACGAAAGCAAAGATAATGAATTGGACGGAATAATCCGCCCGCAGGAGCTCGATGATTTTACCGGACAGCGGGAAATCGTCTCCAACCTCAATATCTATATAAAGGCGGCGAAGATGCGCGGCGAGGCCCTCGACCACGTTCTTTTCCACGGGCCTCCCGGCCTCGGAAAGACCACGCTGGCGCATATCATCGCCAATGAGATGGGGGTAGACATGAAGATTACGTCCGGTCCCGTGCTCGCGAAGCCGGGTGACCTGGCCGGGCTCCTGACCTCGCTGGAGCAGGGAGATGTGCTGTTTATTGATGAAATACACCGCCTTTCCGCCGAGGTTGAGGAGTATCTTTACTCCGCGATGGAGGATTATGTCATCGATATCATGATTGACAAAGGACCCGGCGCACGGAGCGTCCGTATCAACCTCAATCCGTTTACGTTGGTCGGCGCCACGACCCGGAGCGGCCTGCTGACGGCGCCCCTCCGGGAGCGGTTCGGCATCAATTGCGGACTGGAGTACTACGATACCAAGGACCTTGAGAAGATCGTCCGCCGCAGCTCCGGGATCCTGAAGGTGGCCATCGATGACGATGCCGCCCTCGAAATAGCCCTCAGGAGCCGCGGTACGCCCCGTATCGCCAATGCCCTGCTCAAGCGGGTCAGGGATTTCGCCCAGGTGATGGGAGACGGACACATCGATCTCGAAATCGCCCGGTTTGCATTGAATAAGCTCAAGATTGACAAGCGCGGTCTCGACAAGATTGACAATAACATCCTGCGTACGATCATCACGACCTTCAAGGGCGGTCCGGTCGGTGCCGGTACGCTCGCGACGGCCATCAGCGAGGATCAGGGTACGCTCGAGGAGGTCTACGAGCCTTTCCTGATCAAGGAAGGATTTATCCTGCGCACCCAGCGCGGACGTATCGCCACCGAACTGGCGTACCGTCACCTCGGCATGGAAGACTATCTGGGCAGGAACGGTACTGGAGAAGAAACCGGAAACCTGTTCTGATATGAAAAAATGGATCATGACAGCGGCGCTGATATTCTCCGCCCTGCCTGCATTTTGCTGTACATCCATCATTATTTCGGGAAAGGCCACTTCGGACGGCCGTCCCCTGATGCTGAAGCACAGGGATACGGGTCATCTGGACAATGCCGTAGGATATTTCCAGGGAGCGAAGTATTCCTTCATCGGCCTTGTCAATGCCGAAACGGCCTTTGACGGAGAGGTGTGGACGGGAACCAATGCGGCCGGATTCAGTATCATGAATACGGCTTCGTACAATATCAAGGATGACGATGTTCCGGCATCGGAGATGGATAAAGAAGGGAAGTTGATGTATGGAGCGCTCGGTATCTGCGCCACCCTTGCGGATTTTGAATACTACCTGGATACCCTCGGCCGGCCGCTGGGTGTGGAGGCTAACTTCGGGGTGATTGATGCCCGGGGCGGAGCCGCTTATTATGAAGTCAACAACCACAGCTGGGTCAAGTACGATGTGAATGAGATTCCGTGCGGGTACCGTGTGGTGACCAATTTCAGCGAGTCGGGGAGGATTGCAGAAAGAAGAGGCGTGGAAAGGTATGAAACGGCCACGGGAATCTTTGCGGAAATGCTTTCCAGGCGTCCTTATAAGGTGGATCACCGGGATATTTTCGGGAAGGTTTCGCGTTCGTTCCAGGGGAAGGAAAAAGGAACTGCCTATGTCATTCCCCGCAAAATAACTTCCGCCTCCATTGTGATAGAAGGTGTGAAGGCAGGCTGTAATCCGCTTCAGACGGTAATGTGGACCATACTTGGCTACCCCCCTTGCGGTGTTGCGCTGCCGTTGATGGTCGGGAACGGATGTCTGCTTCCTGATGAGGTACTGCCGGGACCGGACGGTCATTCGATGCTTTGTGATGAGGCCCGCCGGCGGAAGGATACAGGAAAGGATTTCCGGAATCTATGCGCCGGAGCGGACGCTGAAACGGATGAAATTTTTGGAAAGTATTACGGAAAATG
Source organism: uncultured Bacteroidales bacterium (assembly GCA_947165305.1). GTDB lineage: Bacteria > Bacteroidota > Bacteroidia > Bacteroidales > UBA932 > Cryptobacteroides. Next base: position 12,944 of record CAMUZW010000061.1, read on the forward strand.
GGTATCCGGAAATCTGTCTGATCAGCAGTTCTTTAGCGAATATGCAAAAATGAGGCAGTCATTTTTGAAGATTTATAGGGAAAAATTCGCAAAAAATGAGTAAAATTGCAAGATTTTAAGAATAAGGGAAAATCTCTAAATAAAGATACAATGGCCGATACTAAATTAATTTCCAAGATTCCGGACGGACCGCTTGCAGAGAAATGGACCCGCCGCAAGTCCGAAATCAGGATTGTCAGTCCCAACAACAAACGTAAACTAGAAGTCATCGTCGTCGGTACCGGACTCGGAGGCGCTTCCGCCGCCGCTTCGCTCGGTGAGATGGGTTACAATGTCAAGATATTCTGTATCAGTGACTCTCCCCGCCGCGCGCATTCCATCGCCGCACAGGGCGGTATCAACGCCGCCAAGAACTATCAGAACGACAATGACTCCGTCTACCGTCTGTTCTATGATACGATCAAAGGCGGTGACTACCGCAGCCGGGAGGCGAATGTCTACCGTCTGGCAGAAGTCAGTGCAGCCATTATCGACCAGTGTGTGGCACAGGGCGTTCCTTTCGCCCGTGAATACGGCGGATATCTGGCCAACCGTTCGTTCGGCGGCGTGCAGGTAAGCCGTACGTTCTACGCCCGCGGACAAACCGGCCAGCAGCTGCTCCTGGGAGCTTATGCTTCCCTGAACAAAGAGATTGCCGCCGGTACCGTCACGAGCTATCCCCGCCATGAGATGCTCGACCTGGTGATCATCGACGGACAGGCAAAGGGCATTATCGCCCGCAACCTCGTTACCGGTGAACTGGAGCGCTTCGGCGCCCATGCCGTGGT
>CAMUZW010000062.1 GCA_947165305.1 uncultured Bacteroidales bacterium
CATTCTGTCACGATCGCGCCGGAATCACGCCTCCGGGCCGTCCTCGGGGTAGATTCGCTCGGTGTCAATTCGTCCCACCACCAGGCCGTCAAGGACCTTGCGCCCGGCTTCCGCGTCAGCGCCATCGCTTCTGACGGAATAATTGAGGGCATCGAATCCACTACCCTTCCCGTCGCCGGCGTGCAATTCCATCCGGAGCGGCTGGATGCTCCCGCCTTCAACCGGATCTTCGAACACCTCCTCTCCCTCTGTGGACAGGACCGGTAAAGTCTAGAAAATATACCCCGTAGTAACGGCAATGCCGACGCCCTTGACAAGGGCAGGATTAAAGGCACGGGCAATCTCAAAGGAAATGACCATCGACTGGTTGACGTGTACCTTCAGGCCGAGACCGGCGCTGCCGTGCACCCAAGCCTCCTTGCCGCTGTAAATCAGTTCATTCCCGCTCTTACGCTGCTCCCGCAGCCGGAACGGATCCGCGATGGCGCCTGCATCGACGAAAGGATTCGCGAAGACATCGAAGTGCTGCCGCAGAAAGTTGAACTGAAACAGCTTGATGCGCAGTTCCACATTGGCCCAGGCGTAGCTGTCGGCCAGAATCCGGTTGAACATCGTCCCGCGCAGCGTACGATAACTGCCCAGGCCCTCAAAATCGCTGTCGATGGGATACAGCGTCGAAATGTCCTGCAGCATGAAGAACGGCTGCTCCCCCGCGAAGATTCCCTGATAACCGATGTGGTAGGCAAAAACCAGGCGTTCCTTCGCCATCGGGATATAATGCCGCCAGTGTGCGACAACCTTCCCGTAATGATAGTGTTTCGCCTGCAAATCCGCATTACCGAGGACATACAGCTCGCCGTACATGCCCCGCGTGGGCGCCTCGTCGTGGTTCCGGGTGTCGAAAATGATTCCCGCCCGGGCTTCCAGCAGCATGCCGCCGGCCGTCTCGTCCGGACGGATCAGACCGGCATCCTGATAGAGCCGGTAAAGCGTATTCTCCTCGACATAGGATTTCCGCCGGTAATCCTCCAGGCCGAAGTAACGGTAAGTCGCCCCGGCGAGCCATTTGAGCCCTCCGACGATCTCCCCCTGGAAGTTGACAGCAGCGCGGCCCGTCCGCCGGCGAATCGAATAAAAGGCTTCCTTATGCCCCTTGTTGATATCCCATTCGGGATGATAAGGGGAAGCGATGCCGTTGTAGCCGTAGAAATTGCTGGCGACGGCCTGCTTATAGGTCGCCGCAGCCGTTATCCGGACGCCCGGAATCAACTTCCTGGTATCATAATAGGTATGCACGAACCAAGCGCCTTTGGTCGTATAGACGCCTGAGAAGCAAATATGCTGATGCCGGCGGGGATAGATATTGTCGGCGCCGCGGCCATAGTCGTAAAGGTTGATCAGGACGCCCATGTTGAGCCCGGCATCGGTCGTGAAGCCGATATTCGGGAACGGAATCACCGACCAGCCCTGTTTGACAACCGGCTTTTTCTTGACAGATACAGAGTCGGAAGGCATCTCCTGCGCCAGCAGACCGCCCGACACAACCGACAGCAACGCCGCCGCCCAAATGACACGCAAAACTTTCACGCCGCAAAGATAGACAAAAAATCACTATTTTTGCAGAAAAGGAAATTCCATACCGTATGAACCTGCTTTTAAGCCATATGCTCTCCGAGGCCGCCCCCGGCCAGGTTCCGGGCCTTTCCCGGTTCTTCAAGACCGGGCCCGGCCAGTATGGAGAGGGAGATAAATTCCTGGGAATCAAGGTCCCCGTAACGAGGAAAGTGGTAAAAGCGTGCTGGCGGCTTACCGGGCCATCAGACCTGGAAGAATGTATCGCCAGCGAATACCATGAAGTGCGGCTGGCCGCCCTGCTCGCCCTTATCGAGCATTTCAAGCACGCCGGGACAGGGCTCGGAAAGGAAGAATGCGTCCGTTTCTATCTCTCCCACACCGACCGCATCAACAACTGGGACCTCGTGGACCTGAGCTGCTACCCCCTGCTGGGAGAATGGCTGCTGGACAAGGACCGTCAGATCCTTTATGACCTCGCCCGCAGCGGGAAAACCCTCTGGGAGCAGCGCATCGGCATCGTGAGCACGATGGCCTTTATCCGCCACGGGGAATTGGAGGATACCTTCAAGATCGCCGATATCCTCCTCCACCACCCGCACGACCTGATCCATAAGGCCGTCGGCTGGCTCCTCCGGGAAGCCGGGAAGAAGGACAAGAACGCCCTGGAAGCCTGGCTGAAGCCCCGTTATGCTTCCATGCCACGCACCATGCTCCGATACGCCATCGAGCGCTTCCCCGAAGCGGAGCGCAGGGAGTACCTGTCCGGCATCCGTTAAACAGATAAGCCTGTTGGCAAAACGGATTTTTTTTAATATTTTTGTGATTCAGAACAATCATATCTGATATGGGATTCATGAATTTCTTCAAGGTCAGCGGACCGTCGGCAGTGTTGGTTCCGGCCGAAAAAGTCCAAAAGAAGTATAAGAGCCTCCGGTTCCAGACGTTCCTCGCCGGAACGTTCGGGTATGCGCTCTACTATGTATGCCGCCTGTCGATGGGCGTCATGAAGCAGCCGCTCATCGATGCGGGCCTGCTGAACGCCACCCAGCTCGGTATCATCGGCGCCTGCCTCTACTGGGCCTATGCCGTCGGAAAGTTCGTCAACGGCTTCCTCTGCGACGGCTCCAACATCAAGCGCTTCATGGCCACCGGCCTCATCGTATCCGTCGCCATGAACTTCATCATGGGCATCCTCGGCGTGAGCGCGCTCAAGGGCGGATTCTTCACGTCCATCCTGTTCGTAAGCTTCGCCATATGCTGGGCCATCAACGGCTGGGCGCAGTCGATGGGCGCCCCGCCTGCCATCATCGGCCTCAGCCGCTGGTTCCCGCTCAAGATACGCGGTACCTTCTACGGATTCTTCAGCTCTTCACACAATATCGGAGAAGGCCTCTCGTTCGTATTTGTAGGCCTGCTCGTAGCATCATTCGGCTGGAAGTGGGGCTTCTTCGGCGCCGCCCTTGCCGGTGCGCTCGGCGTGCTGATCATCCTCTTCTTCCTCCACGACACGCCCGAGAGCAAGGGGCTTCCGCCCATCGAGGTGCTGGCCGGCGAGATCAAGGAAGAAGCGACGCTTTCCTCCGAGGAGAAACGCCTGCAGACCAAGCAGATGCAGAAGGCCGTCATCAAGAACCCCGGTGTCTGGATTCTGGCCCTCGCGAGCGCTTTTATGTATATGAGCCGCTATGCCATCAACGAATGGGGCACAATCTTCCTCCAGGAGGCCAAGGGCTACTCCCTGGGTGAAGCGGCCACCATCATCGGCATCAACCCGATCTTCGGCATCATCGGCACCGTGGTTTCCGGCTGGCTGTCTGACTTCGTCTTCAAGGGCGACCGCAAGTATCCCGCCTTCGTATCCGGTATCCTCGAAGCCATTGCCCTGGCGCTGTTCCTCTTCGGAGGCCCGGCCAAATGGGTCAACATCCTCGCAATGGTACTCTTCGGCATCGCCATCGGCGTGCTGATCAGCTTCCTCGGCGGTCTGATGGCCGTGGATCTCGTTCCCCGTCAGGCGACGGGCGCCGCCCTCGGCATCGTCGGCATGGCCTCCTACGCCGCCGCCGGCCTGCAGAACGTCGTGACCGGCCTCCTGCTCGACAACCACATCACGGCCGCCGGCACCCACGACTACACCTACGTGAGCTGGTTCTGGCTCGGTGCCGCCATCATCTCCTTCCTCCTCCCGGTCCTCAACTGGCGCCGGAAGCAGCAGGTGATCTAGTTTGTCTTTCAAACGTACGTACCCTCACCTGTTCGGGTGGGGGTACGTTCATTTTTGCCTGTTTTCGTACGTACCCCTATGTTTCCAAGTGGGAGTACGTACACACCGAGGTTATATTATCTCCTCGCCGTGATGTGGAAACAGGGCTGTTTGAATTCGTATTTGACGTAGCAGACGCCCTCGTTGCGGAGGTCGCGGAGGACTTCGGAAAGGACTTTCTTGAGCTCCCAGGGCTCAACGGGACGCAGGATCTCCGGCTTAGGCGCCGGGGATTCTTCGTATCGGGCGTACGTGATGTCGAAGGTCGTCCCGTAGCAGTGCGTCGAATTCGCCGAGGCGTTCACATTGCGCCGGCGGAGCACGGCCACATCGTCCTTCGTGCGCAGCACCGACGTCACGACAAGCCGGTAAGGAATGCGCCCTTTGGCGTAGAGTGAATCCCGGAAATTCCGTCCGATCCTGTCCAGGACGCCCTTGGCGCCAAAAGTAAGATACGGGATGGAATGCGTCAGGTCATCCACGGTATAGAAATCATTGTCTTCCAGCAGGGCCAGCACCTCCTTGAGGGAATCCGCCTCGGCACGGTTCTGCACCGGCTTGATGCCGTATCGGTCCGCCGCGATGAGCTGCACGCTGTTGGAATCGTCGAATTCCTTCCGGCAGGAAGGCACTCCGATGATCCTGCCATGCCCGATCAGGGCGGTGACATCTTCCCCCTTCGGCCCTTCAGACCGGCGTGGCCGGTGCTGAATCCACTTCTCGACCAGGATTCCGATCACAAACAGGGCCGCGATCCCGGCCATAATCTGCAGGGCCCGGCGGTACTTCTTCTTCAGACGACGCTTTTTCTTTACTTCAGGCATATCAATACAAATGTACGAAGAATCCTGTTTTCACGCAAATACGCTGACAGAGTTGATAATAAGTAAACTGTTTCTTACCTTTGTAAGATATATGAAAAAAGGACTTCTCATCACTTTGCTGATGCTTTGCCTCGGGATCCCGGCACTGCTTGCCCAGACCACCCGTGTCAAAGGCCGCGTCACCGACAAGGAGACCGGCGAGCCCATACCCTTCGTCGCCGTCTACCTCGAAGGCACCACCGCCGGCGTCAGCACTGACCTCGACGGCTACTATGCCTTCGAGACCCGAGACAAATCCTCCAACCAGCTCACCGCCTCGCTCATCGGCTACGAAACCGCCACCTTCATCATCGTCCCCGGCAGCTTCTCCGAAGTCAACTTCCAGCTCCGTGAGATAGAAAACCGCCTCAACGCAGCCGTCATCAAGCCCGACAACCGCTACATGAAGCGCATCCTGCACCAGATTGCAGAAGCGCGCGACCGCAACAACCCCGAAAAATACGATGGATACTCCTGCGACACCTACACCAAGATCGAACTCGACATGGTGAATCCGCAGAACTTCCTCACCAAAATCCTCATACCCAAGCCGTTCAACTTCGTCTACGACTACACCGACACTTCGGTCGTCTCCGGCCAGACATTCCTGCCCTCCATGATTGCCGAAAGCACGGCCAAGCGCGTCCATACCGGCAATCCCAACAAAACCCAGGAAATCATCGAAGCCAGCCGGATATCCGGTCTCAACCCGACCAACACCCTCAAGCAGTACACCGGCACGATGCCCCTGAAGGTCAACTTCTACGAAAACTTCATCAACGCCTTCGACGTCGAATTCCCCTCCCCGATGTCTCCCTCGGGCCTGCTGTATTACAACTACTTCCTGATCGACAGCCTCCAGGTCGAAGCCCGCAAGACCTACCGCATCCGCTTCCATCCCAAAAAAGCCATCTCCTCACCCGCCTTTGACGGCGAAATGTACATCGACGCCGCCGACTGGGGCCTCCGGGAAATCCACGCCAAAATGAAGAAGGACGGAAAGGTCAACTGGCTGCGGGACGTCGTCGTGGACGTTGAGAACCGCCGGCTGGGAGATTCCACATGGTTCTACGGCAACGAGAAGATCTACGCCGACTTCAGCGTCACCCTGCGGGACTCCTCCAAGATGCTCTCCTTCCTGGGGCGGCGCGAGATCAACTACACCAACCCCATTCTCGGGCAGATGGCTCTGGAGCACATCGACACCACCGGTGCCATCGGCAAATTCAAGGTCCGTGTCGACAAAGACGCCGGCTTCCGCGACAATGCCTACTGGGACAAAGTCCGTCCTTACGACCTGAGCGACCGCGAACGCAACATCTACCACATGATAGACACCCTGCAGCACGTTCCGCTATACCAGGGCATGTACAAGATGATCAACATGTTCGCCTCAGGCTACCTGGATGGCAAATACGTCGGATTCGGACCCTACTACAACATGATCAGCTTCAACGATGTGGAAGGATTCCGGCTCCGTTTCGGCGCCCGTACGACCAAGGACCTCAGCCGTAAATTCCGCATTACCGGCTTCGTCGCCTACGGATTCCGCGACGCGGAACTCAAGGGCGGAGGCACTGCCGAAATCATGTTTGGCAACCAGCCCTTCCGCAAGCTGACCATCGATGTCTGCAAGGATGTCGTCCAGCTCGGCAAGGGCAACGGCATCATCGCTACCGGAAGCAACCTCTTCAATTCCCTCTTCGCCCGCCAGGGCGGCCGCAAATTCAGCCCTCTCTTCCGGGCATCCGTCGGCTATAGCCATGAATTCACCGAAGGGGTGACGGGCAACATCTCCCTGGAGCACATGATGTACTTCAGCAACAAGCACGTGCCGATGTACACGTACGAGGGCGAGAAACTCAAGTACGTCACGTCCAACCGCCTGCACCTGCAGACGCGGCTCTCCTGGGGGGAAACCTTCACTCGCGGCATCTTCGAGAAGACCAATTTCTACAGCAAATATCCCGTCGTCACTATCGACGTCATCGGCGGCGTCAAGGGCATCACGCCGCGGGATGTAACCTTCCTGCAGACCGAGGCCACGATGGACTGGAAACTGCGCCTCCCGCCGCTCGGCACGTCCAAGATCCACATCAACGGCGGTCACATCCAGGGGAAGGTGCCTTACATGATGCTCAAACTGCACGAAGCCAACAACAACTTCTACTACGACATCAATTCCTTCTCGTGCATGAAGCCGTACGAATTCGCCTCCGACACCTGGATCACCCTCTTCTACGAGCACAATTTCGGCGGATTCTTCCTCGGCAAGATCCCCATTATCAAAAAGCTCCAGTTCCAGGAAGTCTTCACCCTCAAGACCACCTACGGATTCCTCAGCGAGCGCAACCGCGAAGGCACCCTGGTCTTCCCCGACGGGCTCAAGGAATTAAAATACCCCTATCTGGAGATAGGGGCAGGCATTACGAATATCTTGCGAATGTTCCGCGTGGACTGCTTCTGGCGGATGACCCACGGAATGAGCGTCCGGTTCAACTTCGGTGTCGAAATCAAATTCTAGAATTTGAACTTATACCCCACCCCGAAGGTGGAGATGAAGCCCTTGTCAACGAAGAGGGACTTCAGGTACTGACGGCTCTTATTGGTGTCAACCGTGATTTCCTGGACGTAATCCCCCAGGAAATAGGCGTCAATGGAATGATGCCGCGAGATGTTCCACTGCAGGCCGACGGAGGTACGGAAACGGTTGAAATACATATTCTTGTACCCGTTGAAGGTATAATTGTACATCTCCTCGTCTTCATCAAAATCGCCGACCGTCACGCTGGGCCCGTTGAAGATATTCCGGGCCTCGAAATAAGCATACGGCTCCAGTTTATTGAAGTCCAGCGCAATCTTGAAACGGGACTTGAGCGCCAGGAGATTGGGCGTCGTCTCGGTCTTGTTGAAGGAGCCATACCGGTGCGTCATCTGCAGCCGCTCCCGGAGCGACAGCACGACGATGCCCGCCTTGTACCGTCCGGTCAGGTCGAGATAGACCCGCTGCTTGTGGACCCAGTTCCCGGAAGAAGGTTTGTAGTTATTGATCAGGCTCGTCCCCGCGCCGACGCGGAAATACTTGTTGACCTTGTACTCCAATCCCAGCGTAGTGTGGAGCCGGTCAAACGTGTGGAAACGGTTGCTGACGCGGATTTCTTCCTCCAGCGATACGGAGAGCCCCTTGACAATCTTCTTCTCGGCACCGATGCTGAAGCGCCCCTGGATGTCGGAGACATCATCTCCGGCCCGGAGCGGAAAGGCGGCTATCAGGAGGATGGCGAGTGGAATCAGCAAACGTTTCATGCTACGAAATCTTTGGCCTTGGTCAGGGAATCGATGGTATTGGACTCCCCTTTCCCGAGCGTATAATAAATCTTGATGTAGGCCGCGTCGCGCAGGAAGTCGACATGGCCGATCTCGAGGTTGTCCACCTTGACACCGATGCGGGCCTCGAGATCCGCGATGAGTTCGGCGCGTTTTTCCGGCACGATCAGGTCAATCCGGTCATAGAGGACAAGCTTGGTAGAGGTATGCTTCACCAGCCGCTCGCTCTCCAGGATCCAGATCAGCAGGAGGACAAGAACGTTGGCCAGGCACATCACACCCAGCTTTCCGAGGGCTAGCGCATAGGCAGGATGCGGTCCTTGCGCCCCATGGATCTCGAAGAGCGGCGCCAGGCCGTTCATGGCGGCCAGGGCGATGATCACGAACAGGTAGGTCATCTCCCGGACCGGCACTGTCTCGGTGCGGTAACGGATGACGCCGAAGATGGCAAAGAGACCCAGCGTCAGGCCGACACCGATCTCGACATTCCCCATCATGAACATCAGCAGGAGCATCGCAGCCGAGAACACCAGGAAGGTGAAATAATAGTCTCTCCGGCGGCTCTTGCGGTAATAGAAGACGTGCACGACGATCCAGCATACAAGGAGGTTGACGAAGAACCGGATACAGAGTTCCAGCAGGCTCTGCGCCGTCGTCATCTCGGCGTCGAGGATGGTTCCGACATCCAGGAAATTGTCGTCATTGACAGGGTCTTCGTTGCCAAAAGACGTGAGGGCCTGGGCAAGCGAATCGCCGGGAACCTGGGCGCGGAGGGCCGAAGAGCAGGCGGCCGAGAGCATTGCGACGACCGTCAGCAGGATGAATACTAAATGTTTACGCATATCTGAGGAATGATTTTTCGGATTCTGATGAGCTTGGCCTTGAAGCGGCCGGGGCGGCAGTCCGGGTCGGTCATCGCCGTCGCGATGCAGTATTTGCTGATCCGGAAGGACTTCACCCGGAGTTTCAGGAGAATGTCCTTCATCTCGCTGACGCAGCGTCCGTCCTGCTTGAGTTCGATGATGACCCCCTCGAAAAGGCCGGCCTCGCGGCCGTTCCGGACATTCCGGAAATGGAGGTCGGTGTCAATGGTAAGGCGCTCCGTCAGTGCCCGGTTGACGAGCGTAATCCGCTCGAAAACCGTCTCCATCGCCGGAGCGATTTGCCCGGCCGTGAAGGCGGACTTGGCGGCAAGGTAGCTGCAGGCCGCGGGGTCGTCCCGGAAATCGGCGAATTCCCCGCGGGGAATGGCCGTCCGTTTCTTCCGGGTGCGGCCGTGATTGTCCTTTCGCTTGATTTCCAGGAAGGTGAGGCCCGAATTGACATACACGCGCGTCCGGACCTTCTGCCGCACCAGTTTGCGGTTGCGGTGGTCCGTGAACATCCGGAGGTCCGGCGTGTCGAAATAGACCGAATCATATGGGGACTGCCTCGCCCCCTCCGTCTCCAGCACCCTGTACCCGCACCCGGCAGCCATCCGCAGGATCTCCCGCAACACCGGCACCGTCGTCACGTACTTGGTGTCGATCCGGTTGAGGAGCCGTACGGAATCCATCTCGTCGAGCGTGATGGTACCGAGGGTGTCGAGAACGTCATTCAGCATCCCGGGAAATGTACTCGAATGTCTTGATGGAGATGAGATTGCCCCTGGCGTCGTAGTTATACTGCACCTTCTTCTTGCCGAAGGCGTTGTACTCGTATTTCTTGATGGTGACGAGTTTGTTGCGCTCGTTGTAGACCATTTCCTTGACGCACTTGCCGCCGGCATGCTCATAGCGCTTGCGCCACTTCTGGCCGTCGGCCGAATATTCGATCTCTTCGATCTTCCTGCCTTCGGCGTTGTAGGTCGTCTGGTGATCAAGCCGCTTGTTGCCGCCTTTCGCGTCGGTATTCCATTCCTTGATGACGAGGTTCTTCTTGTTAAGCGTCTGCTGGGGTGCCGCTGCCGGAGGGGGCGTCTGCGCGTTTCCGCAGAGGGACGCAAGCGTCAGCGACAGGATCATAATCAGAATATTTCTCATATCCATCGGTTTAAATCATACAAAAATAGCTATTTTTCCGCGGCAAGCAAAACAAGCACCGTGCCATTCACGCGGAATTTAACGTCATAACCGCCGAAGGGAAGGCCGTAAACGCGGCAGGGATCGTCATGGAATGCTGGGCGGGGGTCCAGCGCCAGCAGGTCTTTCAGCGTGCGGAAGTCGGACTCATCGAAAGGATTGACCCAGCCGGGACCCTCCGTGACTGTCAGTACGGGCTCCGGCGCCGCAGGGGCGAAGCCCGGGGCGGCATCCGGGAAGGCATCGGCATAGGGCACATAGGGCTTGATGTCGTAGACCGGCGTCCCGTCCATCAGGTCGGCGCCCTTCACAAAGATGACGGTCCCTTCGATGCGTTCGACCTCGACGCAGCTCAGACCGATCGGATTGGGCCGGTACGGCGAACGGCTGGCGAATACGCCTACCCGCTCGTTCCCGCCCAGGCGGGGCGGCCGCACGGTCAGGTCCCCTGCATCCGGCCGGTTGCCGGAGAACCCCCACAGTAGCCAGATCCGACTGAAGCCCTCCAGCCCGCGCAGCGCCTCCTCGCGGGCGAAGGGCGGTTCGAGCACGACACGGCCCCGGAGGGCTTCCACGATGCCGCTCTGACGCGGCACCCCGAACTTGCTCCCCAGGGGCCCATGATAATATGCAACCGGGCGGATTTCCATACGCCCAAAGTTACGAAAAAAAACTAAATCCGTATGCGGGCGGCGCCGGCGGCCTTCTTACGGACTTCGCCGGAGACAGTCAGCTCACGGGCGTCAATCTCGCCTGCGCCGCTGACCGAAAGATCGACATCCCCGGCCTTGCCGGCGACTTCCACTTCACCAGCCCCTTTGATGTCGACCGAGAGCAAAGCGACATCCAGTCCTTTGGCATCGAATTCAGAAGCGCCGTTGACCGACAGGGAAAGATTCCGACAGGTAAGCCCGTCAAATGCCAGCTCTCCGGCCCCGTTGATGGAGATATCAAGGTCTCCCACTTTCCAGGGGGTCAGGGCTTCCAGTTCTGCGGCGCCATTGATCTGAAGGCTCTTGAGCGCCGGCATGGTCAGGCTGACCTCAAATTCCTCGGCGTTGATGGTCTTGGCGTTGACCGCCTGGATTACCAGCACGCTGTCTTCCACCACAAAGTCGAGCGAGTCAAAGATATTCTCCTGGGTTGTCACGCTGACTGCCCAGCCTTCGCCCTGCGAAAGATGGAGATCTGCACCCCCCTTTACGCACACGGCATTGAAATCCGCCAGGTCCAGCGTACGGGTCTCGACAGGGCCGATGCCCTTGATCGCTCCCTTATGGAAATTGAAATTGCTGTTGACGGTAAAACAGGAGGCGCACAGGACCGTCGCCAGGGCAAAATATAATAACTTTTTCATAATCAATTATTTATTAAATATTTCCGTACCAAGTCCGAGGAGGCGCATCCGCTGCAGGATCGCAGGGACCTCCTTCTCCAGGAATTCTTTCCGCCGGGCGGAGAGTACCGTCTCGGAAGCATTCTCCGAGACGAAGTAGCCGATACCGCGCTTGTTGAAGATCACACCGTCGGCGGTAAGCTTCTCATACACGCGTACCATCGTGTTGGGATTCACCCCGATCTCGGCGCCATATTCCCGTACCGAGGGAATCCGGTCACCGTCCTTGAGCTCTCCCGAGAGAATCCGGTCCGAGATCATGTCCGTGATCTGGAGGTAAATGGGTTTTTCACTGTGAAAGTCCATGGTGAACTAGTGTTGAAGGGTTTTGATGCGACGCCAGACGCCCCATCCGAAACCGAGCATGGCGATACAGCTGACGGCCACGGCGCCATTCATGATGCCGGCTATCACATGTGCCGCCTGCATCGGGTCTATATCCATGGTGGGATGATGCAAGAAGATCAGCGGGACAAGGACACCGGTCAGGATGGAGATCAGCGTCGAGAACGCGAAGATGATGGCCAGCGCCCACACAACCTTGTTGCGCTTGAAGCAGATGCCGCACAGCAGGAAGTAAAGATAATTGGCGAAGAAACTCATGATGGACAGGAAGGCCCATGTTCCGGTCGAGTAGACAATCGGCGACTCGTTCCCGACCACCGTACTCATTTCAAGAATCTTGCGGTATGTCGACCAGAAGCCGGTGACGAGCGGCTTGCCGAAAGTGGGGTCGACAAGGCTCAGGAAGCCGTCCAGCGCAAAGAACACGACGATAAACAGCACGGGAATGACAACGAGGGTGATCAGGAGCATTGAGATGAATTTCTCAGTCCGCGAAGCCGGCACCATCAGCCAGTCGGCACCTTCCCGCGGGTCTGTCAGATAGCCGTAGGTACGGGCCTGATAGAACTCAAGGATGGTGAAGGCGATGACCCACAGCACGAAACGCGCTTCGACGGGCGGCGCGGACCAGCGCTGCGTAAACAGCAGGCCGAAGATAATCCAGACTACATACAGGATCACGACGGAGCATCCGATAAAGATGGCCGGGCGGGAATGCCGCTGCCACATCTGACGGAGGTCGTACAGGAAATACGTTCCGAAACGCTTGAAGTTGAAAATTTCGTTCATGGCTTCTCCGGTTTAGCAATTAAACATCTGACCGATTACGTCCTTGTGTGCATGGACGGTGTTAAAGAAGGCCTCCAGGTTGACCTTGCTCTCTTCGCCGGTCGTGTTGGGATACACCTGGATGCAACCGCCGGGCGTCTGCTCCAGATAGAGGGCGTCGGGATTGACGGTGTTGCCGTAGTCGAAGTAAAGTTTCTCCGAGATCGCCTGCATAGAGGCGTTGACCAGCACGGCGCGGTAGTCGAGGATGATGACCGGGTCGATGATGTTCTCGAGGTCCCTTACCTGATGGGTGGAGATCACGAGGGTTGAATCTTCGAGCGTGTACTTGGTCACCGCACGGCGGAACTGCGTCTTCGAGGGGATGTCAAGGCCGTTCGTGGGCTCGTCAAAATAATAATATTTCACGTTGCACGCGAGCGCGAAGGAAATCCAGGTCTTCTTGAGCTGGCCGGAGGACATCGCGTCCATCTTCTGCCCGGGATCAACTTCGAATTCCTTCATGAGTGTCGTGAACTTCTCCAGGTCGAAGCGCGGATAGAAGACGCCGCGCTCACGGGCGAAGGAGATGGCGCGCGTGTGGACGGGTGAGACGGACTCGGGCAGATAGAACTGCTCGGCAAGGAGGGACGGAACGCGGTCGAAGGGACGGCGGCCGTCAATGTCGATGCTCCCCTCTCCGGGCCGCTTAAGGCCGCAGAGGAGCGTCAGCAGCGTGGTCTTCCCGACGCCGTTCTCACCGAGAAGGCCGTAGATGTTGCCTTCGGAGAGCTGCATCGAGATGTTCTTCAGGACGGGAAACTGCCCGTAGCTGAATCCAAGGTTTTCGATTTTGATCATATCTTTTATAGTGTATTAGTTTAATAGTACACTGCAAAGGTAAGAAGATTTTTTTATCCTGCAAATTTTTTTTT
>CAMUZW010000063.1 GCA_947165305.1 uncultured Bacteroidales bacterium
TGGAACGCCGTTTCGCCCAGCCCTCCGGCTCCGTTCCGGCCGCGAAGCCCGCACCGCCGAAGCCTGCCGGGAAGCCCGGCAAGGATCCCGATGCGCGCAAAAAGAAAAACAGAATTACATATTTGGAGCGGCAGATCGAAGATTTGGAACGTAAGTTGAAGGAATTGGAGGCCGTGCTCTCTGCCCCGAAAGAGAGTGATGACATCATGGAATTAACAAGGAGCTACCTTACCGTCAAACGCGACCTCGACGCCTTCGAGTCCGAATGGCTGGAGCTCCAGTAACACAGCATAAGATGAAGAAAATCCTGACCCTCGCGGCCCTTGCCGCCGCAGCCCTGGCCTTCGCCGCCTCCGCTTCCGCCCAGACACTGGAGCGTGTCAACGAGTACGCCGAACTCACCGGTGTCAATGTAATGGACGGCCCCTTCGACGTCACGCTGGTGCATGCCGACAAATGCAGCATCAAACTCATTACCGATGCCGTGATTTCGGAATTTGTCTCCACGACGATGCGTGAGAAGACCGTCTACATCTCTTACGATTCCAAGAACGTCCCCAAGGAAGTGAAAAAAGTATACAAGGGGCGCAAGAATCCCGATCCGGTTCTTCAGATCATTATCTACGCTCCCGAGATCCAGGAGCTGACACTCGCGGACAAGTGTACCTTCTCGGCCCCGGACCAGGTCATTACCAGCCGCTTCGACCTTAATCTGGCCGACAATGCGAGCGTCAAGTCCCTCCGCCTGAAGGCGGACAACGTGGGCCTTTCGCTTAAGAAGAAATCTTCCGCCGTGCTCGACCTGGTCGTTCCCGGCAGCCTGACGGTCTCGACGGAAGGCAATGCCAACGTGCGCGTGAGCGGCGTGTATGGCAGCGTCTCCCTGATGTCTGCAGGCTCTTCGACGGTCAGCCTGGAAGGCGACTGCGAAGAACTGAATACCAAGAGTGAAGGCTCCTCCCAGATCAATGTCAGCACCAAGACCGGCAAGGCATTCCTGGATCTCAACAACACATCTAAGACAGCCGTGAGCGGCGCCGCTTCCGAACTCTCCATCACGGGCCGCAACAACGCGACGGCCGATGTCCGCAACCTCGCGATTGACGCGGTGACGGTCTCCCTGAATTCCGCCACGGCGCATCTCGGGGCCAAAAAGCAGCTTACGCTCGAGCTTACCGGCGGCGCGGAGGTCTTCTATGACGGCGAACCGCAGTTCATCATCAAGAAGATCATCAAATCCACCCTTGCACCTGCCGGCACCAAATGATTGTCCTGGATTCCCACTGTGATACGCCCTCCCAGCTGCTCCGCTGCCGGGTGATGGAGGTTGACAACACGTACGGCCACGTCGATTTCCCGAAATTGTTCCGGGGCGGCGTGGACGCCTCCTTTTTTGCCATATTCACACCGAATACCCTCTCTGTGCCGGAATCCACGACGCTTGCGCTCAGGATGCTGGCGGCCACATACGATGTCATCGGCCGTAACGGCGATATCGCCGCCCTCGCGACCGACCCTTCGGAGATCGCAGCCAACAAGGCGGCCGGCAAGGTATCTATTTTCCTCGGGATGGAGAACGGCTCTCCGGTCGGTACCGACTTGGCTCTTCTGCGCCTCTATTACCGCATGGGCGTCCGCTACCTGACCCTGACGCACAACGGCGACAATGACATCTGCGACTCAGCCGCCGTCGGGAAGCGCTGGAACGGCCTGAGTCCCTTCGGCAGGGAAGTAGTCGCCGAGATGAACCGCCTCGGGATGATCGTCGATATCGCACACTGCTCTGACAAGACGTTCTGGGACTGCATTGAGGCAAGCAAGGCCCCGGTCGTTTCGACGCACAGCTGCTGCCGGGCCCTGGCTTCCCATCGCCGCAACCTGACGGACGACATGATCAAGGCGCTCGCCGACAAGGGGGGCGTCATCCAGATTAATTTCTATCCGTACTTCCTGTCGGACCGCTTCGCCCTGGAAGCGGAAAAGGACGGCCTGGCGGCAGAGGCGGATGCGGCCGACAAGGCTTTCCGGGCCAACCCGTCCGATCCGGAACTGACACGCCGGTGGCATGAGGCGCAGGACCGTCTCAAGACGATCTGGCGTCCCGGGGTGAAGGAAGTGGTGGATCATATCGACCACGCCGTCTCTGTCGGCGGAATCGACGCCGTCGGTATCGGGACCGATTATGACGGCATCGAGGTGCCGCCGGAGGGCCTTGAAGATATCTCGATGCTGCCGAAGGTATTTGAAGAAATGCGCCGCCGCGGATATTCCGAAGAAGACATCGCCAAGGTGGCGGGCGGCAATTTCATCCGGGTCTTCGAAACGGTCAGAGCGACCGCTCTATCACTTTCCTGAGTTCATTCAGTGCGGCGGCCGCAAAGCGTTCAATGTTGCGCTTGCGGTCGTTCCTGAATTGTTTTTTGACGGTCACGGTGCCTGCCTCAGAAGCGACGCCGATCCAGACTGTCCCTTCCGGGTTGGCGGCATCTCCGCCGGGACCGGCGAGGCCGGTCGTCGAGACCGCGAAGTCACTTCCCGTCAGTTTCCGGACGCCTTCGGCCATTTCGGCGGCGACTTCTGCGCTGACAACGCCATATTTCTCAACTGTTTCTGCCTTTACCCCCAGTACATTGACTTTGACGCTGACGGCATAGGAGGTGACGGATCCGAGGAAATAGGCCGAAGAGCCGGCGATCGTCGTCAAGAGATGGGCGATTTCGCCGCCCGTGCAGGATTCGGCCACACTGACGGTCTTCCCGGCAGACTTGAGCAGTCTTCCAACGGTGTTTTCCAGGCAGTCGTCCTGGTCTGCATAGACCAGTTCTCCCAATTGCGCCTTGAGTTCGGCAATGCGCCGGTTGATCTTCTCCTCCTGCTCCTCTGCCGTACCATACGAGGTCGAGAGCCGGAGCCGGATACCTGTCAGCATGTTCGGAAGATATGCCAGGTGAATGTGGTCTTCCGCCAGGGAAGCCTCCCAGGCGGCGATTTTCTCCGAAAGGGCGGATTCTGCGATACCATGAACCATCAGGCTATGGTGCAGGATATGCCCGGCGGCAGGGAAGTGGCGGCGGATGTCCTCGAGAATATGGGGAAGGGCCCCCAGGGCCTCGTGGGGGACGCCCGGCATAGAATACAGGCGTTTCCCGCCCTCGAAGGCGAAGGCCATGACCGGCGCCGTACCAAGCTCGTTCGGAATGACTTCCGCCTTGTCGGGCACATCGGCCTGGGCCAGGTTGACGGGCAGGACGTCGAGTCCGCGGCTGCTGAGGATGCGATGGACGATCTGGAGCTGCCGCCCGTCCGTTTTGAGGGTTGTACTGCCGGAGAGGGCAGCCAGGGCGGGTTTGGTGATGTCGTCCTTGGTGGGGCCTAGACCGCCGGTCGTTATGACGATGTCGCTCTCCGCCAGCTCATTGCGAAGCGACTGGACGATGTCTTCGTGGTTGTCCGAGATAGAAAGCATGCGCCGGACGGCAATGCCGTTTTCTTCCAGCGCGGCGGCGATATGCGCCGAATTGGTATCGACGATCTGTCCGATCAGAATCTCGTCGCCGATGGTACAGATGGAGGCTTGAATCATTGCAGAATCCTTTCGTTGATCCGGCGTGCGGTCCCGGGCCGGACCATTTCGTCGGTCAGTTCAATCAGTGATGCGCCCGCTTCCAGCAGCTCGACGGCTTTTTCGGGCGTGACCTTTTCGTCGCGGGCGATGACGGGAAGGCGGCCCCGGGTATAGTCCGTGATATGGCGGACGGTGGAAACGCCCTGTACAACCATGCCGTCGATCCCGGACAGCATGGCATAGTCCAGAATCCGGTCAAGGCTCTCGGTTTCGATAAATGAGGGAATCTTGATGAGAATCGGTTTGAATCTGTCGTTCAGCAGCCGCAGGGAAAGCAGTTCGTCCAGGATTTCTCCCAGAAAGGAGATCTCGTCGAGGCTGCTGGTGCCGCCGGAGAGATGCTGCCGGGATGTATTGATGACGAAGACGTCCGCGAAGTCGTACATCAGCGAAAAGGCCGTACTGAAATCCTTTTTGATGCGGACCTCATCGTTGCTGTCCTTCCCGAGCGCCAGGTTGGCCAGGATGGGGATTTTCGGGGGATGCTGCTGCATGCAGGCAATGGCATGCCGTACGCCGCGGCTATGACGTCCTTCCGGAGCTAGCGGGAGCGGACCGATCTCGGCAAAAGAGAGGCCGAAGTTGGCGAAGTCGTTGTAGAACTCGCCGTTGATGTCGACACCGTCACCGAGGCCGAGCACGCCGGGGAAATCAATCCCGAATACATTGCGCGCAAGGCCCGGGAAACGCTTCCGGAAAGCAAGGCGGTTCAATGCCGGCAATCCGGGCAGGTACCGCCCGAAACGGATCCGCTTGAGCAGCCGCTGCATGGCCTTTGCGGGATTTTTCTTGTGTAGCAGCATAACGGACACAAAAATAGGCAAAAATCCGCTTTCTTACAACTGAATATCAGATAATCTCCGTGAAGGTCCCATCGGTGTAGTAAATGATAATTTTTGAAATACCTCGTTTATTATCATTTTGTTTTGTTTGTTCTATTGAACCAATGGTTTCAGTATTTTCCGCGAAATCTGCGGATTTTTCGGCCTGCGGGGTGTTATACATACGTCCTTTTCCGGTAATAAGCCATTCAATATTAAGGTCAGGGTAGTGCAGGATCAGACTTTCGATAAAATCAAACCCAGGTTTATTGCGTCCGGCGAGAATGTGCGATACGCCGGCCCTGGCGACGTTCAGTGTGTCTGCGAACTGGGATTGCGAGATATTCTCGGCATTTAAGAACTGTTGAAGGCGTTTATTCATAAACTAACATTTTGATATCAAGAAAAAAATATAAAGTTATCTAAATCTTTACTATAATAATTTTCGTTCATTTTGAGAGGACAGGAGCCCCTGATATCTGTAAGTTCGGACCTGTAAAAAGGTCTTTTACAAATGTAATAATTCCCTTTTGAAAAAGCAAATGGTTAGTTCAGAGAAATAGGGGAGACAGGGTGGCGATTGTAGCTTTCCATATATTGTATCGAATATTTAAATAATAGTTCTTAAATAACTGATTATAACTATTTTAATATTTAATACTTAGTCTAAATAATTCCTATTACCGGCTCTTTTTCGGCCAAAGTCCATGTTTTATATAAAATACAAAAACATATAGCTTTACCTAAATCGCTGATTTATAGAGTGTTAATTAGTATTATTTTTGATTATAAAAAAGCCTTATTTTAATTATAAGCAGTTTGGTTTACTTTTGTAAATCGATTTTTATCTGTTTACAATACTGAAAAGTAACAGATGGTGCCGGTGTTACATTTGTTGACAAAATTTTTGTTACATTTGTGTCATGCAAAAAATACCTGATATCCGGATTGAAGATTATGCGTATCCGCTCGACGATGCGCGCATTGCGAAATATCCGCTCGCCGAGCGTGACGCTTCTAAATTGCTCCGTTATAAGGACGGCATAGTAGAACAGTCGACTTTCCGTGATCTTCCCGCGTTTCTTCCTTCAGGCAGCCTGATGGTCTTCAACGAGACGAAGGTCGTCCCCGCACGCCTTCATTTCATCCGGGAATCCGGGGCTCATATCGAAATCTTCTGCCTGGAACCGGTCGATCCCGTCGAATATAATCTGTCTTTTGCGGCGGACGTGACTTGTACCTGGAAGTGCGTAATCGGCAATGCAAAGCGCTGGAAGGGGGATATCCTCTCGCTTTATATTCCGGAAGAGGGGGCTGAGGAAGCCCGTTCCCTGGCCCTGAAGGCCGAGCTTCTTGCACGGGACGAGCGGACGGGGACGGTCCGTTTTACCTGGGAAGGCGGTCTTCCTTTCTCCCGGGTGCTGGAAATCTGCGGGACCATTCCGATCCCTCCGTATCTCAACCGTTCATCGGAAGCCATTGACAGCGAGCGCTATCAGACCACGTATGCCCGCATCCGCGGCTCCGTGGCCGCACCGACGGCCGGCCTGCACTTCACGCCGGAGGTCATGTCCGCAATCCGTGAAAGGGGGATCGATATCGAGAAAGTGTGCCTCCATGTCGGAGCCGGCACCTTCCTGCCAGTTAAAGGGTCCAAGGTGTCTGAACACCCTATGCATAGAGAGCCGTTTGAGGTGAATGTCAGTGTATTAAAGAAGATTATCTCAGGTAAAGGTAAAATTATAGCCGTCGGCACGACTTCGGTCCGAACCCTTGAATCCCTTTATTATGCAGGCGTCTCCGTCCTGGAGACGGGAGCCCCGCAGGATGTCGCCCAGTGGGCTCCCTATACGCGGGAGTATCCGTACAGCACCGAAGAGGCGCTGCAGGCTCTTGTGGATTATCTGGAACGGAACGGTCTGGACAGCCTCACCCTCGGCACGCGCATCATCATCGTGCCCGGCTTCCGCTTCCGCCTGGTGGATTTGTTGGTGACGAATTTTCACCAGCCCGAGAGCACGCTGATCCTGCTGGTATCGGCATTTGTCGACGGCGACTGGCGGACGATCTACGACTACGCCCTCGCCCACGGATTCCGCTTCCTCAGCTACGGCGACAGCTCCCTCCTCTGGCGGCGCAACGGCTAGCGCTCGGCGTCGAGCTGCTCGCGGGACAGGACGGGATTGCCGTAGATGCCGAGGAAAATGTCGCGGAGGTCCTGACGGTTGAGCGTGGGTTCCACCTGGTCAAGCTGTTTCTCCACATAGACGATGAACTGCTCCACGTCTTCGGGCGTATATTTGTCCGTATACTTGAACGTGTGGTGGGCCAGGTCGTAGGCGATATAGTTGGTCTTCCACAGACGGTAGCCCTCAATAACACGCTTGTCGACGGCATGGCGGATCGCCTGATAACGGTCGTTTCCGCCGCAGGTGGATGCATTGACGATTTCCTCTTCCGTAAGCGGCTTGCCGATATTGAGGTGGATATGGCCCTTCTGCTGCTTGATGCCAAGCATGATGCTCTGCAGGTCCTCATTCTCCGTCTTGACGTACTTCTGTGTACGCGAGATAAGGATTTCGCGCGCCTTGAGGATGTCGCAGGGTTCGTACTCGTAGGAAATGCTGAGCGGGATGATGTTCAGTTCGAGGAAATTCTGCACGAAGTCCTTGGTGCCGCTCATGTCGAACATCTTCAGCAGGCCCTGCTCCGTGAGGTCGATGCCGTCCTTGGTGCGTCCCTGCCGCTGCGCGATCCAGACCGAACTCCGTCCGGAAGTAATGGCATCCCGGATGTATTTTGACAGAATCTGCGAAGAGAGGTACAGCTCCCGGGCAGAAATGCCGCGGATCACCTTGATCATCCGGTTGGAGCGGATCAGGTATTCGATCGTACGGCTCTTGAGGAGGTTGTCGCCGACACAGATTTCTGTCATCGGGATGTTGTTGCGGTACAGGACGACCTGCGTAATGGCGGGATCGAGGATGATGTCGCGGTGGTTGGACATCAGGAGGAACTTGCTGTCAACGGGAATATTGGCGATGCCGTCGTACGAGAAATTGTGCGCGGAACGCGCCAGCACCCATTCCACCGCCTGGTTCATCACGAGCTTCTGGAATTCATCGATGCTGTGCAGGTTCAGGAGGATATCCCTGAGGTAGGTTTCCGGCTGCCGCGGGAAGATATACTTCGAGATCCACGGCACCGAGGGGTGATGGGCAACCTTGGCGAGGGCGGCTACGGCTTCTTCGTCGGAATAGGGTCCGATGTTTTCTAATTCAGACTGTTCCATGGGCGGTTAGGTTTTATTGTTTCAGATGTACATCAATCTGCGGGAACGGGAAGGCGATTCCACGCCGGGGAAGTTCGGAGTAGATGCTCTCGTTCATCGCAAAAAATACGTTCCAGTAGTCCTCCGAGTGGGCCCAGACGCGTACGATGAACTCTACCGAGCTCTCTTTCATGGCCCGGAGGGCGACCATCGGATCGTCGGCGCCCGGTGTCCCGGCGTCAAGAATCCGGGAATCGGACTTCAGGATATCGAGAATGGCCTCCCTGACGGCAGCCGCATCACTTCCGTAGCTCACGGTCACCGTGGTCTCCACGCGCCGGACAGGAAGGGTCGTGATGTTGTTGATAATGCCGCTGGACAGGGATCCGTTGGGCAGGATGACGACCCGGTTATCGGGCGTCGTGAGTTTGGTGGAGATGATGTTGATCTCGGTGACTTTGCCGATATTCCCCTGTGCTTCGATGAAGTCTCCGGAGCGGAAGGGTTTGAAGATCAGCAGCATGATGCCTCCGGCGAAATTCTGGACCGTCCCGCTCAGCGCCATGCCGATCGTGACGCCGCCGGCCGCCAGGAGGGCGGCGAGCGAGGTGGTGTTGATCCCGAGGGTACTGATCGTCAGGATGATCAGGAGGATCCAGAGCGTGACGCTCACGAGCGATCCGACGAAGGTAATGATGACAGGCTCCGTCTTGCGGCGTTCGAAGCCCCGGCTCATCGCACGTTTGATGAGTTTGATAACCCAGCCGCCGATGATGAAAAGGGCCAGGGCCGCCAGGACCTTCAGGCCGAAGTGGAGGCAGTCCATCAGCAGCGTATGCATCAGCTCCTGCGGAGGGGTGGATGCGATGGTATCCATCAGCTGGCGTCCTTCCGCCTTGAGCGAATCCGCCTGGGACATCTTCTGCGCGAGCAGGACGAGGGAATCTTGTAGCAGCATGGTTTAGAATCCAAAGAGGTGATCGACCTGGGAGATGATTTCGTCCTCGGTAAGCGCTGGGCTCAGCACGAGGTCGGGCATCGCCATATAGTATCCGTGCGACTTCGCTTTTTCTTCGCCGCCGCCGGTGACGTTGAGCATGATGATCTCGTCTTTCCGGACGTCTCCCGCCTTGACCGCCTGGTACAGGGACGCGGTGGCTACGGCCGCGGCAGGGTGAATGTCTACGCCTTCCAGGGCATGGAAGCGGCGCTGCCAGAAGAGGAGGTCTTCGTTGGTTACCTTATACATGTCGCCATGGCTGTCCGAGAGCGCGTCGAAAAGGCCGCCGGAGAGGCTGTAGGGCGGTTTGCGGTTCGACAGGACTTTGGCATTGATCTCGGCGACCTTCTTGCGCGACTCCTCGGGCGTGATGGGAACGAGGGCGCGGCTTCCGGCTTTCCAGGAGTCGTACATCAGGGTAAACGGCGCATTGACGGAAGGGTAGAGGCGGATTTTCTTGCTGCCGTACCGTCCGTCGGCAATGAGACGGAGGTTGTTCTCCCAGACGGCGATGGTGCCGGTGCCGCTGCCGACCGCCTGGAAGTAGGCGTCGGGCAGCTGGCCGATGGTCTCCACGGCCGAGAGGAGGGTCGTCCCCATGCCGTCGCGACGGGCGACGTTCTTGGCACCGCCTTCCGCCAGATAGCGCTCGGCCATGCAGAGCTTTTCGCCGAGAGAAATGGCATCGAAATAATCGGTCCCTGAAGGAGTCGCGAGGATCTTGACGCAGGGGCGCAGCTTCTTCATGAACCAGAGCGCGTCGACGTTGTCCTTCGGGATGCAGATCACGAGCGGAATGTTGTTGTCTGAGCAGACCTGGGCGAAGGCGCGGGCGGTGTTGCCGGCCGACTGCACGACGAGGATCTTGTCGGTCTTCCGGGGCAGGCGGGCGCAGACGCTGTAGGCTTCCGTCGCCTTAAAAGAGCAGGTCGCAACTTTGGCGCCCCGCTCGGGGAACCAGCCGGTGAAGGTGATATAGAGCTTGTCGAGGCCGAGTTCCCGGGCGAGGGCCTCGCTCTTCCAGGTAACAGGACCGTAAGCGCCTTTGAGCGCCCGTTTGACGGGCAGCCATTTGGCATAACGGTACATGTCGTCGCGCTCGAGCGGCTCGAATTCTTTTGTCTCGTAGACAGCCCTGACCAGAGAAGGCTTCTCTCCGGCGGGATCGGTCAGCGACCAGCCTTTGTCTTCGAAGGTACGTCCGGTCGCCACATTTTCAAGTTGGTATCGGGTAGGTTTCAGCTGTTCCATAAGAATCTATTTAATTTTGTTGTAGGTCAGATTCCCGGCATCTTCGTCCTTGACGACAATCCGGGACTCGCTGATGGAGACGATGTCCAGTTCATCTTCTCCCTTGAGGTCATGTTTCAGCTCTTTTTGAGCGGGGCGATCAGCATCGACTCGATGAGGGCCGGGCAATTCTCCGTTTCGATGTTGAAGACGGGCTTCGCCTTCTTGTCGGGTGTCAGCGTCAACGTATTTCCACTTAGTTTCCAGGTCCCGGAGACCGACCCTTTGGCCCTGATTATCATATCGATCGGATCGGCCTTGAGGGTGCACAGGATGCTCATCGTGCGGGAGAATGAGGCTCCCGAGAAAGTGATGAAATCCTGTCCGGTCATCTGCATGTCGGCACCGTCTTCGGATTCACTTTCAGAAAGCGTAGCAAACCAGGTGCCGTCAAGGGTTTGTGCATAAACACCGGACGCGACCGCCAGGATAAGGATTAAGGTTGCAAGAATACGTTTCATTTTATAGGATTTCATATATTAACCAGGCCATATAGCCGAGCCAGGCGAGCGTCAGGATGGCGCCTTCCCAGCGGTCGATGCAGTCTTTCTTTCCGGTAAAGAGGCTCAGCATCAGGAGCAGGACACTGCCCAGGAGCGCGCCCGCGTCCACGAAGTCGATGCTGTCGAAGGAAATAGGCTGCACGAGACCGGCGCATCCCAGGATCAGCAGCAGGTTGAAGATGTTGGAACCGATGATGTTGCCTAGGGCGAGCTGGCCTTTCTTCTTGACGGCAGCCACGATGCAGGTCGCCAGTTCGGGTGCTGAAGTGCCTCCGGCCAGGATGGTGATGGCGATGAATTTGTCGCTGACGCCGATCATGTGCGCAATGTTGGTCGCCGAATCGACGAAGAATTTGCCGCCGGCGATGAGTCCGCCAAGTCCGGCGAGGATCATCAGCACGGCCAGCCAGAGTTTAGTGTCCTTCCCGGGCGTGTCTTCAGGGGCATCGCCATGGGCGAAGGAATACCAGATGTAACCGGCGAAAACCAGCAGAAGGATACCTGCGTCAAGACGGCTCAGGGTGTTGTCGCCGAAGTGCAGCAGGGCCGCCGTCATGCCAAGGCCCAGCACAAGCAATGTCGCAAGGATGTTGAACGGAATATCTTTGCGGCGGTTGCCGGGAGTGATGGCGATGGGGAGGATAACGGCTGTCAGACCCAGGATCAGGAGGGTGTTGAAGATATTGGAACCCACGACATTTCCAACGGCCACGTCGGCGTTGCCTTCGAAAGCGCCGACCAGGCTGACGACGAGTTCAGGGGCGGAAGTGCCCATTCCGACGATTGTAAGGCCGATGATGAATTCACTGACCTTCAGGCGGCGGGCGATGGCGGAAGCACCGCCTACGAGCCAGTCGGCTCCGAGGATGATGCCCGTAAGGCTGGCAATCAGTATGAGGATCTGAATCAGCATTCTTTTCTTTTGAGGGCGCAGACGTTCTCGACGTGCTGCGTATGGGGGAACATGTCGACCGGCTGTACGGCCGTGATTTCGTAATCCCGGCAGAGGATCGCAAGGTCGCGTGCCTGGGACGCAGGATTGCAGCTGACGTACACCATACGGTCAGGAGCCGCTTTCAGGATGACTTCGGCGACGTCCGGGTGGATGCCGGCCCGGGGCGGGTCGAGAATGATGACATCCGGACGGCCGTGGGTGGCGATGAAGGCCTCGTTCAGGACGTCTTTCATATCGCCGGCGAAGAATTCGCAGTTGGTGATGCCGTTGGCGGCGGCATTGGCTTTTGCGTCCTCGATAGCCTCCGGGACATACTCGATGCCGATGACACGGGCGGCTTTCCGTGATACGAACTGGGCGATGGTGCCCGTGCCGGTATAGAGGTCGTAAACGGTCTCGGTGCCGGTCAGCGCGGCGAAATCCCTGGCTACGCCATAGAGCCGCTCCGCCTGGAGGGTGTTGGTCTGGTAGAAGGATTTGGGGCCGATCCGGAAGCGGAGACCTTCCATCTCCTCGTAAATTGCGTCCTGGCCTTTGTAGAGGATGCAATCCTGGTCGGAGATGGAGTCATTGACCTTGCGGTTTATGACATAGTAGAGCGAGACGATCTGCGGGAATTCTCCCAGCAGGGCATCCAGCAGGGCTTCGCGGGCGGCCTTTTCCTCATAGCCGAAGCAAAGGATGAGCATGACCCCGCCTTTTTCGGTCGTCCGGACAAAGACGCCGCGGAACCAGCCGGTGTTTTCGCGGATGTCGTAGAAGGGAAGACCGGCGGTGATGCAATGCCGCTTGATAAAGAGGCGGATGGCATTGCTGGGCTCCTTCTGAAGGCTACAATGCTTGATATCGAGCACTTTATCGAAGAACTTCCCGACGTGGAAGCCGAGCCCGGGACGGTCTTCGTCCGGGACGGCGGCCGGGTCTTCGCCGGCGAGGATCCAGCGCTTCGCAGAGGCGGAGAACTCGAGTTTGTTCCTGTAGTAGAGCGTCTGGGGAGAGGGGAGGGTCGGACGGATTTCGGGGACGGCAAGGTGCCCGATACGGACGAGCTGATCCTCTACCTGCTGCCGTTTGGCTTCGAGCTGCATCGAGTAGGGGAGAATCTGCCATTTGCAGCCTCCGCATACCCCGAAGTGCGGGCAGTCGGGTGCCTGACGGTGCGGGGAAGGGGTGACCAGGCGGGCGATCCGGCCTTCCATGTAGTTTTTCTTTTTGCGGAAAACGTGGATGTCGACGACGTCGCCCGGTACGGCCAGCGGAACGAAGACGACGATCCCGTCCACATGGGCGAGGGCGTTGCCTTCCGCCGCTACCGCCTCGATCGTCACATTCTCCAACAATATGTCTACTTTCCTTCTTGCCATATTATGCAAAGATAACCATTTTATCTTTCAGAACCAAGTGTACTTTCCCGGCAAAATCCGGCCGGGACGACGGCCCTGTGGTGGATTCCGCCACAAACCGGTCAGTTTATTCTCCTATATTTGCAACGATTCATGTTAAAGAGAGTAATATTTCGATACGATGAAGTGTTGTAGAAAACCGTTATTATTGCTGGCTCTGCTGCTGACAGGGATGTCCCTGCAGGCGCAGAAGGGGCTCCCGGCCGTGTTTACCGGGCAGTATGATGCGCTGGGGCACGCGCCCGTCTGGCACGGAAGCGACCTCTATGTGAAGCC
>CAMUZW010000064.1 GCA_947165305.1 uncultured Bacteroidales bacterium
CATTAGGATTCGTCGAAGAGGAACTTCGTTTGAAGGGATGACAACCCTCTCAAGGCAACTTGATCCGAGCCTCACTGAAAGTCGCTACCTGGCGGCTTTTATTTTTTTTTGTCCACCACTTATGTAGTATAATACATATTCTCTTTTACTCTTCTGATGATAAGATAATGTCCCAAATAGTGTGTCCGGATAGGTAAAAGAAAATAAGTCTGTAAATTTAAAGTGCCTTAATAGAACATTCATGTTCAACTTTAAATAAACAGACTTATGGTTACTTTTACAAAGGAACAACTTTCTGAGGTAATGTGCAAGCATGCCGAGAAAGAAAATGGTCTTCATGACCTGTTGGAGATTATGCTGGAAAGCCTGATGGTGGCTGAGCGGAGCGAGTTCTTGAGCGAACAGGTAGACAGAAACAAGGGTAACGGCTACCGCTTCGGACACACCTACGGGCACGGTCGAAAACTGGAGTTCAGGATACCCAGAGACAGATTCGGGAACTTCCATCCCAAGATCTTGGCTATCCTTCGGGACCAGGAAGAGGAGTGCGAGAAGCTCGCTGGAAGCCTTTACACGAAAGGTTTGACGCAGAGCCAGGTGGGGCAAGTATTTGATGAGATCTACGGTGAGCATTACAGCAAGTCAAGCATATCCAGGATGATTGACTACGTCCGCAAGGAAGTGGACGTGTGGCTTCATAGGGATCTGGATGCATACTATCCCATCGTGTTCGTGGACTGCGTCCACATCAAGGTGTTCCGGAAGAAGAAAGCAGCTGCTGAGGCGTTCTACGTTGTTCTGGCCGTCGCTGAAGACGGCACCCGTGAGGTGCTTGGCATCTACAACAATCCGCTCGAAAGCGCAACAGGCTGGAAGGACATGTTCGATGACATCCGAGCCCGGGGTGTGGAGAGCATTGGGTTGATGGTGGCTGACGGGCTAACCGGCCTGGACGTGATCGTGGGCGAGAAGTTCCCAGGAGCCGGATTCCAGCGCTGTACGACGCACCTCAAACGAGATATGATGGCCCGCGTCCGCCACGGTGACAAGAAGGCCCTTGCAGATGATATGCGGGAAGTCTTCCGCACTGGCGACAAGGAATACACCATTGACCAGGGTATCCAGGCATGGAAAGACCTGTGCATGAAGTGGGGCAAGGACTATCGCAGCATTAAGGCCCAGGCTGATAACCCAGACATTGCCTTCTACTTCACGTATCTGAGCTATGTGCCCCAGATCCAGTCAATGATATACACGACGAACTGGATTGAGCGCCTTCAGAAGGACTTCCGTCGAGTCACACGCATGCGTGGCGCAATGCCGGACGAAGACTCTGTTATCGTCTTGATGGGAAAGACGGCGATGGACAAGGAGTCCTACACACGCGTCATTCCCAGAATCCGGGAGGACAGAACACTCTTTCCTAACGAATAACCCGGCATGTATATCACACAAACCGAATATGTTATGGAGACTTTAGATACATTGTACGCAGCGGTTCAGAAGTGCTACGAGAACCTCTATGATGCCATCATTGAACTGGATAAACAACCGGATGATGACAATCGTTCAAAGTGGGAGGCCATCGCCCATCGCGACTATGACGATGCCTTGGAGGCATATGTCTTAGCGCGGGAGATGGCCCGCAAAGAGGCCCGGGACAGAGGCGAACTACCCTTCTAACAGGGGCACCGCCGCCGGAATATACGACCTCCGGCGGCTACAGAACGGACGCTGCGGGGGGCTCCGGGAAAGGGCCCTCCTCGCGCCCGTCTGTTGCCCGGTGCACTATTGAGCCGTTGCAGATTGAATAAAAAATTGTAAATTTGAGCGTTCTTTAAATTGCAGACCAGAGCCCAGACACACAAATTGGGACGCTACCTTTTTAACAGACCCCAGAGGGTTAATTAAGGTCTTTTTCTTAGCTTTGTAGAAAATTGGATCGACTATGGTAAAGGTCTTCATAAGCAGTGTGCAGAGGGAGTTTGCGGCGGAGCGTCGTGAGGTGGCGGAGTACATTCGCCGGGATGCCGTGATGAGGCGATTCTTCGAGCCTTTTCTGTTTGAGGAATTGCCGGCGAGGGATGTGTCTTCGGAGCAGGCCTATCTGGCGGAGGTGGCGGATACGGATGTGTATCTGGGGATTTTCGGGACGGAGTATGGCTATGAGGACGCGGAGGGGATTTCTCCGACGGAGCGGGAGTATGACTGCGCTTCGGCTCATCATAAGTATCGCATTGTGCTGATTAAGAGGGCGGAAGAGCGTCATCCGAAGGAATCGGCCCTGATCCGGAAGGCGGAGCAGGATGTGGTGAGGAATAAGTTCGGCTCTTTGGAGGAGTTGAAGAATGCCGTGTATGCGGCGCTGGTGCACTATTTGGTGCTTCGGGGGTATCTTTATTCCGGCCCCTTTGATGCGGCGTGGAACAGGGATGCGACGATCGCGGACCTTGACCGGGAGAAGATTCGCTGGTGGACGGGAATGGCGAGGGAGAGGCGGAATTATCCCATCGTTTATAGCGAGGAGAATATCCACAAGATTCTGAGCAGTCTGCATCTGATTTCTGAAGATGAGAAGATCTCCAATGCGGCGCTGCTGCTGTTTGCCAAGGACCCGCAGAAGTGGTTTGTGTCGGCTACGGTAAAGTGCGTGCAGCTCTATGGGACGAAGGTGCAGAAGCCGCTGGCGAGTCAGCAAATATATGGAGGAAGCGTGTTTGAGGTGGTGGATCAGGCGGTCTCGTTCGTGATGTCGCACATTGATGCCCGCGTCGGGGAACGGACGAAGTCGGCCCAGGTGGATGTTACTTATGAACTTCCCGTGCAGGCGGTGACGGAGGCGATTGTCAATGCCGTGATCCATCGCGATTATCTCAGCACGGGCAGTGTGCAGGTAATGTTGTTCCGGGACCGTCTGGAGGTCTGGAATCCCGGCCGCCTCCCGAAAGGGATGACGGTTGAAAAGCTTTCCGGAGAGCATTCTTCCATGCCGGTAAACCCGTTGCTGGCATATCCGGTGTATCTGGCGGGCTATATCGAGCAAGTCGGGACCGGCACGAACGAGATTATTGACCGCTGCGTGAATCTTGGCCTCCGCCAGCCCGAGTTCCGCCAGGATGAGGATTTCACGATGGTGATGTGGCGGAAGGGGCAGGATGAGGATACAAGTAAAGGGCAATCAGCGACGGATGAGTCACTAAGTAGTCACCAAGTAATCATTAAGTTGTCATCAAGTATTCCGTCAATCGGGGCGCTGCTTCAGAATATGGTTAAGCCTATGTCTGCTAAGGAAATGAGGCAATTCTGCGGATTGAAAGATTCCACATACTTTAAATCAACTGTCATTAATCCGCTTATTGCCGTTGGGGTAATTGCAATGACCCAGCCCGACTCTCCGAAAAGCCCCACGCAGAAGTATTATCTGACTGAATCGGGCAAATCTCTGATCGAAAAGAATTAGCAGCTTCGATGTGTACGGGCGCCATACCTTCACGATCTTTGTATTACGAAAAAAGTCGTAATCAATAAAATGATAATCACCCGATCCCTTCTCGGGTGCATTACAATAAGTTCTGGATGGAAATCGTTCAGCTATATTCGTTGACGGAGGCGCAGGTGCGGGATGTGCAGGCGCTGATGGGGGAGTTGGTGCCGGGGATGGAAGTGGCAACGGAGGCCCTTGAGCGGGTGGTGAAGGCGCCGGGGACGCATTTTTTTGCGGCGGTGGATGAGGCGGGCCGCATCGCCGGCTGCGCGACGCTGTGCGTGTTTGAGACGCCCACCGGGCGGAAGGCGCATGTGGAGGATGTGGTGGTCAGCCCGGCCTGCCGCGGGCAGCACATCGGGAAGCGGCTGCTGGAGCACGTCATCGCTTTCGCCCGCCGGGCGCTCGGGGACGTCGACCTGCACCTGACCTCGCAGCCGCACCGCGCGGCCGCGAATACCCTTTACCGCTCCGTCGGCTTCGTCCGGCGCGAGACCAATGTGTATAAGCTCGGGATCCGGGCATCAAAGGAGAATTTGTAATGAGTAAACTGCAACTACCTGATTCGTACCGCTCCCTTCTCTCCCTGCAGGAGACGGAGCAGGGGATCAAGGCGATCAAGGATTTTTTCCAGGCGAGTCTGGCGGCGCAACTCCGGCTGAGGCGGGTGACGGCGCCGCTCTTTGTGAGGAGCGGCCTGGGCATCAATGACGACCTCAACGGCGTGGAACGGCCGGTGAGCTTTGCGATCGGCGACCTGGGCGATGCGCGGGCGGAGATCGTGCAGTCGCTGGCGAAGTGGAAGCGGCTGACGCTCGCGGAGTACCGCATTCCCGCAGGGTACGGGATTTATACGGATATGAATGCGATCCGGCCCGATGAGGAGCTGGACAATATCCATTCGCTGTACGTGGACCAGTGGGACTGGGAGGCGGTGATGCGGCCCGAAGACCGGACGGCGGCCTACCTCCGGAGCTATGTCGACGGCATCTTCAATGTGCTGCGGCAGACGGAGTATATGGTGTATGAGAAGTATCCGGCGATCCGGCCGATCCTGCCGGAGAAGATTACGTATATTCACGCGGAGGAATTGCTTCAGCGCTATCCGGGGATGACGGCGAAGGAACGCGAGAAGGCGATCTGCCGGGAATGCGGGGCGGTGTTCGTGATGGGAATCGGCGGGGCGCTTTCCGACGGGATGCCGCACGACGGCCGCGCAGCCGACTATGACGACTGGAGCACGGTGGCAGAGAACGGGCTGAAGGGCCTGAACGGCGATATTCTCCTTTGGAATCCGGTCCTGGAATGCGCGTTCGAGATCTCTTCGATGGGTATCCGGGTCGATGCGGAGGCGTTAAAGCGCCAGCTGGAAATCCGCGGGCAGCAGCAGCGGGCGGAGCTGTATTTCCACCGGCAGCTGCTTGCGGGGGCGCTTCCCCAGAGCATCGGCGGCGGCATCGGCCAGAGCCGCCTGTGCATGTTTTTCCTGCGGAAAGGGCACATCGGCGAGATCCAGAGCAGCATCTGGCCGGACGACATGCGCGCCGTCTGCAAGGCCCACGGAATGCCTTTGATATAAAATCTCTTACTTATGAAAGTTCTGAAATTCGGCGGTTCATCCGTTGCCACGCCCGAAAGTATCCGGAAGGTACGGGCCATTGTGGAATCAAGACAGGAGCCTGTCGTCGTGGTGGTGTCGGCGCTCGGGGGCGTGACGGACGGGCTGGTGCGGATTTCCGCGCTGGCGGAGGCGGCGGATCCGGCCTGGCTCGACGGGGTGGCGGCGCTGAGGAAGCGTCATCTGGATATGTGCGACGAGCTGGTGGGCACGGAAGCCCTTAAAGCGGACATAGAGGCCCTCCTGGACGAACTGGAGAGCATCTGCCGCGGCGTTTTCCTGCTGAAGGTGCTGCCGGAGAAGACGCGCAACCAGATCCTGAGCTTCGGCGAACGGCTTTCCTCTCGCATCGTGACGGCGGCCATCGGCAATGCGGAGCGTTACGACGCGCTGGACTTCATCCGGGTGGACGGCGGCCTGGTGGACTTCGCCGCGACTGGCGACCTGGTCCGGAAGCGTTTCGCGGGGTATGGCCCGGAGAGCCCGGTGGCCATCTGCCCCGGCTTCATTGCCCGCGACAAGGGCGGGGACATCGTCACGCTGGGGCGGGGCGGCTCGGACTATTCCGCCAGTATTCTCGCGGAGGCGCTGGATGCGTCTGTCCTCGAAATCTGGACGGACGTGGACGGCTTCATGTCGGCCGATCCCCGCATCATCAAGACCGCCTATGTCATCGACGAACTGACCTACGAGGAGGCCACGGAACTGTGTAATTTCGGGGCCAAGGTGGTGTATCCGCCGACGCTGTATCCCGTCTGCCGGAAGCGCATCCCCATCCTCGTCAAGAATACCTTCAACCCCTCGGCCCCCGGAACGCTGATCCGGGACGCGCGGCCGGACAGGCAGTCGGACCGCGTCATCAAGGGCATTTCCTCCATCGACAACATTTCCCTCATCACCATTTCCGCCACGTCCCTGATGGGCATCATCGGCGTGGACCAGCGCATCTTCAGCGCCCTGGCGGGGGAGGGCATCAACGTGTTCCTCGTCAGCCAGTCCGCCTCAGAAACGGGACTGTCGATTGGCGTGCGGATGGAAGATGCCGGGAAGGCCTGTGCAGTGCTGGACAGGACATTCGCGGCGGAGATTGCCAGCGGCGGCGTCCAGTCGGTCCGGCGGGAAGATGAACTCTCCGCGATCGCCATTGTGGGCGAGAATATGCGGAACAATTGCGGTGTCGCGGGCAAGCTGTTCAGCATCCTCGGGAAGAACGGCATCAGCATTATCGCCTGCGCGCAGGGTGCCTCCGAAAGCAACATTTCCTTCGTGGTGGAGCGGAAGTATCTTCGCAAGTCGCTGAATGTGATCCACGACGGCTTCAACCTGTCGGAATACAAGGAGATGAACCTGATCGTCTGCGGCGTCGGCACGGTCGGCGGGCAGCTCCTCGAGCAGATTGCCCGGCAGCAGGGCCGGCTGATGCAGCGGCGGAACCTGAAGATCAACGTGGTGGGTATCGCCCGGAGCAGCCGCGGCGTGTTCGACCAGGACGGCATCGACCTTTCGCAGTGGAAAGAAGCGCTGGCGGCGGGTCAGGCCCTCGATCCGGCCGGGCTGAAGGCCGCGGTCCTCGGGATGAATATCTTCAACGCCGTCTTTGTGGACTGCACGGCGAGCGAGGCGGTCGCGGCGATGTATGAGGACTTTTTCAACCACGGCATTTCCGTGGTGGCGGCCAACAAGATCGCGGCCTCCTCTGATTATGAGAATTACCGCAACCTCAAGAAGACGGCCCGCAGGCGGGGCGTCAAATTCCTCTTCGAGACCAATGCCGGCGCGGGGCTTCCGATCATCAATACCATCAACAGCCTGCGCAACAGCGGCGACCACATCCGGAAGATCGAGGCGGTGCTGAGCGGGACGCTGAATTTCATTTTCAATACGATTTCGGCCTCGGTGCCGTTCAGCGAGACGGTCCGGATGGCGATGGAGCAGGGGTATGCGGAGCCCGATCCGCGCATCGACCTGTCCGGCAAGGACGTGATCCGCAAACTGGTGATCCTCTCGCGGGAAGCCGGCTACGAGGTCAGTCAGGAGGATGTTGCCGCGGAGCCGTTCATCCCCCGGGAGTTCTTCGACTGCCCGCTGGAGGAATTCTGGCGGAAACTGCCTTTGCTGGACGCGGAATTCGAGCGGCGCCGCCAGGTGCTGGAGGCGGAGCGCAAGCGCTGGCGCTTTGTCGCTACGATGGATGACGGGAAGTTCAGCGTGGCCCTCAAGACGATCGGCGAGCATCATTCCTTCTACCACCTGGAGGGTTCCAACAACATCGTCCTGCTGACGACGGACCGCTATCACGACCATCCGATG
Source organism: uncultured Bacteroidales bacterium (assembly GCA_947165305.1). Taxonomy (GTDB): domain Bacteria; phylum Bacteroidota; class Bacteroidia; order Bacteroidales; family UBA932; genus Cryptobacteroides. The sequence continues at coordinate 7,413 of CAMUZW010000064.1, forward strand.
CAGATCCAGGGCTATGGTGCCGGCGCGAGCGTGACCGCCGCCGGTGTCTTCGCCGACATCATCAGTATCGCTAACGTATCGAATTAATTATGAGCACGGTACGCGTCTTTGCACCCGCTTCGGTCGCCAATCTGGGATGCGGATTCGATGTCCTGGGCCTGGCGCTGGACGAGGTGGGGGATATCCTTGAGATGACGGTTTCGGAAGGGTCGGGCATTTCCATTACGAACCGGACCGATGTCCCGCTTCCGGAAGATATCGGGCAGAATGTCATTACGCCGGTCATCCGGAAATTCTTCGCGATGACCGGGCTGTCCGGCCGCGTGGACGTGACGGTGTGCCGGAAGATTTATCCGGGCTCGGGCATCGGCTCCAGCGCGGCGTCCAGCGTGGCGGCGGCGTTCGGGATGAACGAGTTGTTCGGCCGTCCGCTCCCGATGAAGGATCTGGTCGTCTGTGCGATGGAAGGGGAGAATCTGGCCAGCGGCGGCTATCACGCCGATAATGCGGCGCCGTCGATGATGGGGGGCATTGTCCTGATCCGGGGCTATGAGCCCCTGGACCTGATTCCGCTGCCGGTTCCCGGCGATTTCTACTGCACGGTGGCCCATCCGGAAATCGTGGTGTCCACGAAGGCGGCGCGCGGCGTTCTGCCGTCTGCAGTGCCCCTGCACGATGCCGTCACCCAGTGGGGTAATGTCGGCGGCCTGGTCGCAGGCCTGTTTACCGGAGACGTGGGACTGGTCGGCCGCGCGATGAAGGATGTCGTGGCGGAGCCGTACCGCAAGCGGTTTATCCCGGGATTCGACGACCTTCGGGAGAAGAATCTCTCGGCGGGGGCGATGGCTTTCAACATCTCCGGATCGGGGCCGTCGGTGTTCGCGCTTTCCGGCAGCCGCGAAACGGCCGTCCGCGCCGGCGCTCTGATGAAGGAGCATTTCACGGCCCTCGGCATCGGCTGCAATCTGTATGTGACGAAGGTGGCCGCGCAGGGCGCAAGAGTATTGGCACAATGATGTACTACAGCACAAACGGCAAGGCCCCCCGGGCCGACCTCCGCAAGGCCGTCATCAAGGGCCTGGCGGAAGACAGGGGACTTTATATGCCCGAGAAGATCGCTCGGCTGCCCGGGGAGTTCATCCGCGGGATGGGGTCAAGGTCTTTCGTGGAGAACGCGTACGCCGTCGCCGACGCATTTTTCGGAGAGGATGTGCCCGCCCCCGTGCTGCGGCGGATCGTGGAGGAAACGCTGGCGTTCGACTGTCCGCTGCGGGAGGTCGAGCCGGGCATTTATTCGCTGGAACTGTTCCACGGCCCCACCCTGGCATTCAAGGATGTCGGCGCGCGTTTTATGGCCCGTCTGCTCCGGCATTTCACGGCGGGGGAGGGAGACATCAACGTGCTGGTCGCCACCTCCGGCGATACTGGAAGCGCCGTCGCGAACGGATTCCTGGGCATCGAGGGCATCCGGGTGTTCGTGCTTTATCCCAAGGGGAAGGTCAGCCCCATCCAGGAGTGCCAGTTCACGACGCTGGGGCGGAATGTCACCGCGCTGGAGATCGACGGCGTCTTCGACGACTGCCAGGCGCTGGTGAAGGCGGCGTTTATGGATGAGGACCTGAACCGGGCGCTCCGGCTCACTTCCGCCAACAGCATCAACGTGGCGCGCTTCCTGCCGCAGTCGTTCTATTATTTCTGGGCTTATGCGCAGCTGCAGCGGCTCGGCCTTTCCGGGAATGTGGTCTGCAGCGTGCCCAGCGGCAATTTCGGCAACATCTGCTCGGCCCTTTTCGGGAAGCGGATGGGCCTTCCGGTCCGGCGTTTCATCGCCGCGAACAATGCCAACAGCGTATTCTACGAATTCCTCCGGACGGGCTCGTACCGGCCGCGGCCGTCCGTCCAGACCATCGCCAATGCGATGGACGTTGGGGATCCGAGCAATTTCGCCCGCATCTGGGACCTGTACGGCAAGGATCCCGACGCCATCCGGGCGGACATCTCCGGCGCGACATACAGCGATGCTGAGATTGCGGAGACGGTCCGGGAGTGCTACGAGCGCACCGGCTACCTGCTGGATCCGCACGGCGCCTGCGGCTACCGGGCTCTGAAAGAAGGTCTTCGCCCAGGCGAGACCGGTTTCTTCTGCGAAACGGCCCATCCGGCCAAATTCAAGGATACGATCGAGCGCATCATCGGCGCTCCGGTCGCCATTCCTCCGACCCTCTCCGCATTCATGCAGGGGCGGAAGCTATCCGTCCCGCTCCCGGGGGATTTCCCTGCCTTCAAGGAGTATCTGCTGTCGGTATAATGACTGCCTCGCTTCCATGCCTGCTTAGTATTTATCATTTTATGATTATCATTTTATGATAACTATTTTATGGTAATATGAATTATTTTGTGTACCTTTGCTTCTGATAAACAGAAGGCCCTATGAAAAACCCCTTTGTCACAAATGGTTATGCCGGTGCGGAATATTTCTGTGACCGTGTCCGGGAAACGACTTTACTCCGAGACCTCCTTGTCAATGAGAACAATGTCGCCCTTATCTCTCCCCGTCGTCTGGGCAAGACGGATCTGATCTGGCATGTTTTCGATGACGAGCGAATCCGCCGTACCCATTACTGCTTTGTCGTCGATATCTATGCGACCAAGAATCTGAGTGATTTTGTCAATATGCTGGGCAAGGCGGTAATGGATGAACTCAGACCCAGGGGAAAGAGTGCGTGGGAGAATTTTATCGCGATGGTGTCTTCCCTGCGCTCGGAAATTTCATTTGATATAAACGGGTCTCCCACCTGGAGTGTCGGCCTGGGCGCTATCAATAATCCGGCCGTCACCCTCGACGAAATTTTCACATACCTGAATCAGGCAGACAAGCCGTGCCTGGTCGCCATCGACGAGTTCCAGCAGATTACCCGTTATAATGATGAAACGGTGGAGGCTACGATTCGCACGTATGTCCAGCGCTGCACCAATGCCCATTTCATCTTCTCCGGTTCTCAGCGACATATAATGAATGGCATGTTCACGTCGCCTTCCCGCCCGTTCTATCAGGCCGTATCCATCATGAACCTTCAACCGCTGGATTTGAACGTCTATACGGACTTCTGTATCAGCAAGTTCAAGGAGGGGGGGAAATGTCTGGATCCGGAGGTCGTTTCATTGCTGTATCGGCGTTTTGACGCTGTGACCAGTTATATGCATCGCATATTGAATGTGCTCTATTCCCGGACAGAAGTGGGGGGCACCTGCGATGCACCGATGGTGGATGAAGCCATTGATTTTATTCTCAGGATGTCTTCCGATACCTATGAATCTCTGTACTACCAAATGCCCGAGAAGCAGCGGATGCTGTTTCTGGCCATTGCACGCGAGGGCAAGGCAGCATCGGTCACAGGGGGGAAATTCATCAATAAGCATAAACTCAATTCTGCCAGCAGTGTTAGTTCTGCCCTGAAAGGCCTGTTGGAGAAGGACTTTATCACGATGGACAAGAACGTTTACAGTGTTTATGATCAGTTCTTTTCCCTTTGGCTTGCATTCAAAGGGCTGATTTAACAGGAGAATGACCCGGGAGAAGGAAATAGCGCGCGTGACGCTGGTGGGGAGCGTGGTGAACCTGCTGCTGGTGGGGATGAAGGCCGTGGCGGGGGTGGCCGGGCATTCCGCCGCGATGGTGTCGGACGCGGTGCATTCGCTGTCGGATTTCGTGACGGATATCGTGGTGCTGGTGTTTGTGCGGGTGAGCGCGCGGCCGCAGGATGAGAGCCACGATTACGGGCACGGGAAGTTTGAGACGTTGGCGACGCTCTTTATCGGGCTCGCCCTCGCGGCGGCCGCGGTGGGAATTGTGGTCAGCGGCGCCGTCAAGCTGGCCCGGTGGCTCCAGGGGGAGGATATTCCCGCGCCGGGAACGCTGGCGCTCTGGGCCGCATTCATTTCAATTATTGCCAAGGAAATTCTCTTCCAGTATACGCGCATCCGGGGGCGGAAGCTGGATTCGAAGGCGCTGGAAGCCAATGCGTGGCATCACCGTTCGGATGCGCTCAGCTCGATCGGCGCGGCGATCGGTATCGGCGGGGCCATCCTGCTGGGAAAGCGCTGGACGGTGCTGGATCCGCTGGCGTCCATCGTGGTGGGCGCGATGCTGGTGAAGGTGGCCTGGGACCTGCTGGGGCCGAGTTTCGGTGAGCTTACGGACAGTTCGCTGCCGGCAGAGACGGAGAAGGAGATGCTGGAGATCATCCGGAGCGTGCCGGGCGTGGAGGATCCGCACAATCTGCGCACACGCCGCATCGGCAACCGCGTCGCCGCGGAGGTTCACATCCGCCTGGACGGCACCCAGACGCTGGAGGAGGCGCACGAGAAGGCCTCGGAGGTCGAGCGCCGCTTCCACGGGCGCTTCGGCGCGCAGTCGCATATTATCATTCATATGGAGCCGGTCAAATGAGGAAGATCTGGAAGAAGTGGACGGGCTGGAGCCTCGTCGTGAGGATTCTCTGCGGTATGGCGCTGGGCCTTTTGCTGGGCCTTTTGCTGCCGTCGTGGAGGTGGATCGGCATTTTCGGGTCGGTCTTTGTCGGGGCCCTGAAGGCCGCGGCGCCGGTTCTGGTGGCGCTCCTGGTCTGCGCGTCGGTCGCGAAGGCCGGGAAGGGGCAGGGGCCGCGGTTCCGGCTGGTGATCCTGCTGTATATGATGAGTTCGTTCTTCGCGGCGCTGATCGCCGTGTCGGGCTCATTCCTGTTCCCGGTGACGCTTCAGTTGCAGGATGCGGCGGCGGAAACAGCCCCCGGGTCGCTGCACGATGTTTTCTATACGTTGATCACGAATGTCGTGATGAATCCGGTCCGGGCCCTCGCCGAGGCGAATTATGTCGGCATCCTGTTCTGGTCGATCGTCATCGGGCTGGCGCTGAAGGCGGCGGCCGCGGAGAAGACAATCCGGGTGGTCGGCGATTTCGCGGACGCGGTATCGAAGCTCGTGGGATGGATCATTCAGTTTGCGCCGTTCGGCATCATGGGCCTGGTGTATGCGGCGGTGCAGGTGAGCGGGCTGGCGGTGTTTACGACGTACGGGCGGCTTCTGCTGCTGCTCGTGGGGTGTATGCTGACGACGGCGCTGATCATCAATCCGCTGATTCACTTTGTCCTGCTGCGGAAGAATCCGTATCCGCTGCTGTGGACCTGCCTGCGTGAGAGCGGCGTGAATGCGTTCTTTACGCGCTCTTCGGCGGCGAATATTCCGATCAATATGGACCTCTGCAAGCGGCTGGGGCTGGATCCGGAGTTCTATTCGGTCAGCATTCCGCTGGGCGCGACGGTCAATATGAGCGGGGCGGCGGTGACGATTACGGTCCTGGCGCTGGCCGTGGCCCATACGGTCGGGGTGCCGGTGACGTTCGCCTCGGCGCTGGTGCTGGCGGTCGTGTCGACGCTCGGCGCCTGCGGGGCCTCGGGCGTGGCCGGCGGCTCGCTGCTGCTGGTGCCGATGGCGTGTTCGTTCTTCGGGATCTCCCAGGACGTGGCGATGCAGGCCGTCGCCGTCGGCTTCATCATCGGCGTCATCCAGGACTCCGTCGAAACCGCCCTCAACTCCAGCGCCGACGTCTTCTTCACCGCCACCGCCGAATGGCGTGGCCGGGGG
>CAMUZW010000065.1 GCA_947165305.1 uncultured Bacteroidales bacterium
ACCGACGACACCAGGATGCAGAGCAGCGCGAAGCCGACGTGCACCTTATAATGCTTGAATATATACTTGAACAGCCGCCAGACGGTCTTCGACTGCCGGAGATCCTTCAGCGTCGCGCCCGAATGGGGCGCCCGCTGCCGCATACCGAACCCGGGAGCCGCACTCATAGCCGTCCCTCCCCTTTTGCCGCCTCATCGAAGTCGCCTTCGCCGCCGGACTGCATTTCATAGATTTCCCGGTAGACCGGACAGGTTTCCAGCAGGCGCGCATGGGTGTCGAAGCCGATGACACGGCCGCCTTCCATCACTACGATCCGATCCGCATGCAGGATCGAGAGGATCCGCTGGGCGATGATGACCGTCGTAATGCCGGGACGCCCCTTCTTGAGCCCTTCCCGGATCCGCGCGTCGGTAGCCGTATCCACGGCGGAAGTGGCATCGTCCAGCACAAGCACCCTGGGGCGCTTCAGCAGGGCCCGCGCAATGCAGAGCCGCTGCCGCTGGCCGCCGGAGAGATTGGTCCCTCCCTGCTCCAGATGTGTCTGATATCCGTCCGGCATCTCCCGGACGAAGTCATCCGCGGCCGCCATCCGGCAGGCCTCAACGCATTCTTCCTCCGTAGCATCCTCCCGCCCCCAGCGGAGATTCTCCAATACGGAGCCCGAAAAGAGGGTACTCTTCTGGAGGACATTGGCGACCTGCTGCCGGAGCGCTTTCATTGAATATTCGCGCACGTCGCGCCCGCCCACGCGCACGACACCTTCCGAGGCATCGTACAAGCGCGATATGAGACTGCCCAGCGAAGACTTTCCGCTGCCCGTCCCGCCGATAATGCCGACGGTCTCCCCGGACTTGATATGCAGATTGACATCCATCAGGGCATAGTCACCGCCCTTCCCGTACGAGAAACTGACATTTTCGAAATCGATGCTCCCGTCCTTGACCTCCGTCACCGGATTCTCCGGGTCGGCCATATCCGGCAGCTCGTTGATGACTTCCGCGATCCGTGCCCCGCTCGCCGCACTCTGCGTGAGCTGTACGATGATCATCGACAGCATCATCAGCGCCGCCATGATCGTCATGATATAGCTGAACAGAGAGGTCAGCTGGCCGGTCGTGAGCGTCCCTTCCGTGATGAAACGGGCCCCGAACCAGCTCACGGCGATGATACAGGCGTTCACGATGAGATTCATCACCGGATGGTTCAGTGCCATCAGGCGTTCCACCCGTACATTGAGCGAGAACAGCGAGAGGGCCGCCTTGTCGAATTTGGAGATTTCGTAGTTCTCCCGGACGAAGGCCTTCACCACCCGGATGGCACTCACATTCTCCTGCACCACGGCATTCACCGCATCATAGCGCTCGAACACCTGCCGGAAGAGTTTCGCGGCACGGGTGATGAGGACGGAGAGAAAGGTCATCAGCACCAGCATCGCCAGGAGGAAGATGATGCTCAGGCGCCCGTTGATGAGAAAGCACATCACCAGGGCCGAGATCATATTGAGCGGAGCCCGGAATGAAGTCCTGAGCAGCATCTGGAAGGCATTCTGGACATTGGACACATCCGTCGTCATCCGCGTCACCAGTCCCGCCGTGGAGAATTTGTCGATATCGGAAAAGGAGAATCGCTGGATGTTGCGGTACATTGCCGCACGGAGATTGGCCGCAAGGCCGGTGCTGCTGTAGGCCGCAAAAGAGCCCGCCAGCATACCGAAAAGCAGGCTCAGCAGGGCCATCCCGATCATGATCCCGCCGTAGCGGTACACCTCGGACATATCGCCCGCGCTGATGCCTTTGTCGATAAGGGATGCCGTCACGTACGGGATGAGCACGCCCATCACCACCTCGGCCGTCGTCCACAAGGGCGTCAGCCACGCGGCCCACTTATACTGCCGCACCTCTCTGAGGATGGTTCTGAACATATTTAAAAAACCAGGTATATTAGTTTCTAAGACTTCCGGAGCTTCGCTCCTCCATCCCTCCCACTGCGGCTTACGCCTTGTGGGCCCCTCCCGTTCAAGTGGCCACGGGCGGCCATGTCTCTGAAATTAATATACCTGGTTTTTAATAAACTACTGAAGTTTATCTGCAATAAAACCGCAGATGTCCGAAGCGGCCTTTTTACGGGCGGCACCGGAGAATTTGTGCGGAGCGGCATCGACCGGAATCAGCGTGCCCTCCGGCAGCATCTGCGCGAGCTTGGCGGCATACTCATAGGACGCCACTTCATCGGAAGTCCCGTGAATCACAAGGACCGGCTCACCGACCTTCGACGCCTTCTTGAGCGGGTCGAAGTCGCGCGAAGCCTTGTAGAAACCCTTTCCAAGCACGATGCTGCCTTTGTCGATCACCGTTGGGATATCCTTCACCTTCGGATAGAGCTGCTTGCTCTCATCCGAACGGTGCAAGTCGGCGCCGAGGAGCACGATTCCCTTGACAGAGACCTTCTGCGCGGCGAGCAGGGCGGCGTATCCGCCGAATCCCTCACCGACGAGGAAGACCTTCCCGGACTGGACGTAATGCACCTTCTTGAGGCCCTTCAGTACGGCGGCAATGTCTTCGGCCTGTGTCTCTACCGACATTCCGGTCGTCTCGAGCGCTGTGCTTTTGGAAGTCTTGTTCCCGCCCCGGAAATCGAAGGCGTAGGCCACCCATCCCTTTGAGGCGAAAAGGCGGCAGAGATCCTCTCCCGCACTGCGGTCGGCGGCGAGCGGATGGCAGTAGATGACCACCGGGAACTTTTTCTCGCCCGTCACAGGACGATAGACCGTACCGGAGATATAATTGTCCTTGTCGTAGAAGCCGAGTTCCTCGACCTCCACCTTGATCTTGGCACCTTCTCCGTCGACGGACACCGTCTTCCGGGGATTGAAATCTTTCAGGAAGAACCATCCCAGTCCGCCCATCAGGGCCACCAGGACGGCACTTACGATCGAAATGATGGCTTTCTTGCTCATTTTGCCTTTCCCTGGTTGGCGACGGCGTTCATCTTGGCCGCAATCGCCTCCTGGTCGCCGAGGAAGTAATCCTTGACGAGATTGCCTTCGTCATCAAACTCGAAGACATACGGGACTGCCGTGGGGAGGTTGAGCGATACGATGTCCTGGTCGGAGATTCCCTTGAGGTATTTGATGATGCCGCGGAGCGAATTGCCATGGGCGACGACGATGATGTTGTCGTGGTTCGCCCGGTCGGGGAAGATGACTTCCTTCCAGTACGGAACGGCACGGGCAATGGCGTCCTTGAGGCTTTCGGTGCGCGGAATATCGCTGTCGGCAACGCCGGCATAGCGGGGATCGAACTTCGCGTTGCGGGGATCGTCCTCGGCGAGCGGAAGCGGGGCCACGTCATAGCTGCGGCGCCAGATCTTCACCTGCTCGTCACCATACTTCTGGGCGGTCTCGGCCTTGTTGAGGCCCTGCAGGTTGCCATAATGCTTCTCGTTGAGGCGCCAGCTCTTCTCCACCGGGATCCAGTCGAGATCCATGTTGTCAAGAATGTTGTTGAGGGTCTTCACCGCCCTCTTGAGGTAGGACGTATACGCCTTCGTGAAGGCAAAGCCCTCGGCCTTCAGCAGTTTACCCGCCTCTTTGGCCTCATTCTCCCCCTTCGGGGTCAGATCCACATCGGTCCATCCGGTAAAACGGTTCTCAAGGTTCCAGGCGCTTTCGCCATGTCTGACAAGTACGATTCTTTTCATGGAAAATATGATTTAAATGTTCTTTGTTTATTTATCTTACAAAGATAACCAGAAATGGATTAAGTTGCAACAAAACAACGCCGGGGTTCCGTCTTTCCGGAACTCCGGCGCCATTTCGCTCCGACAAATCCTTTACCAGGAAAAGTCTTCCTCCCCGTCCAGCGGTTCGGTGACCGAAGGGAATTTACCTCCGATCCGGATGGTACAAAGGGTGGCATCCAGCCACGCGCCCGAACGGATACGGAGAATCGCCTCTCCCGGTGTACCAAGCGCCTGCAGCGAATAGCCGTTTTCGGCTGTTTCGACCTGTACCAGTGCAGGATAATCCGCCGTCACGGAATAGAGATCTGTCGGGATCGGGTCATCTCCCGAGCGGAGGACGAGCAGGCCCGAGGCCCGGTTGCCGACCGGAATGACACTCCCATACGCATAGGAATTGCTCCCGAGCACAAAGGTTTCCGGCCAGGTTGAGACGACCGGGATCTCCACGGAAAGCCCCGTCGAGGCTTCCACCTTGAGTATGGCCTCCCCGGGTTCAACCAGACTGACGGTTTCCTCCGAATAAGTGGCGGCCGCACCCGTCACCGTCCAGGTAAAGGTAACGCCTTCTCCTTCGATGACCTGAAGCCGCACCGGAATGCGCTCGCCGGGATAACCGGCAAGGCCTTCCGAGGCATCGGCCCAGGCACCCTTCCTGTCCTGCTTCTCCACGGAGAAGGAGAACGGGGCCTTCACCCGGACCGTACAGCTGCCGGATTTGCCGTTCGACGCCGTTGCGGAAATGACGGCCTCGCCAGCCGCAACCGCCGTCACCAGCCCGCCGTCGACGGCAGCCACTTCCGGGGAAGAGCTGCTCCAGACAACGGAAAGATCCGTCGCATCGGCAGGAAGGACCTCGGCGGAGAGCGTCCCGGTCTCCCCTTCCGTCAGGGTCAGGGTCGCAGGTGTCACCGTCACCGATTCCACCTCTACGGGAACGACCTTCACGAGGCAGGTTCCGCTCACTTCCCCACACGTTGCACGGACCGTCGTCTCTCCGAACGAGACAGCCGTCACGAGCCCCTCAGCACTTACGGCGGCGACGATCGGATTGGCGGACGACCAGGAGACCTCGGCCGAAGTGGCGTTCTCCGGAAGGACGGCCGCCTTGAGCTGCGCCGTTCCGTCCAGATGGAGCGTCACGGTCGGAGGATCGATCGTTACACCCGTCACGGGAACCACCGTCTCCCCCTTTCCGCCGCAGGAGACAAGCCCCAGGGCGGAAAGCAGGATCAGGTAATAGAACTTTCTCATAAGAAAATGCTATTTGACGAGAATGTCATCGAGGAACCAGCGGTGATAGGTTCCGGTAGAAGGTGATGAGAACTGGATCTTGGTCGCAGCCGTCGCTCCGACGATGGTCTTGGTAACGGTCTGCCAGGCCTCGGTATTCAGATTATCGATCTGAACCGTCGTCTCCCCGTCAATGGTACCGCCATTCTGCACAGTCACCGTGATGGAGGTCTCGTCAGGAGTGGCGATGTCATATTTTGTTGTTCCGTCCCGGCCTGCAGCGGGATGACGATAGGCCGCAGCCTTGAAACTCAGCGTCAGATCGCCGGTAACATTCAACGCCGGCGTAACAAGCATACCGATTGTAGGGTTCTGGACTTTCGTATTGCTGCTTTGCGTATCCAGATTTCCGAGCTGGACATATCCAGGACGAGCGAAGACATTGGTCGCAGACCATCCTTCCTTGGAAAAGGCCTCGCCACACAGTGAAGAAACTCCACCCAGACGCTTTCTGTCGCCTCCGCCGAGGAAATAATCGACACCTCCGTCAGCATCATCAAACCCTTCATAGAGTTGTGCCCCTGCCGGAGTTGTGGAGACTCCCACCGCCGGATTATAGATGACGAAGGCGGAATGGACACGTACGGCACCGGATCCACCCTGGCCGTCAGCCGCATTACCGGCCGTGTTTTTATTGGAATTGCCTACTACCTTCACATACAGCATCTTCCCCGCCTTAAACAATTCACCGTGACGGATCGTAAATGTATGATACGGGTAATTCACAGCTGTAAAATGAATCACCTCAGGGAATTCAATCCATGTATGGGCATCATTGGAATAAAGAACTTTCCAATCTGCAATGGAATATTTTGCGTTACTGAGCCCCATTCCAAAGGAGACATTGAAAACCTGAGGCATATCCTCAGCAAGCGGAATATTGAAACGGACATAGTTTTCAATCGGAATCTGGCTCACGGCGAAACGATTCAAAATGGCGCCCACATTGATGGCATCGTGAGCCAGGTCATTTGCCCAGTATGCCAGATTCTGCTGACTGCCATTCTTCGGAGAAGCCTTGGTGACCAGAGCGGAGAGCGAGACATTCTCATTATTCTTGTCTGTGGCAATCACACCGGAAGAAGGAGTATACCCTCCTGTTGCAGTTCCTACACTCAGGGAACCTTTGTTGCTATAAACCATATTTCCGTCCGAATTGGTCATCTGCGTAAAACAGAAAGCATATGGCAGGGTCACGCCCGTTCCCGTTGCAGCAACCGGCTTGTTCCAGGTCAGTTCTCCCATATTATAGACCTTGTTGCGAACGAATGTCGTAGAGGCGGCGTAGTGGTCGATGTGACAGACTTCCCCGTCCACCGTATCGAACGTCACGAACAGGCCGGCCTTGAGTTCGCAGGGCATGATGGCCATATAATACGTACCGGCGGCGAAGGCCTGTCCTTCCGTGATATTGGCGTTATTGCCCGTACCGTGATCCGGGAAGAGATACATGTCGCCGTACCGGCTGCCATTTTCATAATCACCGACATTGTAGCGGAGCGACGTGGAAGGCTTCTCTCCCGTCAGATCGACATACTGGTCCCCGGAGAGGTACTCCTCGTTTCCGGTATGCACGCCGATGCGCGTGATTATCCCGTCCATATCGGCCGGAATGACGAATTTCAGATGGCAGAGAATATTCTTGAAGACAATCGGCTCGTTCTCCGGATCGGTCGTGGAGCCGACAGCGAAATTCAGGTACCGGCCGGCTGTCCCGCGATGTTCCGCGAAATTGCCGTTGTTGCCCCTCTGATACCGGGTCAGCCAGGCAATCAGCTTCCCGTCGGCGATGTTGACGGCGGCATCCTGGATGCGGGGCGTGAAGGCCCAGTAGATGCTCTTCCCTTCCGCAACGGGGTCATAATCATTGGATACGGCAAAGGAGGCCGTCTTCTTGTCCTCAGACAGTTCATAGACCTGATAACGGGTGTCTTTCACAAATCCTTCGGCAAAAGATCCAGAAGAAGGGGCATAGGCCTCTCCGTTCCCGTCAAAGACCGACAGGGCGTCATTCTTCATCCAAAGGACATCCAGTCCGTTCTCGCCCAGCGAGGTCTTGGTGCCGGACGGCGTTTCGGGGGTCTCCCAGGTCGCCTTGAAGGTAAGGCCACGGGGAACGACCGTCTCTTCCGAATCAGTGGCTGGGGCGACAGGCTCCTCAATTTCAGCCCGTTTGCAGGAGGCAGCAAAAACAAGGGCTGCCGTCAGGAATAAAATACTGTACTTTTTCATAAGGCGCTTACCATTCAAATTCGACTTCTTCATCCAGCGGCTCCGTCGTGGAGCTGCTGATACTGTTGCAAAAATTCAATTCCGGATCAAATTCCCGGACTTCCGCGCGTGGACGCTGATAATCCCCGCGCACCTCGCAAGGAGGAACATAACTTCTTGTTATAAGCATAATTATATGGTTTTGGAATTATTCTTCAAATTCAACCAGACCCGCAATCGGGAAATGGTCCGAAATAAACTTGATGCCGTTCCAACTCTCATTGACCGTCTTGTACTCAACCGGCGTGAACCCCGAAACGAAGATGAAGTCAATGATGCTTGACGCGCTCTTGAAACCGTTAAAGGTACCGAAATGGTCCGTCTTCAGTGCAATTTCCCGGAGATTCTCCATCATGCCCGTCAACGGATCATAGACGGTGGAGGGCCAGGTTTCGTTCATATCCCCCGTCAGGAACGAAGGGTATCCCGAAGGATTTAGTTCCTTCATCTTTGTCGCAATCAGGTCCATCCCATACTGCCGGTTTTCCCGGACAAGGTCAAGATGCGTATTGATATAGAAGAAACGTTTCCCGGTCGCAATGTGGCGGAAACGCGCCCACGTGGCACAGCGGCGATAAGAGCTTCCTTCCGCCCAGCCGAAAGACGGGATTCCGGGGGTCGGAGACAGCCAGAACGTTCCCCAGTCCTCCATCTGGACAAGGGCGGTCTTCCAGAAGATCGGTGTCCTCTCCCCCGCTCCCGTGGCCGTTCCGGTGTCCCGCGAAACGCCGACATAGTCGTATCCTTCCAGTGAAGACTTGACGTAGTCCGCCTGATAAAGCTGGGCTTCCTGCAGGCCGAACACGGTCGGATTCTCCACGGTCAGCATCTGGGGCGTTCCGACGCGGCGCGTCGTCCAGGCATTGGAAGTTCCGGAATCCGCACCGCCCGTACGGATATTGTAGGAGATGATTTTGATTTGATTTTCTCCGACGACGGCCGGCTCGCGCGGCGTATCGTCAGCCGGATCGGTAATCGGTTTCGCCCCCTGCGAGAAATCGATTCCTCCTTCGGTATAAGCGGGGATAAAATCGGCGTTATCCTTTTTACTGCAGGAAACGGCAAGCAGTGCCAGAGCCGTGTACAATATCTTTTTCATCGCTTGGTAACGGTTATATTGTCAATGAACCAGCGGGAGAACTCCCCTTCCGCAGGCGCGCTCGTGAAGCGGATCCGGGTCTGAGGAGTCGCACCCTGGATGGTGAATGTATGCGTTGAGAATGCGCCAGTGGTGGACATCTGCAAAATCCGGGCAGATTCAGACCCGTTGACGAGACCGCCGCCGAGCACCTCGATGACGCCGGTATTGATGTCCGGGCTTCCCACATCGGGGGTCGTGGTGGAAGCGCCGGGCCGGATGGCCGGACTGCGGTAGGCCGCCGCCTCAAATGTCAGGGTCAGGTCTCCGGAAACGCCCAGTTCGGGACTTTCCAGCGCACCGGTCGTATTGTGGTATTCCCGGCGGGAGCCGGAGCGCTCCGTATCCACGAATCCGATCTGGGCATACCCGGGACGCTCATATACGTCGTGTCCGCCCATTCCGCGGAGCTGCTCGTCGTCCCAGTCGGCAATCTGACGTCCTCCGAAGTTGGCCAGGCCGCCCACCTTGTTGCCGAGGAAATAATCCACACCGCCCGTCAGATGGTCGAAGGGCTCGAACCAGACGGCGTTGGAAGGCACCGGCGTCGATCCTTCCTTCTCTTCGGCAATGATGATGGAGGAGTGGAAACGGATAAAGCAGCTGCTCCCGTGGCCGTCGGCATTGTTTGATCCGCCGATGGCGGTCGTTCCCTCCGGGATGAATTTCAGATGAAGCGTGTCACCGGCCACAAAAGGAATTTCGCAGTCGATCGGAACGCTGAAGAACAGATAGTATGAACCGCCTTCGACAATATGGTCGAGCGAGTAATGTCCGCCTTCGTACCAGTTCTCATTGTCGGAGGAATAGTAGATCGTCCAGTTCTTGATCGTATAGGTATTGCCGCCCATTCCGAAGGTGACCGTGAAGTGCTCCGGCAGGGTCATCCGGAGCGGGACATCCAGATACCAGCCGCATTCCGCCGTTGGCGTGGTCTTGCTGCCCAGGGAAACGAAGCCCACCGTGTTGATATTGTCGTGCGCACCTGCCTCGGCCCACATATTGGGCCCGTAAGTCTTGGAAGCCTCTGAGGCAAAAGCCGATACGTACAGGGCCGCACCGATGCTTTCGTCTTTGTCGTCGGCGATCTTGCCGGATGTCAGCAGCGTGACGGGATCCCAATAGAGCTTGTAGTAATTGATATACTTGCAGGCACCGTCCGTCTGCGATGAGCAGTAGAACGAGAACACATAAGGGAGTTCGAGGATTCCGGGCTTCTCGCCGATGCGCTTGGCCGTAAACGCCACATCGTCAGCGGAAGTGGGAAGGATTTCACAGATTCCGTCCCGGACGGCTCCGGCGATGCCGCAGACCCTGCCGCCACCCCTTCCGTAGGCTACGGATCCGAAAGGCGAATCTGCCGAAACGACGAGGCGTCCGAGCGGATCCCCGGATTCATCCGTAATCCAGGGAGAAGACGCGAGGATTCCGCCGATGGCATCCTCGACGACCTGGCACTCCTTCAGGCAGACGAACATCGACTCATAGTTTCCGGTAGCGAGTTCGGCGAAGGTAACCGTATCGGGCCGGACCGGCAGCGGGGTGGCGTCTCCTGCGGGAGGATTGTCCTGCAGGGAGAGCGTCAAGATTCCATCCGTCCGTTCGAGCCGGGCGCCGGAGAGGTCGAGGACCACCTCGGATCCTCGCTTCGGAGCCGCATAGCGGTCGGCCGCGACACGGACCGCAATGCCGGAAGAAGGCTCATCAAAGGAGTCTTCCATGGCAAAGGTGTTCTCGGTATAATTGGAGGCTGCGGCATCGGTCACGACAAAGCCGCGGACCTTTCCCTGAATAATGGTATAGCCGCCGGTACGCTCCAGGGAGCGGATTTCCCGGATACGGGAGAATCCTTCCGCCGAAAGCGCTCGCTGCGCAATGCGGATCTCTTCCCGGACGGAATTGTCGTCCGATTCGAGGACGATCACCCCTTCGCGGGCACCGGTTCCTTCATTCCCTTCCACCGACAGGACCAGCGTGGCCGAGCCGCGGGATTCCGTAAGCGAAGGCGTCACCCAGTCATATACTTCATTGGAAGCGATCCGCCAGCCGATGTTGGAGAGGATCTGCACGTTGTATTCCACGGCGAATCCCGGCGCTTCGATTTCCTGCAGGTCGGCCCGCAGGAAAGGTCCGGGGATCTCCGGCCCCCGCGTACAGGCCGCTCCGACAAGGAGTGCCGCCAGCATCAGAGTAAATATAGTTTTCCTTTTCATAGCATCCCTCCTTTAAAATGAAAGCCCGTCTTCCCATCCGGGATTCTGGGAAACCGCTCCTCCCGTCAGCACCCGGTCATCGGTCGGGACGGGATAGAGATAATCCTTGTTTTCATCAAACTTGCGGGTGATATTTCCGTGGACGGTAATGTTGCCGGAAGTACCTCCCGTCAGCGCCGCTTCCTGCAGCGACATCGTCACTACGCCCGAGGCCGCGGCGGGCGCCTGTCCTTCATAAAGAATGAAGTCCACGGTGCCGTTGCCGTCCAGGTCGTAGCTCCCCGTTCCCGGGAAATACATACCGAGGAAAGGACGGGTCAGCCGCTTGCCGGCCTTCCAGCGCATCAGATCCCAGTAACGGAACCCTTCCGCAATCAGTTCGACCGTCCGCTCCCGGCGGATCTCGAGGATCACGCCGGTATTGGCTCCCGACACACCCGGGTAACCGGTCGCTTCCGCCATCAGATAACGATCCGGATTCTCATTCACCTCCCGGAGCATCATCGAAGGCATCCCCGCCCGTTTCCGGATCTTGTTCACCGACTTGTCGAGGTCAGCCTGCGTCAAGGTCTCCAGCTCGGCGAGCGCTTCTGCGTAATTGAGATATACTTCGGCCGTACGGAAGAGCGGAAGATCATTCTCGGAGGTATTATAGGCATCGTATTTCGGGGCTCCTACATACTTGATGATCTGGTAGCCCGTAGTCGCCGCCGCAAGGTTCGGAGCCAGTTTCTCCGCTGTCCCGACCCGCATATAACCGGGCGTACGAATCGTCTGGGCGAGCCGGGGATCCCGTTCGCGGGTTTCCTCCGCAAAGGTCATCGTCGCATAGCCGGCCTGATCGGTGAACCGGGTCCCGTCTGCCATCAGATAACTGTTGACGACATCCTTGGCCAGACCGGGCTTGCCCATCGTCGTGGACGTATAGCGGCCGTTTACATCGTGAACGAGTGAAAGCGCCGAAGAATATCCGCGCGTCAGGATTATCTCCGTCCGGTCGGTATCCACCGTATTGAAAAGATTCAGATACGGGGTCGTTCCCGTGCTGAAGAGAGAATATCCGGAAGACTGGATGAATTCCGCAGCAGCGGCGGAAGCCTGCTCCAGGCAGGACTCCCAGTCTCCCAGGCCGTGGTATTTCCGGTAGGTTCCTTCAAAAAGGAAAATCCGGCTCTTGAGCGCGAGGGCCGTCCATTTGGTCACCTCATATACATTCTTGACAGCCGGCAGGCGGGAAATCGCGAAATCGATATCCTCCAGCACATGCGCCATGACCGTCTTGCGGTCGTCCCGGCCACGGTATAGGCTCTTGTCATCAGCATCGAGCGGCTCATCCAGCCAGGGGACATCACCGTAGCGCTTGACTTTCTCGAAGTAGAAATACGCCCGGAAGAACCGTGCAAGGCCGAGATACTTGTCGCGCACAGCCGGGTCCTTGCAGTTGTCCGCATTGACAATGAAGAAGTTGACGGTCCTGAGGTTATCCCAATTCCACGAACTGGCGGTCGAGGGCACCGTACGGTTTCCCGCCACCTCGGCACTCAGCACACTCGGGATGATATAGTCCGCATCCTCTCCGTAGATTCCGCTTCCTCCGGGGAACATCAGATAGAAACGGTTGGTATATAACCGGCACTCCTGCTCCGTCGTGAAGTAGGTGTCCGGGCTGAGTTCATCCTGGGGTTCCCGCACGAGCCAGTCCTTGCAGGAAACGGCCGCCAGGGCGATTAAAAGTATGGCAAAATGCTTTTTCATAGCCTAAAAATCGACATTGATCCCGAAGGAGAAGGTTTTACTCATCGAATAGAGGTCCGAAGAACCATTATGCTGGATCAGTTCAGGGTCCAGATACTTGGAGTGGAGAGCCGTCCAGTACCAGAGGTTTTCACCGCTGAAATAAACTCTCACTTTGGTCAGGCCCGCCTTGCCGGTCCATTTCTCCGGGAGCGTATACCCGATGGTCAGGTTCTTGAGCCGGAGGTAAGCCGCGTTCTGCAGATAACGGTCGTTGAAGACCCGCAGTGTCCCGTTGAGGGCGCTGTAGCCGCGGGCCCGCGGGAAATACGCATCCGGGTTGTCCGCCGACCAGACATCAGCCATAAAGTCCTTGCCTACGAAAGATGTGTATGGTCGGGAGTAAGGGCCCCAGAATCGCTGGCAGTCATATCCGGGATAGGCGTCCCGCCGGCCGATTCCCTGAAACATCACGTAGAAATCGATGCCCATCCAGTTCAGTCCCGCGTGGAAACTGTAGCTGAAGCGCGGCTGGCTGTTGCCGATCACGGTCCTGTCTCCCGGATCGG
>CAMUZW010000066.1 GCA_947165305.1 uncultured Bacteroidales bacterium
GCCGTCAAGTTCCTCTCCGAAGCCAACTATGACGTGACCTTCGGCGAATGGTCGATGCGTATGATTCCTTTCGTGATCATTATGATCATCATCGCCTGGGTGTTCCTGCAGATCCTGTTCCCGTTCAAGAGCAAGGAGATCAAGCTCGAGATTCCCGAGAACAAGCGCAAGACCGACTGGAAGACCTACGTGGTATGGATTACGTTCATCGGCACGATCCTCCTCTGGGCGACCGAGCAGTGGACCAAGATCAATTCCAACGTGGTGGCCCTCATCCCGCTGGGCGTGTTCACGGCGACCGGCCTGTTCGGCAAGGATGACATCAAGGAGATCAACTGGAGCGTGCTCTGGTTGGTGGCGGGAGGTTTCGCCCTCGGTACCTGCCTGCAGGGAACCGGCCTGGCGAAGGTCCTGATCAACGCCATTCCGTTCGGCTCGATGTCGGTGGTGCTCGTGCTGGTGATCGCCGGCCTCGTCTGCTACTTCCTGTCGAACTTCATCAGCAACAGCGCGACGGCGGCCCTCCTGATCCCGATCCTGATCGTGGTCGCAGGCGGCATGGCCGATCCCGAGGCTGCCAACAACGCTTCGTTCGTGGCCCTCGGCGGTACCAAGGCGATGATCAGTTTCATCGCGGTCTGCGCCTCGATCGCCATGCTCTTCCCGATTTCCACACCGCCGAACGCCATCGCGTCTTCGACCGGTCTCGTGGAGACGAAGGATATGACCAAGATCGGCCTCATCGTGGGTATCATCGGTTTTGTCCTCGGCTATTTCTGGCTGACCAAACTCTTCCCGTTCTCGCAGAAGCAGAGCGAGGCTATCCAGGAGTCCGTCCTCGAGAAGAAAGCGGCCCAGTATGCCATCGTCGAGCTGCAGGAGCCGGATCTCTCCGGCATCAGCGACAATGGCAAGGAAGTCCTGAACCTCTACCGCTTCGCGGCGGATGAGGCCGACAAGATTTACTGGGAGCAGAGCGGCGTCGACAAAGCCGCCCTGGATTCGCTCGACGATGCGGCTGCCAGCCTCTATGCCGGTATCAACTACGGTCCTTGGGACCGGATCGACGGCAAGGCTTTCCTGCCCGGCTATCCCGAGCACAGGCCGCTGGGCGGCGGATTCTATCCCGCCGACATGACGGCGGAGGAATTCGAGGCCTTCTCCGATCCCGCCAAGACAAGCCCTTATACGCTCATTACCCGCGGTGCGGACAGTACGCTTTCGGCCGTCTGGTATCACGATGCCTATAAGGAGCACATCGACAAGATCTGCAGCTACCTCAGCGCGGCAGCGGACCTGACCATCAAGCCGAGCGTCCGCAATTACCTCCAGAAGAAGGTGACGGCGCTCCAGAACGACGATTATTACGAGAGCGACCTGGCCTGGATCGACATGGCCGACAGTAAGATGGACCTCGTCATCGGCCCCAACGAGACGGCGGACGATGAACTCTACGGCAACAAGGCTTCTTATGGCGCCTTCGTCATGCTCAAGGAAGAGAACAAGACCGCGGCGCTCCAGAAATTCGCCCGGATGCTGCCCGAGCTTCAGAACCAGCTGCCCGGTGATCCGCAGTACCACGCGATGGTGCCCGGCAGCGCCTCCAACATCTTCGACTGCACGGCGATGTATTATGCCGGCAGCTACAACGCCGGGTTCAAGGTCATCGCCCTCAACCTGCCGCACGATCCGAAGGTGCTTTCCGCGAAGGGATCCCGTACCATCCTCTTCTCCAACATCATCAAGGAGAAGTTCAACATGACGGTATTCCCGCTGGGCGGCGTCCTGCTTTCGCACGAGGCGCAGCCGCATCTGGATGCCGATGCGTTCTACTGGAACATCGTCTTCCGTGAGGTCGCCCACGGCCTGGGTGTCGCGGAGACGGTCAACGGCAAGGGCTCCGTCAAGGATGCGCTGGGCGCAGAGGCGGAAACTTGGGAGAAGGCCAAGGACAATGTCCTCGGTGTCTATCTTGCCTGCTATCTGATCGGGAAGGAAGAGATTCCTGCCCTTATCACCCGTGAGGATGCCCTGACGACCTTCATCGCCAGTGTTATCCGCTCCGCCCGCTTCGGTGCGGAGGAGGCGACTGGCCGTGCCAACGTGATGATTTACAATTATCTCGTCGGGCAGGGGGCCATCGCCCGCGGTGCGAACGGCAAATATACCATCGATTACGACAAGACGTTTGAGGCGATCCGTGACCTCGGAGCCCTCATCCTGAAGACCCAGGCGACCGGCGATCTCGAATTCGCGTCCGGATTCGCCGCGGAGCACGCCGTCATCGGCAAGGATCTCACCGCCGACTTCAAGGCGATGAACCTCGAGAACATCCCCGTGGATATCCGGTTTACCTGGAAGAAATAACATTCTTTAGGGGCAAGTCACTGAAACGGCCGTTTTTATGACTTGCCCTTTGCTTTTGACAGGGGCAAGTCACAGATTGCTATAGATCCGTGACTTGCCCTTAAAGCATCCGGTCCAGCAGGAAGTCGTCGACCGGGAGGAGCCTGAGAAGCTGGGCCCGGGAGGCTCCATAGCGCGCGTAGACCTGGCGTGTCAGGCGGGCCAGGGCCTTCCCGTCCATTTCCTGGGGAGAGAGGTTGCCGAAAACATCCCTGCAGATGGTCCGGATGCCGTCCACAATCTCTTCATCCGAGTAAGGATCATTGATGGACTCGCCGTGGCTGGTATGGACGATATCTTCGAGGTTCCATTTCTTGAGCAAGTCAAAGAATAAAATGGGGGAGCCGCCGAACATACTTTCCGTGAAACCGGTATCGATGAACGTTTCCGGGAGAATCATCCCTTCCGGCGAGACGGCCATCTCTCCCGGGAGTGATTGTCGTGTATGCAGCCGGCTTAATCTCTCTTCGAAAGTCATGTCCGCCACTCTTTTACCTGTGCGTTTCAGCCCCGAGAAATAGATCTGACCGCAACTCCATGGATAAGTCACCGGATTGTTGATCCGGGCTTTGTACGGGTTGCGCAGCAGGTAGGCGACTTCCTGGCAGAAGGTCTTTCTGTCCCGGACCGGAAACAGTTTGTATTCCAGCCGCGGGGCCGGCGAAGTTCCGTATTTCCGTTTGTGGTATCGGCCCAGCTGGACCTTCAGCTTCTGGAAAAAAAAGGTCGATGCGTGCGGTGTCGGCCTGTAGGATGATGTGGAAATGATTGGACATCAGGCAGATGCAGTACACCTTGATGTCGAGCAGGGCACATAGGATGGCAATGCGGTTCCAAAGAAAAATGTAATCCTCCCTGACTTTGCAAAGCAAGGTGTCTTGCAGTGCCGTGGTACACAACTGGTAGCAGTTCTTTAACATAATGGTAAGTTTTTCTATAGTCTAACGTCGTTTCCCTGCAAATAAAAAGAAAAATAGCCGTTAGGGCAAGTCACAGAAACGGCATCTGCCATGACTTGCCCTGTCTGCAAACAAGGGGCAAGTCATAAATCTCTGGGAATCCGTGACTTGCCCCGATCTTTTGAGCGGCTATTTGACCCGGATGCGCTTGCCGATCTGAAGCTTGGTGTTGACGGTCATGCCGTTGAGGCGGCAGAGCGTGCTGACGCTCGTACGGTATTTCGCCGCGATCTTGGAGAGGGTGTCGCCGGACTTGATGACATAATATTGCATCGCTGCCTCGGCGGCCTTCTGGCGGGCGATGGCCTCTTCCTTGGCTTTCTTCTCAGCTTCTATCCGGTCCTTCTCATCTCCTTCCGCAATGACCTCTTCGTCGTCCTCTTCCTGCACGTAGCGGCTGTTGGCGTCGAAATAGCGTTTGCGGAGGGTAAACAGCCGGTGACGGAGTTCGCCGGTCTTGAAGTCGATCAGCCACATCGGATCGAAGGCATAGCCCTTGTACCGCGTCTCAAAATGCAGATGCGGACCGGAAGAGCGGCCTGTCGATCCGCCGAGGGCGATGACGTCGCCCGCATGCACCCAGTCTCCGGCCTTGACTTTCAGTTCGCTGCAGTGGCCGTAGAAAGTCTCGAGGCCGTTGGCGTGACGGAGAACCACCAGGTTGCCGTAGCCGCCTGTCCAGTCAGCGATGCGGACCTTGCCGTCAAAGGTGGCATAGACGGGTGTGCCGGTCGGATAAGGCAGGTCGATACCCTGGTGACGGCGTCCGTGCCGGTAGCCGAAAAGCGAGGAATGCTGCGTCTTGTTGGGGCAGCAATACGAATCGAGCGTATCCACGATCCAGAGCGTCACCTTGTCCGGAAGATGTTCCGGGGCGACCCGGTAGGGATTGGTCGATACTTCGTTCCAGTCCTCCGTAAATACTTTGTTTTTAGAGATCTTCTTCCCGTCCCGGACATACCGCCAGGTATGGTCGCTGTACAGAATCACCTTTACTTCGGGATTGCCGGTATCGAGCGTATCTGCTAGCGAGGTCCCGGGCAGTTTGGGGGTCGGGACGGATTCCTTGCCGTAAGCGGCGCGGAGCGAATCGGGATTCGCCCCGGCCACCGTCAGCAGGACCGCCAGCATCAGCCCGCTCATTTGGCACCGAATTTTGTCTCCAGCAGTTCACGGGCTTCCGCCACCTTCTCTGCCAGCAGTTCGTCAGAGGTCGCCTCGCACAGGAAGCGCAGATACGGTTCCGTGTTGGAAGGACGGATATTGAACCACCAGTCGGGGAATTCCACGCGGTAGCCGTCGAAATCCATGAAGGCGGTCGGTGTCTCCTGGGCCGTGAAATGCTCCTTGATGGCTTCCATCGCACCTGCCTTGTCCTCCAGGCGGAAATTGATCTCGCCGGAATTCTTGTATTTGACGATCTCGGCGATGGCCTGGCTGAGCGTCTTGCCTTCCTTCTTGAGGCCGGCGACGATGCCGAGGACGATCATCGAAGCGAGAAGTCCGCTGTCGCTGTAGAAGAAGTCGCGGAAATAGAAGTGACCGGCCAGTTCACCGCCCCAGACACCGTCTATCTCGCGGAGTTTGGCGGCGGCAAAGGCACGGCCGACCTTCCAGGTCTGCATCTTGCAGCCCATCGGCTCCAGGTATTCGCCGACGGCCTTGGAGGAGCGGATGTCCTGCAGGACAAGACCTTTGAGGCCTCTTTCACCTACAAAGTAGCGGCCCATGAGGGCAATCAGGAGATCCGGGGAAATGAATCCGCCCTTCTCGTCGACAAAGACCACGCGGTCGGCGTCGCCGTCGTAAATGACACCGGCGTCGGCCTTGACTTCGCGGACGAGATTCTCCAGCGGAACGACATTGGCTTCGATGAGCGGATTGGGCTCATGGTTGGGGAAGCGGCCGTCCAGGGTGTCGAAGAGGTAATGGACGTTGCTGCCGGTGCCGAAGATCTCCTTGGCAAAAAGGTTGGACATGCCGTTGGAGAGGTCCATGGCGATCGTGATGCCGGACAGGTCCTTGGCGAATTTGCGCATGAACTGCAGGTAGTCGGCAAGGATTTCTTTCTGGTAGACTTTGCCGCGGACTTCCGCCACGGGTGTCGGCTCTCCGTCTTCAATCCACTGCTTGATATACTTCAGGCCGGCGTCATATCCCACGGCCTGTGCATCGGTCGTGGAGACCTTCATGCCGTTGTAGATGGCGGCGTTGTGCGAGGCCGTGATCTGAACGGAGGCATGGAATCCGTAATTGGCCGTTCCGAAATACACCATCGGCGTCGAGCTGAGCCCGATGTCGTACACATCCGCTCCGGCATCGTTGATACCCTTGATGACGGCATCGTGGATCTCCGGGGAAGATACGCGGCAGTCGCGTCCGACGAGGACTTTGTCTGCCTTCAGCAGCCGGGGGATGAAATAGCCGATCTTGTACGCGGTCTCGCGGTCCCAGTCTTTGCCGTAGATTCCGCGGATGTCATAAGCGTGAAATGCTCCCATATTCAAAAGATTATTGGTTAATAATTCGTGTCTGTCCGGCAGAACAATCATCCGCCATCTTGCAAATATACGAAAATTTCTTCAGAACCATTCCACGTCGTCGAGCGGAAGCTCGTTGCCGGGGAGGCCGTGGATGGGGGTGTAGAAGAACCGGTAATCCTTCAGGGCTTTCGGGATGCGGTTGAGGAAGGCGAGGCGGGGCTCGCCGTAGTCTCCGGAGCCGCCATACAGGGTGATGGTCTTAGCGATATCATCCTTGTCATACCATCCTCCGCCGTGGACCTTGACATAGCCTTCGACGAGTTCTTTGTGCTGGCCGACCATCCCATAGACGAAGGTGCCCGTAAGCGGCGTCCGGGGGTCGGATATGAGTACGAATTTCGGGAACATGGATTCGAAGAATTTTCCAAGGATACAAAGTTCGGCATTTTTAGGGAATCTGCAAAACCGGAGGGTTTGCGAAGGTACGGGAAAAAGCCTACCTTTGCAGGGTATGAAGAAATGGTGGGGCATCTTTCTGGTCTGTTCCGGCCTGCTGGCGCTGGCCGTGGCAGGGGTGTATTTCAGCCGGAAGGCGGCCCCGGGAGCCCCGGAACCGGTGGAAGATCCCATTGAACGGCAACTGGCGGAGATGACCCTCCGGGAGAAGGTGGGGCAGCTTTTCTGCGTCCGCCCCGAGGCGCTGGACGTCGAACTGGAGCCGGGCGTACGCGGTCATCGCCGGAAACGGATTGCGGTGACGGAGCGGATGCGGGCGGTCAATGCGCTGTACCCCGTAGGCGGCATTATATTCTTCGAACGAAATATCCTGGATGAGCCGCAGCTGGCCTCCCTGATGGCGGATCTCCGGACATTCAAGGGCGCCCCGATCTTTTATGTGGACGAAGAAGGCGGGCCGGTCTCGCGGATCGCCCCGAACCGGAATTTCGGCGTTACGCGCTACCGGCCGATGGGCCTGGCCTGCAAGGACGGCGCCGGGGCATATGAAGCCGGCAACACCATCGGGAAGTATCTGCACCGGCTGGGCTTCCATGTCGATCTGGCCCCGGTCGCCGATGTCAATACCAACAAGAGAAATCCGGTCATCGGCACCCGCGCCTTCTCCCCGGACCCGGAGAAGGCGGCGGAAATGGCCGTACAATATGCGGAGGGACTGTATGACGCCGGTATTCTTCCCTGTGTGAAACATTTCCCCGGACACGGGGATACCCGGACCGACAGTCATCTGGGAATCGCCGTCCTGGATAAGACCTGGGAGGAGCTGCAGGGCTGCGAACTGATTCCTTTCCGGCGGGCGATCGAGCGGGATGTGCCCATCGTCCTGGCCGGGCATCTGAACGTACCCGCCGTCACCGGGAATGATCTCCCGGCCTCTCTCTCGTCCTGTATGATCGAGGAAAAACTGCGTGGGGAACTGGGATACCGGAATGTCGTGATGACCGACGGAATGGCGATGGGCGCCATTACGCGCCGCTATTCGAGCGGGGAAGCGGCCGTTCTGGCCGTCAGGGCAGGGGCGGACATCGTCCTCACCCCGAAGAATTTTATCGAAGCCTTCGACGCCGTCTTCGCAGCCGTCGAGTCCGGAGAAATCTCTGAATCGCGCCTGGACGAGAGCGTCCGCCGCGTATTGCTGCTGAAAAACCGGGCGCTTACCGCAGCCGGCTGTTGTAATGCGGATGCACCTTGCCCTTGATGATATTCTGGATCTTCTTGGTGAGCATCTTGCGGCGGATGGGAGAGACGTTGTCGGTAAACAGGTTGCCATCCAGGTGCGATAGTTCGTGCTGGACCATCCGGGCCGAGAATTTATCGAGGTGCTCGGTCACTTTCTCGAAATCTTCGTTATAATACTCGACCGTGATGGCATCGGGCCGGGTGACGTCGGCATAGATGCCGGGGACGCTGAGGCAGCCCTCGTTGTAGGTGCATTTTGACGGGCTCTCCTCCAGGACGACCGGGTTGATCATCGTCCTGCGCCAGCCGGCCAGATACGGGTAGGTGTCCTTGAGCGGATCGCCGTCGACGATGATGATCCGCCGGCTCACGCCCACCTGCGGTGCGGCCAGCCCGACGCCGTCGGCGTGGGCGAGCGTTTCTTTCATGTCCGCGACCAGCTTGAGAATCTCCTCTTTGCGGGTAAGGTCGGCCTCTTCGGCCTTCAGGCGCAGGACTTCGGCGCCGTACAGGTAAATGGGCAGTATCATCTTCTTTTCTTTTTGGCGCCGGCCTTGCGGGACAGCGTGGAGGGAACATTCGCGGGATCGAAGGTGGCGGATACGCCGGACGTACGGTCCAGGTAGCTCTGGAGAATGATGGCGGCGCTGATCTTGTCGACGGAGGCTTTGTCGCGCCGGTCCGACGCCTTCATGCCGCCGTCGATCATCGCCCGGTGTGCCAGCACGGAAGTGAACCGTTCGTCCTCGAGCGTGACCGGAATCGCCGGGAAAGCCTTCCCGAGCTGCTTCAGCAGCTGCTCTACGTCCGCGGCCGCCTCCGAGGGCTTTCCGTCCATATTGACGGGCCAGCCGACGACAAATCGCGTAATTGTTTCCCCTGCGGCGTAATTTTTGATGTAATCTATTAACTTTGTAGAATCGACGGTATCGAGGGCAGACGCAAAGATGCCGAGCGGGTCGCTCACGGCCAATCCCGTGCGACGCCGTCCGTAGTCTATGCCGAGCAGTCTGTCCATCGTGACCGCAAAGATACGAAATATTGATGAAAAAAAGACACATCGCGATACTCGGGGCCACGGGCTCCATCGGGACGCAGACGCTGGATGTCGTCCGGCAGCACCCCGATCTCTTTGAGGTCGACCTCCTGACGGCGGGCAGCAACGCGGATTTGCTGATCACGGAGGCGCGGGAATTCGACCCAGCCGCCGTCGTCATCTGCAATGAGGTCAAATTCGACCAGGTCCGGGAGGCGCTCCGGGATACGGATGTAAAGGTTTTTACCGGCACGCAGTCGATGTGCGACCTGGTCGCCGCCGAGACGGTTGATATCGTCGTCGCCGCCATGGTCGGATTCAGCGGGCTCAGACCTACGGTCGCCGCCCTCAAGGCCGGCAAGGCCGTCGCCCTCGCCAACAAGGAGACCCTTGTCGCGGCCGGTGATCTCGTAATGGACCTGAGCCGCACGCACCATGCCCCCATCCTTCCGGTCGATTCCGAGCATTCCGCCATCTTCCAGTGTCTCCTGGCAGCCGGAGACAACCCGGTCGAAAAGATCCATCTCACCGCTTCGGGCGGTCCTTTCCGGACCTGGCCGCGGGAGCGGATCGCGCTGGCCAGCAAGACGGACGCCCTCAAGCATCCCAACTGGTCGATGGGCGCCAAGATTACCATCGACTCGGCCACGATGATGAACAAAGGCTTCGAAGTCATCGAGGCCTGCTGGCTCTTTGAGAAGGCTCCGGAGGATATCCACGTGGTGGTCCACCCCGAGTCGGTCATCCATTCGATGATCGAATTCGCCGACGGCGCCGTCCTCGCCCAGCTCGGCTGCCCGGACATGCGGGTGCCGATCCAGTTCGCGCTGGCCTTCCCCGAAAGGCTCCCGCTCAAGGGCGAGAAACTGGATTTCGCCAAGACCGGCAGGCTGACCTTCGAGGAGCCCGACCGGACGAAATTCCCCTGTCTCTCTCTTGCGTTCGAGGCAGTCGGTCGCGGCGGCAACATCCCCTGTGCGCTGAATGCGGCCAATGAGGTGGCGGTCAAGGCCTTCCTGGAAGACCGGATCGGTTTCTACGACATCCCGGATATCATCGGGAAGATAATGGCGCAGACGCCGTATATCGCAAAACCTTCGCTGGAAGATATCTTCGAAACGAACGACGCCGCCTATGCCGCGGCTGAACGGATGATATAACATGGTTGTCCTCGTTAAAATATTGCAGGTCATCCTGGCCCTGTCCGTGCTGATCATCATCCACGAGGCGGGGCACTTCACCTTTGCCAAGCTCTTCGGCATCCGCGTCGACAAGTTCTTCCTTTTCTTCGATGCGGGCGGCTTCAAACTGTTCTCCACCAAAGGGAAATTCTTTACGAAGCTTTTCCCGAAGGCGGCTTCCTGGGAGACGGAATACGGCATCGGCTGGCTGCCGCTCGGCGGCTACTGCAAGATCGCCGGCATGATCGACGAGTCAATGGACCTCGAGGGAATGAAGCGGGATCCGCAGCCCTGGGAGTTCCGGACGCACCGTCCCTGGCAGCGGCTGCTTGTCATGGCGGGCGGCGTGCTCTACAATTTTATCTTTGCCGTCATCGCCTTTATCATCCTTGCCGGCATCTGGGGTGACGCCTATGTGCCGAATGAGGGCAACTGTATCTATGTCAATGAACTGTCGGAGGAGATGGGGTTCCGTACCGGTGACCGCATCCTCGCGTTTGACAATTACGTGCCGGAAGATTTCTCGATGCTGCAGGCCGACCTCGCCCGGCGGAATGTCCGCAAGGCGACGGTCCTCCGCGGCACCGATACGCTGGATATCTACATAGACCAGTCCCTGATCGGAGCCGTGCTGCAGAATCCCGGGATGTTTGACCTGGCCGTCCCGTTCGTGGTGGATTCCCTGATGACGGATTCACCCAATTACGGGTCGGATCTTCGCCATGGCGACCGGATTGCAGCCATCGACAGTATCGCGGTGCCGTATGTGCAGGATTCCAGGGCCGTCCTGGAGGCCCGTGCCGGCGGGACTGCCGTCGCGACGGTGCTCCGGGATGCCGATACGCTCTCGGTTCCGCTGCAGGTGGATTCGGCCGGTCACGTAGGCGTGTATCTGGTGATGCCGGAAGTGATCCGCCGCGATTATACGGCGCTGCAGGCGATTCCGGCCGGGGCGAAGATGGCCTGGGAATCCGTGGCGGGTTATGTGCGGGACCTCCGGCTGGTCTTTACCCCGCGGACGAAGGCGTACAAGTCGGTCGGGAGTTTCATCGCCATCGGGCAGGTATTCCCTTCCAGCTGGAATTCCTACCAGTTCCTGTATCTGCTGGCCATCCTCTCGATCATGCTCGGCGTGATGAACCTCCTGCCCATTCCGGCGCTGGATGGCGGGCATATCCTCATCTGTCTTTTTGAAATGCTTACCGGCCGGAAGCCAGGCGAGAAGTTCCTCGTCGTGACGCAGTTCATCGGGATGATCCTCCTCCTCCTGTTGATGATCCTGGCCTTCGGGAATGATATTGCACGTTTGATCAAATAGTTACAAAATGAAAAAGATGGTCCGTTTCGCGCTGACTCTGGCGCTGCTTGCCGCGGTCGTGGCCTGCGGAGGCAAAAAGAAATCGCACGACAAGCTGCTCCCGAACGTGAGCGGCAAGGCCGGCGAGATTGTCGTCGTGATCGACAAGGACTCCTGGGAGGGTGCCCCGGGCGTCGCCCTTCGTTCCTTCCTTTCGGAGGATTGCCCCTACCTGGCGCAACGTGAGCCGCTTTTCTCGGTGACGAATGTCCCTCCGGGAAGTTTCAACAATATGTTCAAGATGCACCGGAACATCATCCTGCTCGACATCAATCCGCAGCATCAGGAAGAAAAGGTGACCTGGGCGAAGGATGAATGGGCGCGGCCGCAGTCCGTGGTGCGGGTGAGTGCATTCGACCGGGACGGGGCCGTAAAACTCATTCAGGCCGAAGGCCGTAACATGGCGGAATTCTTCGAGCAGGCCGAGCGCGACAGGATCATCGCCAATGCGCTACGGTATGAGAATGCGTCCCTGCGCGCACCGGTGGAGGAGATGACGGGCGGCATCCTGCATTTTCCCAGCGGGTACAAGCTCAAGGCAAAGCGCGACGGCTTCATATGGATTTCCGACGAGAAGCAGTACACCAACCAGGCGGTGCTGATCTACACCTATCCTGTGCCGGAAGGGGAGGACATCTTCGGGATGGAATCCATTATCTCGAAGCGGAATGAAGTCATGAAGGATAATGTCCCCGGGCCGGTGGAGAATACTTATATGACGACCTCGCTCGCCATTACGCCGACGGTGCAGTCGCTGACCTACAAGGGCCGGCCGTTCATGGAAACGCGCGGGTTCTGGGAGGTCTACAATGACTTTATGGGCGGTCCCTTCGTGTCGCATTCCTTCTATAGCAAGGACGGGAAGCAAATCATTGTCATCGAGGCGTTTGTGTATGCACCGAAGTATGACAAGCGGCAGTATCTGAGGCAGGTGGAGTCGATTCTGTATTCGTTTGAATGGGCGGGTGAAAAGGAAGCAAAGCAAAAAAATGAAAAATAATTTTGTGCTCTGAAAATTTATTCATACCTTTGCATCCCAATTCGGATTTGGTGGGTTCGTATAACGGCTAGTACTCGAGATTTTCATTCTCGCAATAGGAGTTCGATTCTCCTACCCACTACTAAATATAAAAAATAGATAAAATGGCAAATACAAAGTCAGCTCAGAAGGCCATTCGCCAGAGCGAAAGGCATCGTTTGCATAACAAGTATTATGCAAAGACAACGAGGAACGCGATCCGCGACCTCAGGAATACAACCGACAAGAAGGCGGCCGAGGAGAGCGCTCCGAAGGTTTACGCTATGATCGACAAACTCGCGAAGATCGGGGTGATCCACCAGAACAAGGCGGCCAACCTCAAGAGTGGTCTCGCAGTGTACATCAACAAGCTCAGCTAAGAGCTCTCGGGATGTAGCGCAGTTGGTAGCGCACTACGTTCGGGACGTAGGGGTCGCTCGT
>CAMUZW010000067.1 GCA_947165305.1 uncultured Bacteroidales bacterium
ACGAACTTTCAGATAAAGATAATATAGATACGAAATGACAGAAGAACGAAAGCAGTCCTTGTTTCTGGATTACATTGACGGGACCCTGGATGCAGAAGGGATGGAGGAACTCCATGCTCTGACTGAGGCCGATCCCTCGGCGAAAGAGGAACTATTCAGCCTCAAGGAAATGGCAGATATGGCATCGCAGGATGACGGGATGTCTTCTTTTGAAAAGGACCGCCGTGCGGCCGGTCTTATCCGGGCTGTGACCGGTGGACGGACCCTCGTCGGCATCCGGATCCGTGAAATCCTCCGCTATGCAGCCGTGGCGGCCGTGGCGGCCGGAATAGGCGTAGGCGGGACATTCCTGTTGCGCAGGTCCGGGGCTGAAACCATGACGGCGGTGGAAGCGCTTCCCGGTTCGACGACGTCGGTTACTTTGCCGGATGGAACGGCTGTAACCTTAAAATCCGCGTCCGCGTTGCAGTATGACCCAGCTGCATTTGCAAGCCGGGAGCGTACGGTCTGGCTGGACGGAGAGGCTTTTTTCAAGGTCGTGGCTGATCCTATGCATCCGTTCATCGTGCGGACTCCGCATCAATCGGTCAAAGTCCTCGGAACTACCTTCAATGTACAGGCTTTCAAGGCGGATTCCCTTTCTACCCTTGTCCTGCTCGATGGCAAAGTTTCTCTGGACCTGCTGGATCCGGAAGGGAAACGGGTTCACAGTCTTGAGATTCATCCCGGTGAGAAATGCATCTACGACAAGACGACGGGGAGAATGAATGTGGAAAAGATATCCCGCGGAGAAACCGCGCAGGACTGGAATTCCGGCGTCTGGTATTTCCGGGGAGAGCCGCTCGGAAGGATTGCCTCCCGACTGGAGCAATATTTCAAGGTTACCATCGAGGTTGATCCGGGGCTCGGCAGGGAGGGAAGTTATTCGGGCGCCGTTTCGTTGGGGGAAGGGGTTGAGCGGATCTTGAACTTGCTCAACTACGACAATTCCTTCCAACTCGTGATGCCGGAAGACGGTTACTATTTGCTCAAGGCAGGGAAATGAAACGGTTGATGACTATTTTGACGGCATTTTGTCTGGCGATGATGCCGTTACTGGCGCAAGATTCTCCGCTCGATGCTCCTGTGACCCTCGATATGGATAATACCGCCCTGGAGGACGTTATCGATGCAATGATGCGACAGACAGGGGTGATGTTCCTTTACAAGCGCATGGATATTGGTGCGTCCCGGAAAGTATCCGTCCATGCTTCTGCTGTGCCGATCAGGCAGGTCCTCAGACAATTGGACGTGGATGCGCGTGCGGAAGGCCGCAATCTGATCCTGACGCGCAAAGATACGGATCAACATTCCGAGTCCCGACCGGCCAAAGTCCTTGTTAAACCTCGCACAAAGGTGTCAGGGCATGTAATGGATACCCGTGGAGAACCGCTTATTGGGGCGACGATCATGATCCATGGCACTTCGGAGGGCACATCAACCGATCTGGACGGAAATTTTAGTTTGGAGGCCGCCGAAGGTGACCTGATTGACGCCCTCCTGATCGGATACCGCACCGTGTCCCAAAAGGCTGCAGCCCGGCTGGACTTTGTCCTGGAGGACGATATCACCCAGCTGGAAGAAGTCGTCGTAGTGGGATATGGCGTACAGAAAAAGGTCAACCTGACCGGCAGTGTAGAGAGCCTTGGCGGAGAAGCGATGGAGAACCTGCCGATGCCGTCCCTGTCCCGGGGACTTCAGGGCATGATACCGAGCCTCAATATCGATATGACGGACGGCAAACCGATCCGGAGTTCCGAATATAATGTGCGCGGAACGACATCCATCGGCGCAGGTGGCGGCAGCACCCTGATTATGATCGACGGGGCTCCCGGCGACCCGGACCTGCTGAACCCCGGCGATATCGAGTCGGTGACCGTGCTGAAGGATGCGGCATCTGCGGCCATCTATGGGGCCCGGGGACCGTTTGGTGTCGTTCTGATCACCACCAAGAACCCTTCTGCAGGAAAGACATCCGTCACCTATTCGGGCAATGTGTCATTCTATACCCAAACCCAGCATAACGATTATATCTGGGACGGATATACATGGGCGAAGAGTTTTGTGGAAGCATACTATGCCTATAACGATTACGTTACCAATCCGACCGGTGTCAACAATGCCTTTCCCTTCACGCCCAATCTGGAGACTTATCTCTCCGAACTGAAGCGCCGGCACGATGATCCTTCACTTCCTAAAGTCGCATTGACAGAAGACGGGAAGTATCTCTATTACGGCAGCACAAATTGGTATGATGAACTATATAAGAAAGTGTCCTCGGGTACGGAGCATACGCTGACCCTATCCGGCAGCGCCCGCAATGTGGGCTATTATTTGTCCGGAAGGTATTATGGGCAAGGGGGCATTTTCAAGTATAATTCCGATGATTTCAATCAGTTCAATCTCCGCGGCAAAGGCTACATCCAGATATTCCCCTGGCTTAAAGTGAGTGACAACGTGGATTTTTCTCGGCGGAGCTATAAGTATCCGCTGACTTCCATTTATGAGAAAGGCATCTGGCGCAACATTGCCGACCAAGGGTTCCCGATGGCTGTGATGTATAATCCAGACGGAACGATGACCCGGCATGCGGCCTATACCGTGGGGGACTTCAAGACCGGCTACAACAAGAGTCTTTCGTCGCAGTTCAACCTGCGGAATACGGTGAATCTGACGGCTTCTTTCCTGAATAATTCTCTCCGGGTCAACGGGGATTTTACCTATAGTTATCGTTTCTCGCGCGACAAACGGATTCTTTATCCGGTCAGCTACAGTGACTATCAGGGCGTTGTGACATCCGAAGGTACCAACAAACTCAGCGAGCAGCTCAACGAGACCAATTACATCGGTACTAACGTCTATGCGGAATACGAGAGAACTTTCCGGGACAGCCATTATTTCAAAGCCATGGCCGGGATCAATTATGAGTACCAGAAGGTTGTGGCGAATTATATGGAGCGGAATGGCATCCTTAAACCAAATATTGCGGATTTCAACCTTGCCAACGGGGAAAGTTTTCTCCTCACTGGCGGGGGCAATGCCTGGGCGGTGCTGGGACTGTTCAGCCGGCTCAATTACAATTATAAAGAACGTTATTTGGTGGAACTTAACGGCCGGTATGACGCTTCCTCCAACTTCCCGCGGGGTTCGATGTGGGGCTTCTTTCCTTCGGCTTCGGCCGGATGGCGGGTCTCCAAAGAGGGCTTCTGGAAGGTCTCACCGAAAGCGGTTTCGGAGCTGAAACTGCGGCTGAGCTATGGTGAACTCGGTAACGGGCAGATCCCGCCCTATTCATATATCCAGACCATTGCAACCCATCAGTCCTCCCGGATCATTGACGGCGCCCTGCCGCTTTATTCGTATATGCCCTCACTGGTGCCTGATGACCTGACCTGGGAGCGCTCCCGGACCTATAATATCGGTTTCGACATCGGCTTCCTCGAGAACCGCCTGACGATGAATGCGGACTTCTTCCAACGCAATACTGAAAATATGTATACGACGGGTGTCATCGTTCCGGCCGTCCTTGGAACCAGTTCACCAAAAGGTAATTATGCAGATCTCAGAACCCGTGGCTTGGAACTTTCGCTCGAATGGAAGGACCGGATTGCGTGGCCTCGGCCGATGGACTATTCCGTGAAATTTGTCTTGTCCGATTCCCAAGCGGAGATCACGCGGTATAACAATCCAAATGGCCTTATCGACAATGTCTATTACAAAGGAGCCAAAGTCGGGGAAATCTGGGGCTATGAGATTGTGGGCCTTTTCCAAAGCGAGGAAGAAATCGCCTCCTGGGCCGACCAAAGTTATATGAAGACGTCGCAGGGGCAGAAAACCTGGCTTCCGGGCGACATGAAGTATGCCGATCTCAGTAAAGACGGCAAGATCAATGACGGCAAACGTACGGTGGAGGATCATGGCGACCTCAGGGTTATCGGAAACACGACGCCCCGCTGGCGTTTCGGCGTCAACCTTTCCGCTTCCTGGAACGGCATCTTCCTGACGGCTTTCTTCCAAGGTGTAGGACATCGTGATTGGTATCCTTCGGTGGAGAGTAATGCCTTTTGGGGGATGTACAACCGTCCGTACAATATGCTGCCGACGCATATTTATGAGAATCATTGGACAGAAGATACGCCCGATGCTTATTTCCCGCGAATGCGCGGTTATCTGGCTACATCTACCAACGGTGTGCTCCGGATGCCCAATACGCGCTACCTCCAGAATGCAGCCTATGTCCGGCTCAAGAACCTCACCTTCGGCTATGACCTGCCCAAGAAGGTGCTGGAAAAGGTGAAAATGTCCAAGTGCCAGGTTTTCTTCTCCGGACAGAATCTCTGGACCTGGTCTCCCATCCACCGCATTACGAAAAATATCGACCCCGAAGTCATCTCCGGATCCGATACGGAAGTCGCGACCGGGAAGGGCGACGGCAACGCCTATCCGATGCTCCGAAGCTGTTCATTGGGTATAACCTTAGGATTCTGATACGATGAAAAAGACCGTCTATCTTCTTGCCGCCCTGCTGGCGCTCGGATGCAATACGCTGGAGCAGAATCCGGTGGATAAACTCTTCGAGAGCAATGCCTTCCAGACGGAGGCGGACCTTAAGCTCTATACCAACGGTTTCTATTCTATGTTGCCGTCCGCATATACCATCTTCTATGGTGACAGGATCAGCGACTATATGGCGCCCATCGCCGTCGGGAAATTTTTCCTCGGCAGTTATACGGCGCAAGACAGTGGAAACTGGAGTTGGGGAAGCCTGCGCAATGTTAATTATTTCCTCACCCATTACGATAATCCTGATATTCCGGCAGAGGCCCGGGCTCATTACGGCGCCTTGGCGCGTCTGATGCGGGCGGTATTCTATTTCGATAAAGTAAAGCGATTCGGAGATGTCCCCTGGTATGACCGGGCGCTGGAATATGACGATCCGGATCTCTATAAGGCGCGGGACAGCCGGGAATTCATTATGAAGAAAGTGCTGGAGGATCTTGATTTTGCATGCGAAAACCTGCGCTCCCGGGACGGCGGCAAACTCTCCGATTCCGACTGCTCCGTCATTGACCGGTATGTGGCCCTTGCCCTCAAAGCCCGTATCTGCCTCTTTGAGGGAACCTTCCGCAAATATCATGGCCTGACGGCGGTGCCTGCCCCGGATGAATGGCTCTCTGAGGCGGCCGAGGCAGCGGAGGCCGTGATGGAGAGCGGTTTGTTCTCTCTGACAAAAGACTATTCCAGCCTGTTCGTCTCCGAGGAGGCGGACAAGAAAGAGACCATCATCGCGATCATTCACAGCGAAGGCCTGCAGGTTTACCATGCTGCCAACTGGTATTACACTTCTCCTTCCTATGGGGAATGCCTGGGCCTGACCCACCAGTTCATCAACACCTATCTCAATGCCGATGGCAGCCGCTTTACGGATAAGCCGGGATATGATGAGATGGAGTTCCAGGATGAAGTGTCGGGCCGCGATCCTCGTCTTGCGGCAACCATCCGCTGCGGGCGTTATGTCCGGGGTGATGGTAAGGTTTATGCCCCGGACTTCGGGGCATGTACGACGGGTTACCAAATCCGGAAATGGGTCTCGCGGGACGTATCTATGGATTCCCGTTCGATGCAGACGACAGCTATTCCTTGGATCCGTTATGCTGAAGTGCTGCTCAACTATGCGGAGGCAAAGGCTGAATTGGGAGAGTTCACCCCGGATGACTGGGACAAGACAATAAAGGCGCTTCGTCTCAGGGCAGGAATCCGTTCTGCCGAAATGCCCTCCGCTGCCGATTCCTATTTGAAGTCGGTTTATTTCCCGGATATAGACGACCCTGTCTTGCTCGAGATCCGGCGCGAAAGGGGTGTCGAACTCATAGCAGAGAACCAACGCTTCGATGATATCCGCCGCTGGAAGCGAGGTGAGCTGATGACAATGGAATATCAGGGAATCTATGTGCCATCGCTGGATCTTCCGCTCGATTTGAACGGAGACGGCGATGAAGATGTGACCTTTGTCAAGAAGACATCCTGGCAGAGCAATACTTACCAGGTAATGATCGGATCCAAATATCTTCTTTCCGGGAAGAATTATGGCCGTCTGATTTATAAGGCCAACACCAATGAACAATATGACCGGCTGTGGGAGGACAAAATGTACCTTTATCCGGTGCCGTATGATGCCATCGTCGTCAACCCGGCACTGGGCCAGAATCCGGGATGGGAAATGTAAATTAACGCAGTAGAATTATGATCAAGATTTACAGATTAATGATGCTGCTGGCGCTCTCCGCTCCGGCAGTGGCCGTGTCCTGTAGCAAGGACCCCGGCAAAGAGCAGACAGGGAACAATACGACAGATACGGGAGAAACGCCCTCGGGCCCTCAGAATCCGGGTGAAGCCTCCATCATTAACGTCAAGGCTGGAGAAGATCTCCAGGCTGCGCTGGATGGCGCTGCCGCCGGCACCATCGTCCGTGTGCAGGGAGGCGTCACCTTCAAGGGACAGTTTAAAATGCGGGACGGCGTCCAGCTCTCCGGCGGCTGGGATGCCGCCTTCACCAAAGCGGATCCCGATGACAACAAAACCGTGCTGGATGGTAACAATGCCGGCCGGGTCCTGGACCAGAACAAAGACTTTGAGAACCTGACTGTCGTTTCCGGATTCGAGATCAAGAACGGGGCGGAAGAGAATGGTGCCGGTGTCTATATCAAGAAGAACGGCGTTATCGAGAAATGCTACATCCATGACAATACGGCGACCTCCGGAGGCGGTGGCATCCGCATCAACGCCGGGGGCATTTGCCGCGACTGTGAAATCTCTCAGAATACTTCTAATAACAACGGTGGAGGAGCCTATGTCTACGGCACTTTAGAGAATTGTGAAGTCACTTTTAACAAAGCAGATAATAACTGCGGCGGAGGTGCCCAGCTCCATGATGCCGGGACCATTTCAGGCTGCACCTTTGCCCGTAATTCTGCATCCAACGGTGCCGGGATCCGGGTGTACGGCAACGGCGGTGTTATTGCCAACTGCTTGATTGCGGCCAATACGAAGTCGGACAAGGGTACCGGAAAGCTCGCAGGAACCGGCCTGACGACCAATGGCAACTGCACCATCATCAACTGCACCATCGTGGCCAACCAAGGCAGCGATGAGGCCTCAACTGGCAATGCGCCCGGGTTGTATATAGGTAACGGTGGATCGGATTCACCGGTCTACAACTGCATTGTCTGGGGCAACAAATACCAAGGAAATGCTACCACCGGCCGTCAGGTTAAGGGCACCCGCGTCGGACTGGTAAACAATGCCATTGCAGGCGGTGATGAGACCGATCCGGATGTCATTGTTCTCTCCTATGACGAAACCGATGCGGAAGGAGCTGTCAATCCGATGTTTGTCAGCGTCAAGAACAACGTCTTCCGCCTCAAGGCCGGCTCGCCCCTTGTGGACAAAGGCCTGAGTGATGTGGTGCTGGCTTTCCCGAAGGACTTGGATGGAGAAGCGCGCGTCAGCGGAAATAATGTGGATATCGGTTGTTTTGAATTGCAGCAATAATGAAAGCAATCTTGTGCATGACGGGCTGTGCTCTGGCCCTTGCCCTGTTTTTTTCTTGCAGCAAGGCCCCACAGCAGGAGGCGCCCGATGAAAGGCCAGAACAGGAAGTCCCGGTTGTTTCCGACAATCCGGCCATCCTCTTCGTCCATGAAGGGGAAGACCTTGCGGAAATCCTTGCGGCGCTTCCGGAGGAAGTCCATGAGGTTCGCATCGGCGCCGGCACATTTAAAGGAAACTTTGTGATGAAAGAAGGCGTCATCGTGTCCGGCAGCTGGAACAATGATTTCACCCAGACCATCGATTACCAGCCGCTGCAGTCAACGGAAGGGCTTACAACCATTCTTGATGCGTCCGGAGACGGCGCCGTCCTGACCCAGGAGGATGTTTTTACGACCGAGACCGTCTGGAAGAATCTCAGTCTCAGAAACGGCTGGGTAACGACTGCGGACACGCATGGTTGCGTTCGGCTCAAGGCGGGCGGTGTCCTGGAAGGCTGTGAGGTGGCGTTCAATATCAATGTGGAACCGGGAAACTGTGGCGGTGGTATTTATGCCGATCAAGGCTCCCGCGTGGTTCGCTGTTGGATACATGACAATGGTGGCAGTCGGGGCGGAGGCTGCTTTACCAAAGGCGACCTCGCATACTCGCTCATAGAAAAGAACATCGCGGAGGGATCCGGGCGGGGTGGCGGCATCTCCGTTTTCGGGGCCAATGACAGGGACCACCGGGCGCGAATTTGGAATTGTATCATCCGTGATAACTCTGGTGGCGAGGGCGGCGGCATCCATCTGGAACGCTATGCGACAGTGTATAATTGCCTTGTAACCGGAAATAAAGCCAGCGTGAACGTTGGTGGCATCCAGACATACGGCTCCTACGGCTGTAACATCATCAACTGCACGGTGGTCGGCAACGAGGATTCTTCGTCCAGTGCATATGCCTCGGGTATCTGCTGCTCCGAGCACGGCGTTCTGATGAACAACGTGGTCTACGGAAACTTCTCTGCCGCACACCCCTCTGCAGAGGCGACACAGATCATTGTCAACAACAAATATCTGTTCTTCTTCAATAATGCCTTTCCGGAAGGACTTCTTCTTCAGAAGGTCTCGCCATGGAAGGCTGAACGTCACGACGATGCTTCCAACGTAGCCTTGAAAGCAGCGGATGTATCGGAGAACTACGCTCCTGCTGCTGGATCAGATTTGATTGACAAAGGCTTGGAAGAATTATCTGTCACCGGGCATGAAGATGGTGCCGTCCCTGCCTGGACGGATATGGACCTCGCCGGTGGGAAGCGGCGCATCAGAGCCATCGATATCGGATGCTACGAGTATTCTTTATGAAAATGACAAACATTACAATGGCCATTTGGGCCATGATCCTGATTGTATCAGCCTGTGATAGGGTACAACCCGATAATCCCGGGAAGAGAACATCTGCTGAACAGGCTGCTGCAGAGTATCAGGAGCCCATCCGCCCCGGCAATGTGGAAGGAAATCCCTGGTGGAATGGCTACGCCCCCCGCTTTCTCTATGCCCCGGTTTTTAAGTTCAATGAAGTTTCTGGCGCCACTTCTTACCGTGCTTCGATTACTGTAACGCCAATGGAAGGAGAAGCGCAGACCCTGACGATGGATTTTGAGGCTCCCGAAATCTCTCTCGTGCCCGTGTGGGCGGACATAACACCCGGAAAGGTCCGGATGACCGTTACCGGAATCGGCACCGACGGTCAGCCCGCCGGGCTATCCGGTGTCAAAAGTTTTGTACGAGATGTTCCTTTTAAGGGAAATTATCCCGGTCCGGTACGCGGCTATCAAGAGGCGGCTCTGCTGGCGGCCCGGTATACGCATACGCTCCCGGCTATCCAGTCCTGGAAAAATTCCCAGGAACCGGATATGAGCTTGGTATTCAACAGTTATCCATGCAAAACCATAGGATCCACCATCAGCATGGAGTGCCTGCTTGCCCAGTTGGATCCTTCCTTGAAGAATGAGGCCATTTCCATCGCCAAGAACGCGGCTTCTTTTCTCATGGCGCAGAGCCGTCCGGCAGGAGACCCGCTTGCTTTTTTCCCTCCGACCTATTATGGAAGCAACCTGACGGCGGCCCGGCCGGAGAATGTGGGACGGACGATGATGATGGAGGCTGTAACGGCTGCCGATGCGTTCCTGGATCTCTATGAGATTACGGGTGAAATGCAGTACAAGATACGTGC
The DNA here is from genome assembly GCA_947165305.1 of uncultured Bacteroidales bacterium. Taxonomy (GTDB): domain Bacteria; phylum Bacteroidota; class Bacteroidia; order Bacteroidales; family UBA932; genus Cryptobacteroides. The sequence continues at coordinate 9,805 of CAMUZW010000067.1, forward strand.
GCTCAGCATTGCGGAAACATATCGCAAATTGCAGGCAACAGACGGCTCCTTTCCAATGAAGGTGGACTTCGCCACCGGCGAGCCTTATACAAGTAGTAAGGCTTTGTTGACTCCGCTAATGCTTTTCTGGCAACGGCTGGACCGGGATTATGGTTACAGCCAGTTCCGAGAGGGCCTTGCCAAAGCGGAAGAGTGGATGGATGCCGTGCCTGTCAAGACTTTTGACTGGACCGGACAGTTTGAGGATGTAACCGTGGTCGTTGCTCCGTATTCCAACCTGACCGATTGCACGGCCGCACCGTATGCTTCCTGGATTCTTCATCGGGAGCATCTGACGGAGCAGGCCCTCCGTGATGCACGCGATATGATCCGCCTGTGTGAGGATCAGTTCGTCCATTGGGACGAATACGTTGCGGCCAAATGGAACATCTGCCCGCCTTGCGTGTTTGAGCAATTCCATTACCAGACTCCTGTGGACAACAGCGCCTGCGTCGTAGCGAACGCATGGCTGGACTGGTATCTCGTAACAGGGGATGCTTTGGCGCTGGCCAAAGCCAAAGCACTGATTGATAATATCGTCAATGTGCAGAATATATCTACTTCCGGTGAAATCCCGACCACCTGGGACGAGTATCCTTCACGTGCGGGTCGCAACGGCCCTTGGATCAACTGCACGCTCAATTCAGTGAATACCCTGCTCAGAATGGATCATCTGATGAAACAACAATAACAAAGAATAAACTGATATGATTTACACACAACCACAAACCAAAGTCCTGGAGTTTGACTTTGACACCTCCCTCTGCACCAGCACGGGAGCGAACACGAACCAGTATTTTGTATTTGATGAAGAGGAGGACATTTTATGAAAAAGTACACCATTCTTCTTGCGACCATCATTCTTGCATTTGCCGCCTGTAACAAGGAAACCCCGGCCCCAGAAATGCCCGAGTCGCCCGATGCGCCCCATGGCGCCGTTCCATTTACTTTCCACGCTACGGTGGGTGAACTGACCAGGACGGAAATATCTGAGAATGCTGACGGCAGTGCCGCAGTCCTTTGGAAGGCGACGGACAAAGTCAGCGTCTTTGATGCAGCGGGCAACAACTGCGAGTTTTCCGTTTCTGGCGCCGGCAGTACCGCAACGCTTTCCGGCGAACTGGTCCCTTCCTCAAGCGGGAAATACTATGCCGTATATCCATATGCGTCTTCCTCCACATTGTCCGGGACGACAGTGACGGCAGAAATCCCTTCCGTCCAAAAGGTGAGCGGTCCCGGCTTTGCCGACGGCGCCGTCGTCTCTGCCGCTGAGGTGTCCGAAGAGGCCGCCACATTCTGCAACCTTGCTTCACTGGTCCGGTTTACTGTTCCTGAGGACGTGACGACGCTAAGGAGCGTGACGCTCTCCTCCACAGCCCCGCTTTCGGGTGCACTCGTGATGGATTTTGCCGGCGGCTCTCCTGCGGTGACAAGCGTTCCAGACCATGCAACCACCGTAACGGTGGAGATGGAAGACGGTTCAGCCCTTCCTTCGGGCAACTACTATGCAGCGGTACTGCCCGGCTCCCATAAGCTGACCGTAACGCTGACAGACCTGGACGGGATGACGGCCGAACGTGCGATGGATGAGGCCAGGGAGTTTGTATCTTCGCACATCCGTGGCATAGGATCCGTCAAGGCCGATACCTTCGATAATGTCGAATTCGTCCTTGGCGACGCGGCGTTTACCGGTGAGACCAAGACGTTGATCATGAGCGCAAAGGTTCCTGCCGGAACGTATACGATGGAGCAGCTGCTGGGCGTGACGTCCTATCAGTACAAGGGCGACAAAGCTATATATGTAATAGACAATCTGTCCTTTACGGTGGGTTCCACTACGGAGAAGCAGACCATCTCTGTTGCGAAGTCAGACCTTATGGCCCGTCACCTGCTGGTCCGCGAAGGCGATGACCTCCAGGCGGTGCTGGATGCGGCAGAGGCAGGCCTCGACGATGTATATGTGGGGGCAGGTACGTTTACCGGCGGCTTTACGATGGCCGAGGATATCAACGTAACGGGCAGCTGGAACGATGACTTCTCAGAGACGATCACCTACGAGCCTCTTAAGTCCACTTCCGGCATTACCACTATCCTCGACGGCGGTGGCAGCCAGCGGGTTGTCAACCAGGCGGCCGCTTTCACAGAGTCCACCGTGACGACCTGGAAAAACCTGAAGATTCA
>CAMUZW010000068.1 GCA_947165305.1 uncultured Bacteroidales bacterium
CCGTCCAGGTTGAGCGTGACGGAAGCGTCTGTTTCATTGAAGTTGGCGACGACGATCACCTTGTCGCCATCCTTCTCGCGGGAGAACGCCATCACGCCCTCCGGAGCCTCGATTTCTGCATAGGCACCGCCCCGCTCGCCGGCATCCAGCGCGGGATGGCTGTGCTTGAGCTGCACGAGTTTCTTGAAGAATTCCGTGTACTGGTTGTCGCTCCAGTCGGTGATGGGATCCTTCTCGAAGAAGGCCAGACGGCGGCTCAGACCGATTTCCTGACCGGTGTAGATGAGCGGCTGGCTCTTCGGGAGCGTGAAGCACAGGACGGCGCAGGCATTGGCCGCATCGCCCATCCGCTCGAATTCGGTCCCCTGCCAGGAATTCTCATCGTGGTTGGAAGTGAAGGTGAGGCGGAACGCCGTTTCGGGGAAGCGTTCCCCGTCACGTACCAGATAGTCCTTGATATCCGTGACAGTCTTCTTATGGCTTGCCACCTCATTGAGAATATGGTGCAGCTCCCAGGCATAATTGGCGTCGAAGGTGCTGTCCGGGTTGGAAAGGTTCACGCGCTCCGCTTCGGCGAGGAAGTAGGCCTCCGGATAGTCGGCGTTCATCTTCGGCATCACGCTCTGCCAGAATTTGGCGGGCATTTCGCCGGCGGCGTCGCAGCGGAAGCCGTCCACGCCTTTCTTCAGCCAGAAGCGCATACAGCTGTCCTGCGCGGCCCAGACCTCCTCGTTCTCGTAGTTGAGGCTGCGCGTATCGTTCCAGTCATATTCATAAATGGCGTTGCCCAGGGAGTCGCGCTCATAATAGTCGGCAGGGCGCTGCGTCATCCAGATATGGTCGGGCGCGGTCTGGTTGGCGACCCAGTCGAGAATCACCTTGAAGCCCGCGTCGTGGGCCGCTGCAAGCAGATGGTCGAAATCTTCCATCGTTCCGAACTCCGGATTGACCTTGCAATAGTCCGAGATGGCATAATACGAGCCGAGCGACCCTTTGCGCTCCGCCGTGCCGATCTCATACATCGGCATCAGCCAAAGGATGTCCACGCCAAGCTCCTTGAGCCGCGGAAGCTGGGCCTCCACGCCGGCGAAGGTCCCCTCCGGGGAGAACTGGCGGATGTTCACTTCATACATTACGGAATTGTACGTCCAGTCAGGATGATGGGCTGGGGAGGAAGTACGGGTGCAGGCAGCACAGGCAAGAATGGCCAGAATGGCCGGAATCATTTTTTTCATATCTTATAAACTACTGATGACCAGGGGCCGAGGGTGATTTTCTTCCCTTCGGTCGTGACGGATCCGTTCGAAATAATCTGTTCCACTGTCGTATAGTTCCCCGCCACGACGGTGGAGGAGGAAAAATTATGCAGGACGAGAAGGGTCTCGCCGCCACCGGACATCCGCCAGATGGCGACGCTGGCCGTACTGCTCGCGACCGCGGTCATTTCTCCTTCCAAAAGGGCAGGATGGGCATTCCGTACGGCGGCAAAGGCGCGGTAAAGATTCAGCAGGGAAGCTTCATCCGCATCCTGTGCCTCGACCGAGATAGACGGAGAAAGCATGCTGAGATCCACCTTCCCGCTCAGGGCAGCTAAAGGGACCTGCCCGCTCTTTGTCCATTTGATGGGCGTACGGACATACTCGTCTCCACCGGTCTGCCTGCCCCAGTAACCCAACTCTTCGCCCTGGTAAATAAACGGCTTGCCGGGTGAAGTCAGCAACACGGCGGCCGCCAGTTTCTCCTTATCCAGGTTTCTGTCCAGGTCTTCTGCCGCCCGCGTCTCATCGTGATTGGAGAGTTTGATCGCATCGATGTAGCCGGACCGTTTGGCTTTAAAGCCGTTACGGAAACCGGCAAGGGTTGAGGCAAAGTCGTCTCCCCGGTTTTTGCCGATCCGGTCCTTGAGCATCCACCAATAACTGAAATCAAACATGGAGGGAAGGCCTTCAAAATAAGGCGTGACGACAGACACATCTGCAAGGCATTCACCGACCATAAAGAAATCTCCGCTGCCGCCACGGGCCTTGTAAGCAAAATTGCAGTTGTCATACCATTGTTTGAGGAAGGCCACATTGGCCTTCGGCTGGTTCTGGTAGATCCATTGGACGGCATCGAGCCTGAACCCGTTCACCCCCATATCGATCCATTTAATGGCCGAAGCAAACAAGGCCTTGAATGCCTCCGAACTTCCAGCGGATGCATAGGGGCCGTAATTCAGGTCCGGCATGCTGCCGCTGAAAGAAGCGAAATATTGAAGGGAACTGACCGGAACCTTGATATCGGCCGCCGTAGTGTTATTGATCGGATAAGGCGTGCCGAGCGTAAGGGCGGATCCGTTCCCGCCCCATTTGGTACCATCCTCCCACGAGGAGGCGCTGGTCCGGATCAAGAAGCCCCACGAAGAGGTAAAGTCAACGGTCACCTCATAGATTCCGCCGGATATTTCCTTGAAGCCGGCAAGCTGTCCATCACCGTAATACAGCCAGATAGATGCGCCGGAGTTGGTGGACACCGCCGCATCCGTCGTGGTCACGGTGACGGTCTTATTGTTCCAGTCAAGGGAGAAATGCAGCCTTTCTCCGCCGCCGGGAACCGGATGCCAGTCCCCCATGCCCTTATCCGTTCCGCCCCCGTAGTTATCGATCTTCCCCGCAGCGACGTCCGCGGAAGGATCCTCCGACAGCACATAATAGCTGCGATAAGGGCTGTTCGGGTCCGAAACGGCAGCCCTGAACCAGGGATTTTCGCTTCCGGAATGGTTCAGGACATAGTCCATGTAAATATCAATGCCTTTCGCCCCGGCCTGGTCGATCAGATTTTTGAAGTCATCTTCCGACCCGAACCTGTGATTCAGGGCCGAATAATCTGTAACATCATAACCGTGATACGACATGCATTCCTGGACCGGGGACAGCCAGATGGCCGAAACGCCCAGCGCTTCCAGATAATCCAGATGCTGGATGATACCTTTGAAATCGCCCCAGCCATCACCGTCAGAGTCGGCAAAACTGTACACGTTCAGCTGATACGTGATGCCGGCGGGGACGCTGGTATGCGTTGTCGTCCCGGTCCCGCCCGGAGGCGTCGGATGAAGCGGACGGTCATCCTTGCAGGAAAGTGCAAGCAGGCAGCAGAATACCAGGAGAAACAGTTTATTTTTCATAAATCTTATATTCGTACGCCCCCATTTCCAACATCGTGGGGACCATGGTTGAAGCACCCGTCAGCAGGTCTGTCACCTTGTCGCCGATACGCTCCATCGGCGCTTTGGCCGAGACGGCCTTGCCCGTTGGATTCACAACAACGAGCAGGCCTTTGCTGCCAGAGGCGTGATAGATGACCACCAGATCGCCGACGGAATAGAATTTAGGAGTTCCCGCCAGGAGGGAAGCCTTGGCCTGACGCAGGGAAAGGATTTTCTCAAAAGAAGCCGTAAAGGCAGGATTGGAATTCCAATTCAGCACGTTGACATTAAAGAATGACAAGGCGCTGTTATAGCCCAGCTCCTGCGAACTGTACACAAGGCCCGCCTCTCCGCAGAAGGCCATGATGGCAGTGGCAGCCAACAGGCCCTGGGCGCTTTTGTATTCCGCCACGGGAGACTGCTCGGAGGCCTGGTCATGGTTGGTGACAAAGCGCATGATATGCTTCCCTTCCGGGAGCGAGGCGGATTCGGCTGTGACGGCCGTCACAAAATCCGCGACGGAACCGCCGCCGAAGAGGGACTTGAGCGCCGTCTTGAACGGCCAGCCATAGATATAATCAAATCCGTCGGAAAGATAAGAACGGCTACTGCTCTCAGCCAGGAAAACGGCATCCTTTTTCTTGCCCTTCACCGCAGAGATGGCATCTTTCCAGAAATCATGGGGAACGCCGTCCGCGTAGTCGCAGCGGAACCCGTCCACATCGGCTTCGGTAACCCAATAGAGCATGGCCTCCTTCATGGCGGAACGCATCGGCGTGGAAGCATAGTTCAAGTCAGCCACGTCGTTCCACCCCTTCGGAGAAATGATGACACCGCCTTCCTGCGTATACCAGTCCGGATGGGCGGTAATCCAGGCATGGTCCCAGGACGTGTGGTTGGCCACCCAGTCCAGAAGGACTTTCATGTCTTTGGCGTGCGCCTTCTGTACCAGCGACTTCAGATCGGAGAGCGTTCCATAGGAACTGTTGACGCTCTTGTAGTCGCGGATGCAGTAAGGAGACCCTACGGCATTCTTCTGCCCGAATTCATGAATCGGCATCAGCCAGAGAATGTCACAGCCCATCCCCTTGATGCGGTCGAGCTGGCTTTCAATGGCCGGAAGGCTCTTTGTCGAAGCAAAGAGTTTCGGATTGGCCTCATAGAATACCGGGAGGCCTTTTGCCGTTACCGAAGGAGCTGTCCCGCCCTGGGAAGGCTGTTCAGAGGGCTTGCAGGCGCACATAAGCGCCAGCACGAGGACAAGCAGGATACGAAGCGGTTTCATATATGAATAAAAAAGGGAGGGCAGGACAACCTGCCCTCCCGCATGCATTCAATTATTCAATAGGAGTTGCAGCCCCCGGCGTGAGTGTATAGAACACATCATAGCCGGACGTGATCGATGCAGCATCGAACTGGCTCCCGTTGTTGTTATTGAAAATCAGGTTCATCGTGATGCCGGTTTCCGGGATCTCGAAGTAGAGATACTCCGTGCCGTCGACTGTCTGCTTGCCGCCGCTCACTGCGCCGGGCCAGCCGCCGTAGGCTTCGTAAGAACCCCAGGAATACAGGTGCAGATCCGCATCATCCCAGCCGGTATTGTTGATCACAAAAATCCGGGCCTTCGCGGCGGAGAGCTCTTCGCAGGTGTAATCCTTGATCAGGAACCAATGATCTTCTCCGGTCTCAATCTTGGCGGCATCAAACTGGTTGCCGTCGCCACCGTTACCGTTGTTGAAGATCAGGTTGGCCTCTTTGTGCGCATCCGAAGCGGCAATGTCGAAGCGGGCCCACTTGTATCCGCCGATGGAGACGGTCTCGTTGGCCACGGCACCGGCCCAGCCGCCGAAGATCTCGGAGGTTCCCCAGGCATACAGGTGGAGATTCTCGCCCCAACCCATTTCATCCCTGACATAGAGGCTGGAAGGATTGTATTCCAGCGCCTCGTCGAAGATGGTCGTGGTTCCGAGGAGGTAGAAGCGGTCTTTGTCGAGCTTCAGCGTGGTCTCGATGCGGTTTTCGCCATCGTTCTCATCGGAATGGATGATCGCGCTGACGGTCTGGCCGCTGAGCTTGCGGGGAGCGGTGAACATCAGGTAGTTGGTTCCGTTGAAGTTGACCATCTCGCCGGAAACGCCGGGCCAGTCGGTCGCATCGCCCGAATCGTTCCACATATGGATGTAGAGATTGCCGGGCCAGTGACGCTCGTCGGTGAGGAAGATGCGGGCCGGATCGGTAATCCCGGTAATCGCCTCGGCAGCACCGGCGGTGAGCTTATAGGCAAGGCTGCCGGAAACCTCGACATTATCAACCTGGACACGGTTTTCACCGTCATTCTCGTCGGAGTGGGCGATGAAAGAGATGGTCTTGCCGTTGACCTCGCCGGGAAGGGCGAATACCTTGTAGGTAACACCGTCTATTTCCTCGGTGGCAGAGACGGCGAGTCCGGGCCATTCGGTGCCATAACCGTCGGTCCAGAGATGGACGTACAGGTTGCCGGGCCAGGAAGTCGCATCCTGGATATAGAGGTTGTAGCCGGGCGCAGGATAGACCGGTTCCGGTTCGGGGATTTCACCGAGTTCGGCCTTCTTGTCCATACCCGGATTCTTGAGCACCTCGCAGCCGTCGGCGGTCACCTTGAAGAAGTAATCCGCGTTCTCGAAGGTGATTACAGGCTCCTGGTCGCCGGGGGTCTGGGCTCCGTTGCCGTTGTTGTTGAAGATCAGATTCTCTTTAAGCTGGTTGGCCTCGGGGCCGAGTTCGAAGTACTTGTAGGTGATGCCGCCGAGTTCCTCAGTGCCGGACACGGCAATGCCGGGCCAGGCGCCGCCCAGGTCGTTCTTGTCGCCATACATATACAGATGGACTTCCTGGTCACCCTCCCAGCCGGTGTTGTCGATAATATACACGCGGAAGTTAAGGTGCTCGGGCAGTTCGACCAGCGGACGGACGAGGAAGTCGTTGGACCATGCACCGGCCATATAGACGTTATAGCTCTTGCCGGTCACGGCGTTGAGCGTATGGTTGGGTTCCTCGTTGAGCGGCGTCACCTCGTGACCCTTGTCAAGCGCCACGAAACGGAAGCCGTCCGCAAGGGTTTTCCCCTCCAGGAAATTGGCAGGATTCAGATATACGCCCCATTTGCGGGAGACAGTCGTGCTCTGCTCGAGCTGGTACTCGGGCTTGACATCCACCACGGAAGCGGAGTCGCCGATAGCCGGGCCGATGATGTAGATCTCATCGCCCGCCACGATTCCCGCAGGTGCAATCGCCTCGATCAGAATCATCCCCTCCTTGGCCTCGAAGGCCGGGTTCTCATGGCTGAAAGTGATCTCTTCCGGAGCACAGCTCGCAAAGGCGGCACCCAGTGCAAAGAGCAAGGATAAAGTTTTGAATATCTTTTTCATAATTCACTCACGATTAATAGTTGGGATTCTGTTCGAGTCCGGTGTTCACGGTCAGTGCCGAAGACGGAAGAGGATACCACTCATACTTGCGGTCACGGGCGGCAGGGAAGCCTTCGAAGCAGCGGCCGAAGAACCACCACTGGCCCTGGGTGAATTTGTCGAAACGGCGAAGGTCGGTACGCCTTCTTTCGCCCTCTCCGAGGAATTCAAGACCCCACTCGCTCAGCATCCAGTCCTTGTCGAAGGACGAGAAGCCGGGGCCGGGCGTATCCTTGACCTCAGTCCAGTCGGCCGCATTGTAGTAACGCTTGCGGACGGAATTCACGAGCGTCTTTGCATCCGAAGAAGTGGCGATGCCGTTGAGGTTGCACTCGGCAAGCATATAGACCACTTCGGCCAGACGCATCTGGACGTCGTCGATGTTGATGAAGTTGATCCCGCAGGCATCCGGATAGATCGGATAGCGGATCAGGCGGTAACCGGAGTTGGTCTCGCCCCAACGCGGCGACATCACATCCTCCAGATCGTGTCCGGCACCCAGGAAGGAACCCACCTGATCGACATAGACCAGATCCTGCCCGGGACGGTCGGCATCAGCTTCGGCAGCCTTGTTGGTGCCATAGATGTATTGAGGTCCCATCAGGAACAGACCGCTCCAGGTTCCGTCCTCCTTGCAGACAAACGGTCCGCGACGGATGTCCTTGCGGTTCATCCGCTCGTACACGGCGCCCAGCTTGTCACCGTACTCGGTCACGAAACTCTTGCCGCCGTCGGTGCCGCCGGTAGGCTGAATCTTGCCGGTATTGTCGAAGGAAGGAGCAATGATCACGCAGTTCCAGGCACCGGCATTCGGATGGCTTCCGGAGAATCCCAGGATGTCCAGGGAATTGTAGGCAAGCATCGGGAATACCCGCATGTTATAGGCGGCGGACGGCGTATTGGCAAGATCCCATGCATAGGCGAAAATGATTTCCTTGCACTTCTCGTTGCCGTCACTGTAAATCTCGCGATAGTCATCCGCGATGGAGTACTTGCCGTAGTCGCCGCGGAGGATAGCTTCGCAGATATCAGCGCAGTCCTTGTAATGATCCTCGCCGATATATACCTTCGCGTTGATCAGCAGGCGGGCTTTCAGGACGCGGTTGGCGGCCTGGTTCATATGGTTCACATCATTGACCGGAAGCGCCTCAAGCGACTCGTCCAGTTCTGTGGCGATGAAGTTGAAAATGCTCTTGCAGCCGGCTTCGAAGGAGCCCTGGACCTTGGATTCGGACTGAGGAAGGTCCACCGTTTCCTCGGCGCTCTTGGTATTGAGCGGAAGGACGCCGCCCCAGAGGTCGAAAATCTTCAGATAAGACCAGGCGCGAATGGTACGGGCCTCTGCCACATAGGTGGCCAGTTTCTCGTCAGAAATTCCGAAGTCTTCACCGGTTTTTCCGGTGACGTCGTACAGGAGCTGATTGCATAGGCCGATGGTGCTCCAGGTACCGGTCCAGGCATTACGGATAATGACCGACTCCGGTGTCCAGGTATGGGTAGAGAGAACGAATTTCTCGCCCTCGTCATATCCCCAGGCGCCACCGTTCCATACACGCCAGGCAACCTGGTCGGCAGCGTATTCGTTGAGGCCGAAGAAATGCTCCACAGGGGTCTGCGCTTCATAATAAATCGAAGCCAGGGCACTCTGGAGACCGACCTCACCGTGATAGAAGGCCTCTTTATCGAGTCTGTCGAAAGCCTTCTCTTCGAGGTTGAAGCAAGCGGTCACGGCCATTGCCGCCGCGATAACCGCCATTATTTTGATCGTATTCTTCATAATCAGTAATCATTAGAAGGTTGCGACGACACCAAGTGAAAGCTGGAACGCAAGCGGATAGGCACCGTTGGTGTCCACGCTCGGGGTCAGCCCCACAGAGTTGACGGCGGAAGGATCGGTCCCCTCATATTTTGTGAGGGTGAAGATGTTCTTGGCCGATAGATAGAGACGGAGACGGTCGACATATTTCCAGTTTTCCGTATTGAAGTTATAGCCGAGGGTGGCGTTGGAAAGCTTGAAATAATCGCCTCTGGAGAGGAAGAAATCAGAGAACTGGCCGCCGGCGGTCACGATGTCACGGTACTTGGTGTAAGCGGTGCGGTATACATTTCCGCCGCCGTTCATACCCTGGAGACCCATGCCATACAGGCGCATATTGAAGATCTCGAAGCAGAACGCGCCGTTGAAGGCGAGGTTCAGATCCCAGTTCTTGTAACGGAAGGTATTGTTCCAGTTGAGGAAGATCTTCGGAGCACCGTTGCCGATATAGCGCTTCCAGGAAGCGTCGGCCTGGGAGGCGTCCACGAGATTGCCCTCGTTGTCATAGACCTGGATTTCACCGGCCTCGGAGACACCGCCGTACTTATAGCCATAGAACTGGCCGACCTTGCTGTTTTCGGTGGTGCGGAACAGGTATTCGCTGGTTCCCACGCCCGGCTTTTGGTAGAGGTCTACCCAGGAGGCATTGTACAGATCGTTGGACAACTTCTTGAGTTTGGTCTCGCCATAGGAGAAGTTGACACCGGTCGTCCACTGGAAACCGTCCTTCTTGTTGAAGACATCATACTCCAGGGAGAGTTCGACACCCATGTTGTCGGTCGTACCCACATTCACAAGGATATTGCTATGGATGTACGGCGGCTGAGGAGCCGTATAGGTGTAGAGCAGATCCTGTGACTGACGGTCGAAGAAATCAATGCTTCCACGCAGGCGGCTGCCAAGGAGAACGAAGTCGACACCCACGTTCACGCTCTGGAGTTTCTCCCAACCGAGGTTCGGGTTGGCGTTGAGTGAAGGATAGAATCCGGTTATCCAGGATCCGTTGTACGGATAGGCACCGTGCGAAGAATAGGTCTGGATGGACTGATAGGAGCCGAAGCCGGAACGGCCGGTAACACCGTAGGAAATACGGGGTTTCAGGCTCTGGACATACTGGGAAGCTCCCTTCATGAAACCCATGTTGGCCATTTCCCACGCGATGGAAACGGCGGGGAAGTTACCCCACTTGTTGTTCGCGCCGAACTTGGTGGAACCCTCCCGGCGGATGGAAGCCGAAGCGTAGATGAGGTTCTTCCAATTGTAATTCACGCGCGCGAAGAGGCCGACGAGCCGGTAGGATTCTTTGGCGGACCACATGTCAGCCTCACCCTTGGCCAGTGCGGTACCTCCGCGGAGCTGGTTGTAAACCAGTTCGTCAAAGACGTAGCCCTGATTCCTGGCGCCAAAGCTCTCGGAAGTGAAATCTTCATAAGAGTATCCGGCCACGGCCTGCAGGGTATGATCCTGAAGCGACAGGGTATAATTCCACAGCCATTCGAGGTTGTGGGTCGTGTACTTGTAATAGTTGATGCTGGCTTCACCCTTGTAACCGCCCCAGTAAGAGTTGCCGGAATCGGTCGGGGTGTACCAGTTGGTCTTGTAGTCGTTGTAGTTCAGCGAATAGGTCAGCGTGGTGGAGAGCAGGTGCTTGTCACTCTGAATGATATTCACTTTGGCCGCGGCCGACGCAAGGAGATAGGTACGGGCACCGTTGGAGGTGTTCTCGAGCATCTGCTTGTACGGGTTCTTGGCGTTGGTCGGTGACGTCGGCTGATAATAAGAGCCGTCCTGATTGTAAACACCCATCGTCGGGTTCATCGAGAGCGCGGTGTCGAACATGCCGTCATCGCCATAAGTCTCTTTGACGCGGCGGACATTGGCATTGACGTTGAACTGGAGGCGGTTCTTGAGAACCTTCTGCTCCACGCCGAGACGGGCGCCGTATTCACGGCGGGCGTCCACGAGGTCAAGACCGGTCGCATCCTTGAAGTTGACGGAAGCATTGTACGAACCGGTTTCGGTCCCGCCGTCGATGGAGATGTACTGGTTGACGTCATAGGAGAATTTTCTCAGAAGCATCCTGTACCAGTCGGTGCTGTAACCATAGTCATTGCCACGGAGGGAACGGCGGAATTCATCCGGAGTGAGTACCTGCGGGATGTCTTTGGCGATGTTGGTGCCGAAGTAGGAATCGTAGGTCACATGGGCGCGGCCCAGTTCGGAGGATCCCTTCTTGGTCGTCACGAGGATGACGCCGTTGGCACCGCGGGTACCATAGATCGCTGCGGATGCAGCATCCTTGAGGACCGTCATGGACTCGATGTCCTGCGGAGCCAGGTTGCGGATGTTGCCGCCGGGAACACCGTCGATGATCACGAGCGGATCATTGCCGGCCTGGAGAGATGTAGCACCGCGGATCTGGAGGCTTGCGCCGGAGTTCGGGTTTCCGGCCGCCGTCGTAGAGACGTTCAGGCCGGCCACCTTACCGGTCAGCATTTCCATCGGGCTGCTGACGCTTCCCTGGAGGAAGTCTTCCTTTCCGACCTGCACGATCGAGGAGGAGAGTTCCTTCTTGGAAAGGGTGCCGTAACCGATGACCACCACGTCATCCAGGAACTCAGAATCCTCCAGGAGGGTAATCGTTCCCGGGACGGCGGAGGCTGCAAAGGTCTGCGTAGCATACCCGATGCAACTGACCTCCACGGTCGCGGATGCATTTGAAACTGTGAGAACGAAGTCACCGTCGATTCCGGTGGAGACACCGTTGGCGGTGCCTTTTTCTATCACCGTGGCGCCGATGACCGGCCCCTGGGAATCGACTACGACTCCTTTAACCTGGTACCCGCCCTGGGCGAATACACTCTGACTGAACGCTCCTGCGAGGAGGACAGCCACTGCGGTTAAGAATCTTTTCATCAGATGGTTGTTAGTTAAACTTATTATTTGGTATGAATTGATTTCAGATGTATCAGCAGGACGCTGGCCGCCCCAAGGACCAGGAAAAAGCCCGCCACGATGAACATCGAGGCCTGGGCGCCACCGACAGCGCGGAGCACCAGACCGCCGGTAGCGGCCGCAACAATCTGCGGCAGGCAGATCGTGCCGTTGAACAGACCCAGGTAACTGCCCATGTAAGGGTTGCCCTCCAGGGCATTGGTCAGCAGGGTAAACGGCAGGGCGAGCATCGCGGCCCACGCGGCGCCGACCAGAAAGTAGGCGACGCAGGCGAGATACTGATTGTGGATGAAGGCGACGCCGACGAATCCGACAGCCCCGATGAGCAGGCTCACGATGTAAGCGGTCTTGAGGTTGCGGAAACGGGGCAGCACAAGGGCCCAGAGGATGGAGCCGACGGCCTGTACGGCGAAGACGACGCCCACCCAGTTG
>CAMUZW010000069.1 GCA_947165305.1 uncultured Bacteroidales bacterium
GGTCGGAAGGGCACCGGCCGGCTCCAGGACGCCGCCGATCTGGGTGGAGGCGTTGATGTGGATGTGCTTGCCGACCTGGGCGCAGGAGCCGATGGTGACGTGCGAATCGACCATCGTGCCCTCATCGACGTAGGCGCCGGCATTGATGTAGGCGGGCGGCATCACGATAGCCCCTTTGGCGACGTAGGCCCCGCGGCGGATGCTCGTGCCGCCGGGGACGATCCGGACGCCGTCCTCCGCCGTGAACTGCCGGACCGGGAAGGTGGCTTTATCAAAGAAGGAGAACTGCCCGTCAGACATCTCGATGATGTTGCCCAGCCGGAATCCGGCCAGGATGACTTGCTTGATATCGACGTTGACGACCCACCGGCCGTCCACTTTCTCGGCGACGCGGATCTCGCCCCTTTCCAGGGCGTCCATCACATCGTTAAACTGCTGCAGGGTTATTTCTTCCATAAGGCTTCGAGAATTTGTGACATAATGTCTTCCGTCGCCTGCGTGGCCGGGACGAGCGGAAGGCGGAGGGTGTTTTCCATCAGGCCGAGCCGGGCCATCGCCGCTTTGCCGGGGATGGGATTCGGTTCGATGAAGAGATTGCGGAAAAGATCGCTGAGGCGTGCATCGAGGGCCTCGGCCGTCGCCCAGTCCTTGGCAAAGGCGGCATGGACAAACTGCACCATTTCCGCCGGGGCGACATTGGAGGCGACGGAGATGACCCCGTCGGCTCCCTCTTTCATCAATTTGAGCGTGTCGTCGTCGTTACCGCTCAAGACGGAGAAGTCTGCGGGACGGTCTTTGAGGATGGCGAGGATCTGGTCGATCTTGCCGGAGGCCTCCTTGACGCCGACGATGTTGGGGACGTCGTGGGCGAGCCGCAGCGTCGTTTCGGCTTCGATGTTACATCCGGTCCGGCTGGGAACATTGTACAAGATGACGGGCTTGTCCGTCTCCGCGGCAATGGTGCGGAAGTATTCGTACAGGCCCCGCTGGGGCGGCTTATTGTAGTAGGGGGCTACGACGAGGAAGGCGTCCGCTTCGGGCAGGAGGCGGATATTGGCCAGCGTGCCGGGGACGGAATTGGTGCCGACTCCGACGATGATCTTGCGCCCGCCCGCGTGTGCCCTGGCGGTCTCGAGCACGAGCCGCTTTTCGGCATCCGAGAGGGTCGGTGTTTCTCCGGTCGTTCCGAGCGGCACGAGGAAATCCATCCCGGCCTTTACCTGCCTCTCTACATTGGCGGCGAAGGTCTCAATGTCGACCCCGTCTCCTTTGAACGGCGTAAACATCGCCGTTCCGCATCCCTGGAAAAGTCTCTGTTGCATATCGTTCCGATTAAGTGCGTACAAAAATAGTAAAAAAACACGGCATCAGAGCAGCTCGCTGAATTCGTGCACTCCGGTAAGACCTTCGGTCATCAGGGCTGCGGTGACGGCGCCGGCGGCGAGGCCTTCGCGGGAGAAGGCTTCGTGGGTGAAGGTCAGCTTGTCGCATGCTGATTCGAAGGTGACGGTGTGGATGCCGGGGACCTCACCTTCGCGGTGCGCGGTGATTTCCGGCTTTTCGCCCAGACTCTGCTCGACAAGGGTGCCCAGTACTTTGGCCGTGCCAGAAGGGGCGTCGAGTTTATGAATATGGTGTGTCTCCTCGATGGCGGGGGTATAGCCGGCGCCCTTCAGCATTCCCGCGGCGCGGGTAACGGCGGCGTAGAGAGCGTTGACCCCGAGCGAGAAGTTGGAGGCGTAGATGAGCGGCGTCCCGGCGTCCTCGAAAGCCTTGCGGACCTCGGGCAGGATGTCACTCCAGCCGGTAGTCCCCACGACGGCTGCCTTGAAGTGCTTCGCGATGAAGGGGTAGTTCTTCCGGAAGGAATCCGGCCAGGTGAAATCGATGCAGACGCAGTCTTTGGCAAGCGCCGGGTCTGTCGCGGTGATGTCCTCGCTGGCTTCGGCGATCTCAATGCCTCTCCGCTGCAGTTCTTTCTCTACCATATGGCCCATCCGGCCGTATCCGCTGATGATGACTTTCATAGTGATTATCTTTATTTTCCTTGATTATGAAGGGCGTGGTACATCCGGACATACTGCCCGGCGGCCGTTTCCAGGTCGCGGACGAGGATGTGCTCGTCGTCGCGGTGGGCGAAGCGGATGCTGCCCGGGCCGCAGATGATCTTGTGACCGAAGTTCGTGAGGTGCGGGGCGTCGCTTCCGAAGGCTACGGGAGCGGTTTCGAAGCCCGGCAGGGTCAGGTACTCCGCCGGTGAGTCTCCGCCGATGGCCTCGACGGAGAGATTCCAGGGACAAGCCCTGGAATGACAGGAGCCGGGCTCTGACCGACGGAGGGAAAGCTCCGGCCATTGACGGGGAGCGGATGACATCCAGTCCTGTACCGCCTGGTCCGAAACAAATGTCGTGCGGAAATACAGCCGGCAGGTGAGTTCGGGGGAGAGGATGTTCTGCGGGTTGTCGCTATGGAGCTGGCCGATATTCCAGGTGGTCTCGCCGAGAATGGGATCGATGCCGAAATCCGCAGCCTTGAGGGCATTGCAGAATTCGACGAAGGCATCGACGGCACTGCGGCCGTACTGCGGATATCCGGAGTGGAAGGCCTCTCCTCGGAAGGTCAGCCGGTAGGATTTCGTCCCTTTGGAGGCGGAGACCATCTTGTTCTCCGTGGGCTCACCGATGATGAGATACGGGGCCCGGAAGCCGGTCTTGGCGAAGGCCTTCGCTCCCCAGGACCCGGTCTCTTCTCCGGTCAGGAGCAGGAGGCCGAAGTCCGAAGCGCCCTCGGAGGCCAGTTGACGGCACGCGGTGAGCATGGCGAGGATCTGTCCCTTGGCGTCGCAGGCGCCCCGTCCGCGGACTTCGACAGCATCCTGCGGCTCGCAGGGCTGGCCATCCGCCCCGATGAAAGTCGGGGGAATGTACGGAGGGACCGTGTCGATATGGGTGCAGAAGACGACTTTCGGGGTGCCGTACTGCAGGAGGAGCCAGTGCTTGCCGTCGGTGCTTTGCGTCATTGCCGGGCATGTTCCGGCCATCTTTTCGCGAAGCAGGTCCAGCAGCGGCTGTTCGTTCCCGGAGGTCGAGTCGATGGACAGGATCTCCCGGAAGAATTCGAGGTCCGGTATCGTATTCAGTTCAGCCATTGTCTTAAAGTTTAACCCAGCCAGCCGTTACGGAGCAGCACTTCCGCGATCTGGACGGCGTTGGTCGCGGCGCCTTTGCGGATGTTGTCGCTGACGCACCAGAAGTTGAGGCCGTTCTCGATTGAAGGGTCGCGGCGGATGCGTCCGACGAAGACGTCATCCTTGCCCCATGCATAGATGGGCATCGGGTAGAGGTTGTTGGCCGGGTCGTCCTGCACGGTGACGCCGGGCATTTCCGTCAGCAGGCGGCGCACTTCCTCCAGGGTGAAGGGCCGGAGGAATTCGACGTTGACGCTCTCGCTGTGCCCGCCTTCGACCGGCACCCGCACCGTCGTGGCCGAAACGCCGATGGATGCATCGCCGAGGATCTTGCGGGTCTCGTTGACCATCTTCATCTCCTCCTTGGTGTAGCCCGTCTCAAGGAAGGAATCGATATGCGGAAGCACGTTGAGGTCGATCGGATGGGGATAGAAAGTGCCCTGTCCGCCGGCGCGTTCGGTTTCGAGGTCGCGGATGCCCTTCATCCCGCTGCCGGTAACGCTCTGGTAGGTGGAAACGACGATCCGCCTGATGCCGAATGCCTTGTGCAGCGGCGCGAGCGCCATCACCATCTGGATGGTGGAGCAGTTCGGATTGGCGATGATGCGGGCGTCCCTGCGGAGGGCGTCCGGATTGATCTCCGGCACGACGAGCGGGACGGCGGGATCCATCCGCCAGAAAGAGGAATTGTCCACGACGTAGCAACCTGCGGCCGCGAATTTCGGGGCCAGTTCGCCTGAAGCGGCGCCTCCGGCGCTGAATATCGCCACGGCCGGCTTTGCGGCAATGGCTTCCTCCGGCGAGACCACCGTCCACTCCTTTCCGAAGGCTTTTACCTTGCGCCCGTACGAGCGCGGCGATGCGACCGGGAAAAGTTCCGTAACCGGGAATCCCCGTTCTTCCAATACTTCCAACATTTTGGAGCCTACCAGACCGGTGGCTCCGACAACGGCTACTTTCATTTCAGAATGTCATTTAAAATACTTGAGGCGGCCTGGAGGGCGCCTTCGCCCGCACCCTGGATGACCAGGGGATAGGGGTGGAACGAACTCTGCACGATGATGGCGTTCTCCGTACCGCGCAGCTGATAGGCGGGGTGTGAATTGCCGACGTCCGTCACACGGATGCAGGCCCGGTAACCCGTCCTGGCAGAAGGATCCCGCTCGATCGAAGCGACGAACCGTCTCCGGCATCCTTGTGCCGCGGCTTTTTCAAAGGCCTTGGCGAACAGCGGTTCCATCCCTTCCAGGGCCTTGTAGAAGGATTCCAGATCTAGATGGTCCAGCGGCTCGGGGATCAGCGGCGTCACTTCCACGTCGGATTCTTCCAGCGGAATGCCGGCCTCGCGGCCGAGAATCAGGATCTTGCGGAGGGCGTCCTTTCCGTCGAGGTCCTGGCGCGGGTCCGGTTCGGTGAGCCCGCTCTCCTGCGCTTTGCGCAGCAGTTTGGCAAAGGAAACCCCGCCCGGGGTGTATTCGCCGAGGATCTGGTTGAGCGTACACGATACCACGGCTTCGATCGAAAGGACTTCGTCACAGCTGTTGGCTCCCCGGGAAATGGACTCCAGGATGGGGAGCGCCGCGCCGACCGTCGTCTCATAGCGGAAAGAAACGCCGTTCTGCAGGGCGGCGGCTTTCATGGCCGCATATTCTACAAACGGAACGGCCAGGGAGCGGCGGTTGGAGGATACGATGTGCAGCCCGGCCTCCATCAGGGCCGTATAGCTGCGGTAGAGGTCGATGCTGTCGGTACAGTCTACGAATACCGCCCCTTTGGGCGCCACGCGGATCACCTCCTCCGTGAAATTGCCCCCCTCCGTCATTCCCGGGCTTGTTCCGGGAATCTTCCCGGCCTCTTCCGGCCTGATGCCGGCGAGGTTGATCGCAAAGTGCCGGCTGTCGGCGATGCCGAGGATGCGGAGCGCCTTGCCGGTGCGTTTCTCAAGGGTCTCGCGGGAACGGCCGATCAGGTCGATCAGCGCCTTCCCGACGGCTCCGGCTCCGGCAATGAAAAGGTCGATCGTATCGACGGGGGCCGTCTCGAAGAAATCCCTGTGGATGGCGATGAGCGCGGCGGTTTCAACGCTTTCCTTGACGTCAGCCTCGACGCCGCGCTCCGTGCAGCGGATCTCCTTCGGGGCGATTCCTTCCGCGCGGAGAACGCTTTCCAGCCGCTCCGCCGCAGCGCGGATCTCCGAAGACCTTCCGGCCGCCCGGCTGCAAGTCAGGTAAATGGTATGCTCCCTGGCGCTGACGCCCAGCCACTCGGCCGCTCCCGTGGAGGGGACTGCCGAGATGACCGTTCCGGGGTCCGAGGGGCAGAAGGTATTGACGATATGGATGGGAATGCCGGCTTCCATCGCGGGCCTGACGGCGGGCGCGTAGAGCACCTTGGCTCCGCGGAGGGCCAGGGTTTCGGCGTCTGAATAGCTCAGGGAAGGGATGGTGCGGGCCGCGGGCACCTTCCGGCGGTCGGCCGTCATCATTCCGGGGACGTCGGTCCATTTGCGGAGGGCGTCGGCGCCGGCGGCGGCCGCATAGAGCGCGGCGCTGTAGTCGGATCCGCCCCGTCCGAGCGTGGTAACCTTGCCTTCGCGCGTGCTTGCGATAAATCCGGGCGCGACGAAAATATCCACCGAGGGGTCTTCCACGGCCTTCCGGATGCGCCGGCGGGTCTCTTCAAGGTCGTCGCAGATAATCAGGGACCGTGAATCGAGCCACTTCGTCCGGAAGCCTTCCGCGGCGAGTTTCCGCTCCAGGATCCGGGTTGAGAAGAGTTCCCCGTAGGTGACTTTTTCGTCGTCGGGGGCGGCGGACATCTCTTCAAACAGCCGGCGGATCTCGTCGGAAGCGGCCTGGCGTTCGGCACCGGTGAAGAGCCGGCGGATGATGTCGGAATGCCTTTTCTGGAGATCGGGGAGGCCTGAGCGGTCGCCTTCTGCTGCGGCGAGCAGTCCGTCGGTACATCCGCTGATGGCCGAACCGACGACAATCAGGCGGCCCTCGCGTGCTTCCGCCGCGATAATATCCAATACCCGTGACGTCGCCGTTGCGTCCGCCACCGAGGATCCGCCGAATTTCAGTACCTTGAACATATCATACAAATATAACCAAAATTGTTTATATATTTGTAGAAAATTGCATGCAGAATAATGGATATTATCAATGAACTCATCTCCGGCCTCGGAAAAATTCTCGGGAAAAAGATTACCAAGGCGGTTACCAACAAGACAAAGACCTTTACTTTTACATCCCTTCCGCAGAATCTGGCGGAGCTGAAAGCCCTGCCGGAGGCGGCGCTGACGGATGAATATGCCGTGGCGGCCCTTTCCCTCCTCGCCCTCACCCGCTTCGAGGACGACCGGGAGGAGAGCATCGCGATGCTCAACTTCCTCAAAGGCCCTGAACCGTATACCCCGATGGGCATCCAGCAGATTTCCGACCGGTTCATGGACGGTAAATTTTACAAGGTGAATTCTTTCTTCGAGGGCGCCACGCCGTCGAATCAGTATACACCCACCAGGCCGTACCGGATCAAGGTGACGTCCAATCCTTATTCCTACAGCGACAACTGGGCGACGCTCTTCCTGTCATCCGGCGGCGCCGACAGCCTCCGTCCCGTCAAGCTCCGCAAGAAGCCGTCCACGGGGCAGTGGTTCCTCGTTGATATCCAGTATCTCAGCGATGTCCGCACTCCGACGGCCATCGATAAATGGGCTTAACAATTCAATCCATATGAAACAGATTCTCAGCACATTGCTTGCGCTTGCAACCCTGGTTGCCTGCTCCTCTGAAGTTGCTTATTCCGTCTCCGGCAAGACCACGGCTGCCGACGGACTTACCGTATACCTCGTCGACAACCTGACGGGAGAGACCCTCGACAGCACGGTGGTCGGGGACGGCGCTTTCTCCTTCGCCGGCAAGGCCGGAAAGGATGCGCTGCTCTATATTGCCGAAGCGGGGGCTGACTGGCGCACCCTTTTCTTCAATGACGGGACCCCTGTCGCCCTCAATCTGGTCGATACTTCGATGACCGCCTCCCCGCTCAACGAGAAACTTCTCGAAACCGACAAGGCCCTGACGGACAAATATTTCGAGATTGTCACCGCCAGCCGGCTCGGCAAGACCGCCGGGACATCCGAGGAGCGCACCGCCGCCAACGAGCGCCTTGCCGCGGCCTATGAGGAGTATTCGGACCTCCTGAAGAACATCCTCGAAGAGAACCGCGACAACCTGCTCCCGGCCGCCTTTATGGACCAGATCCTGGAGGAGGCCGAGGATGCCTCCATCGAGAATCCCTTCGACGGGAAATACGCCTACAGCCGCCATCCCTATGCGAAGGAGTGCAAGCGGCAGTTCGATGAGCAGAACGCCAAGTGGGCGGCCATCAACGAGGCGAAGCAGAAGGTGATCGGACAGCCGTTCATCGATCTGGAAGAGCCGGATGTGGACGGCAACCTTCACAAGCTGAGCGAGTTCCTCGGCAAGGGCAACTGGATCCTGGTGGACTTCTGGGCCTCCTGGTGCGGCCCCTGCCGGGCCGAAATGCCCAATGTCGTCGCCGCCTACAATCAGTATCACGCCAAGGGCTTTGATGTCATCGGCCTGTCGTTCGACAACGACAAGGAGGCCTGGAAGCAGGCGATCGTCGACCTCAAGATGCCCTGGATCCATCTGAGTGACCTCAAGGGCTGGAAGACGGTCGCTTCCGACACCTACAGCGTCAAGTCCATCCCCGACAACATCCTCGTCGATCCCGAGGGTAAGATTGTCGCCCGCGGACTCCGCGGCGCGGACCTCGGTGCCCGTCTGAAGGAGATATACGGAGAGTAGGGGATCCCGGCCGCTGGCACGCCATTTGCGTAATTCTTCGGGATGTCCTATCTTTGTAAGACGTATTTTAGACTAAGAGAAATTATGAAAAAGTTGTTATTGATTGCAGCTGCGGCGTTTCTGTCCGCTTTTGTGTATAACGCTTCCGCCCAGTACGCATATCCGCAGTATGCGTCTGCCAATGAATATCGTCCGCTTGCTTCCAACGAGGCGGTCATCCTGACCGATGACGATGTCGCCGCCCTCGATGCGGCCGGTGTCATCGACTGGTCCAAGGGTGATCTCGTCCTCAAAGGGACCAAACTGGCCCAGCGCCAGACTGTGCTGAATAAGAAGGGGAAGGAAGTGGAGAAGAAAGTTCCCTTCTCGAAGGAAGAGCGTGCCGAGATCCTGCGGGATGTCAACGGCATTGACTTCAATCCGCTCTGGAAGAAATCTGCCGTGCTGCAGACGACCGGTATGTGGATGCTCATCGGCGGATCCCTCTTCATGATCGGCGGCGCGGCCGCCGGTGGCGGATTGATGCTGGCCGGGGTTGTCATCATGCCTGTCGTGGTCGCTTTGGTGGCTGTGTTTTCGTTCGGCCAGGCCGACATATCAGAGGTGCTGGACAATATGTGGACGGATATTGTTGACAAATCGAAAGTCGGCGGCTCCATCGCCGTCGCGGGTACGGCCATTGCCATTACCGGCGCCATCCTCCTGGCTGTCGGGCACAAGAACCTCAAGCGCACCGTCAACTATGCCAATGCCCTCGGCAAGCCGCAGCAGGCTGCTTTTAACTTCGGCGCTACGCCGTCCGGCGTGGGCCTGACATTCAACTTCTAGCTTTATGAAGAAATGGTTTTTCGCCATGGCGGCCGCCATGCTGGGGTCGCTGTGCGCTTTCGCCGCGGATGCCGATGTGTATGAGAAGATCGAAAAGGCCAATGCATCGAAGACCAACATGCAGGGGCATTTCGATCACACCCGTCTCATCAAGGCCTCCGGCAAGACCGTGAAAATGGAGGGCATTCTCTACTTTACGGCTCCCGATAAACTTGGCATGCACTACACTACGCCCCGTGGCGACAAGCTTGTCATCAACGGCCGGAATGTGTTTATCCACAATGCCCAGTATGCCGACGGACGTCTGTTTGACACGGCGTCCAATCCCGTCATTGCCGGGCTCAGCAGCACGCTGTTGAACTGCATCAAAGGCAAGATCAGGACGGTGGCCTCAGAGAACGATGCCGCACTCTCGCTCAAGGATGACGGCAAGCATTACGTCATAACGGCTACGGTCAGCAAGAAATCGTCCCGCGGCTATGCCAAGATCATCGTCACGTATCGCAAGAGCGACTGCGTGCTGGTGAAGATGGTGACCGAGAGCGATGCGGGTGTCGTCAATACCTATCTTATCAGCGATATCCTGACGTCCGTAACCAATAAACCGGAGGTTTTCGCTCCGAGGAGGGGATAATGAAATACTTCAAATGGATTTTACTGGCGGCTGTCACGGTGTTGACGGCCGTTTCGTGCTGGAAAGATGACAAGCACCGGAATAAGTACGTCTTCGGACTGGACTGCGATTTTGAATACAGCGACATCAAATTTGAGGACGACAGCGTCTTTGTGGTGCCGAATATCTTTGCGGGAACAGGTCTTGTCTGTTTCTCGTCGGAGGTGACGGACGGCGCCCTTGCGGGCGGATTCTGCATCGCCGGCGGCGTAGACCCGGATCTGACGGAGCATGCAGCCAAGACGCCTTTCCATACGGTCGCCCATCAGCGATTCGATGATGAGACGGCGTTCCTGGTATTCCGTCAGACGGAGCATATGCCCGAGAAACTTATCAAGATGACGCTGTACAATGAGCAGTGCTCGATCGCTCCGCAGGCCCTCCTCGTCAACAATACGCACCGTTTCGTGCAGGCCGCGCGCTTCGGGACCGGCCTGGCCGGCGGCCCGTTTACCGCGGAGGACTGGGCGAAGGTTACCTTTACGGGCTATCTCGGCGGCGTGAAGACGGGGGAGGTGACTTTCTCCCTGGCCGACATGACAAAGGATGAGAATCCCATCGTGACGACGTGGGAGACGGTCGATCTGGCCCCGCTCGGCAACGTAGATGAAATGAAGCTGTCGTTGACTTCATCACGGGAAGATATGGTCAAAGATGTCTGTTTTGATCACATTGTCTTCCAATGCAATATTGAATATTAAAAAATTATTCTTATCTTTGCGGTCCGCTTCCTCGGGTAGGAAGCAATAACAACAATTATTAATTATTTAAAACAGATTCACAATGGCTGTTAAAATTCGTTTACAGCGCCACGGAAAGAAGAATTTCGCATTCTTCCACATTGTAGTGGCTGATTCCCGCGCTCCGCGCGACGGTCGTTTCATCGAGCAGCTCGGCTCATACAACCCCAACACCAACCCTGCTACCATCATTCTCGACGGTGAGAAGGCTTTGGCATGGCTCAATGTAGGTGCCCAGCCGACGCTCACGGCCCGCCGTATCCTCTCTTATGAGGGTGTTCTCCTCCGCAAGCATCTCCAGGGCGGTGTCGCCAAGGGTGCGCTGACCGAGGAGCAGGCTGCTGCCAAATTCGCTGCCTGGAAGGCTGAGCGCGATGCAAAGATCGCTGGCAAGATCTCCGGTCTCAAGAATGAGGCTATTGAAAAGGCAAAGGCTGCCAAGGCTGCTGAGGCCAAGGTAAACGCCGCCCGTGCCGAGGCTCTCGCTGCCAAGAAGGCCGAGGCCGAAGCTGAGGCTGCGAAGGCCGCCGAAGAGGCTGCCGCCGAGCCTGTCGAGACGCCTGCCGAGAACGCAGAAGCATAATGCTTCCGATCGCGAGCGTCCTTCGTTCGGACGGGACCGACGGCCGTGTCCTGCTGGGATTCAGGACTGTCTCTCCCGACGAAATCGATCTCAAGGAACCGGTGTTCATCTATGATGATGGACTTCCGGTTCCTTACTTTATTTCCGAAATGACGCGGAAAGGCTCTACGAAGGCCATCTGCCGGCTCACAGGACTCCGGTCGCTGGAAGATGCCGAGGAGATTGTCGGACGGGAGGTGTTTGCCGAGATCGAGATGGATGAGGATGATCCGGCGGCCCTCGAGGGCTGGACGGTCCTCACGGAGACCGGCGTCCTTGCCGGGACGGTCACGGGCTTCGAGGATATCCCCGGCAACCTGTGCCTGTATGTGCGGACGCCTGCCGGTGCCGAGGCTCTTCTGCCCCTCCACGACGATCTCGTGATCTCCGCCGATCCTTCCACGCAGACCCTCATCCTCCGCATCCCGGACGGTCTGCTGTAGCCGAGTCCTGTCTGCTGTAGTCGTGCCCGGCTGCTGTAAACGCGTCATTCCGTGCTTGCTTCCTTTTGCGTCATTCCGGGCTTGTCCCGGAATCTTTTTCAAAAAAAATTTGCAGATTCAAAAAACCTTTGTATCTTTGCAGTCCCAAACCAAAGAGCGGATGTGGTGAAATGGTAGACACGCTACTTTGAGGGGGTAGTGGGCGTTGGCCCGTGGGAGTTCGACTCTCCCCATCCGCACGGAGAGACAGGTTCGCAAGAATCTGTCTCTTTTTCTTTCATATAAGTGTTGGTATAGGTGCAAAAAGTGGTAATGATGCAAAAAAGGTAATGATGCAAAAAACAGTTGGTGACGGCCGCCGCGAGGAGGGCCATTTTGT
>CAMUZW010000070.1 GCA_947165305.1 uncultured Bacteroidales bacterium
AGCCTGGATGAAACCCTCCTGACCAGCCCGGACGGAGGACTGACGCTCCAATTCGGACTCTCCGGATCCGGAAGGCCTTACTACGCCCTCAAACGGGGCGGGGAGGATGTCATTCTCCCGAGCGGGCTCGGATTCGACCTGACGGACGGGACGTCGCTCACGGACGGATTTGCCGTCGTAAGTGTCGAAAAGGACAGCCTGGACGAGACCTGGACGCCCGTATGGGGTGAGGAAGACAAGATCCGGAACCATTACAACGAAGCCCTGGTCTCCCTGAAGGACAGCCTCGGCAATGCGATGAACATCCGGTTCCGCCTGTATGACGACGGCCTCGGCTTCCGGTACGAATTCCCGCTGGAGAACAAACTGGTGTATTTCAACATCCAGGAAGAACTGACGGAATTCGCCCTCACCGGAGACCATACGGCCTGGTGGGTGCCCGGCGACTACGATTCGCAGGAGTACAACTTCAAGGAGTGCCGCCTCTCGGAGATCAGCCGCTACTGTGAGGAGATGCGTATCCCGAATGCCTCCCAGGAGGGCTATTCGCCCTGGGGCGTCCAGACGGCCATCCAGATGAAGACGGACGATGGGCTGTATCTGAATATCCACGAAGCCGCCGTGCTGGATTATCCGGCAGCCAACCTGCTGTACGATCCGGCCAGGAGGACCTTCCAGATCCATCTGACCCCGGACGCGCAGGGAGTCAAGGGACGTCTCCAGGCCCCTTGCAAGACCCCTTGGAGGACGGTGATGGTATGTCCTTCCGCTACGGACGTACTCGCCTCCCGCCTGATCCTCAACCTCAACGACCCCTGCGTCATCGAGGACGTGAGCTGGATACATCCCGTCAAGTATGTCGGCGTGTGGTGGGAGATGATCACCGGCAAGACGAAATGGTCCTATACCTCCGATTATCCTTCCGTGCAGCTCGGCGTCACCGACTATGCCGCTTCGACCCCGCACGGGAAGCACGGTGCCAACAACGAGAATGTCCGCCGCTACATCGACTTCGCCGCCGAGAACGGCTTCGACGCCGTCCTGGTGGAGGGCTGGAACGAAGGCTGGGAGGACTGGTTCGGCAAGAAGAAAGACTTTGTCTTCGACTTCCTGACACCGTATCCCGATTTCGACCTCCCGGCATTGAATGCATATGCGCACCAGAAGGGTGTCCGGCTCGTGATGCACCACGAGACCTCCTCATCCACGCTGAATTACGAGCGCTGGATGGAAAAGGCCTATACCCTGATGAACCAGTATGGCTATGACGCGGTGAAGAGCGGCTATGTCGGCTTCATCATTCCCTACGGAGAGCGCCATAACAGCCAGCCGACGATCAATCATTATCACTATGCCATCACGGAGGCGGCGAAGCACCATATCATGGTGAATGCCCACGAGGCCGTGCGCCCGACGGGCCTGTGCCGCACCTGGCCGAATATGATCGGAAACGAAAGTGCGATGGGAACGGAATTCCGCGCGCGGATCAACCCCGGCCACACCGCCGTCCTGCCGTTCACCCGTCTCCAGGGCGGCCCTATGGATTACACCCCGGGCATCTTCGAGCAGGATATGTCCATCACCGCGCCCGGCCAGGAGGGCAAGATGCACCATACGCTCTGCAACCAGCTGGGTCTCTATGTGACTTTCTACTCGCCGCTGCAGATGGCGGCCGACCTGCCGGAGAATTACGAACGCTTCCCGGATGCCTTCCAGTTTATCAAGGACGTCGCAGTGGACTGGGACAGAAGTATTTATATCCAGGCGGAACCCCGGAAGGTCATCGTGACGGCACGTCATCCGAAACTCTCGACGCTGAACGCTTCCGCCGAATCGCTGGCCAAGCTCCCGGACGGCCGGAAGGATGTCATCAGCGGTGCCGCACGCTTTGTCTATGCTCTGCCGGAAGGTGCGAAATCACTCAAGGGCGCCACGCCCCGCGACGTCTGGTATGTCGGCGGTGTCGGCGGTCCCGAGGAGCAGACGGTGACCTTCACGCTCGATTTCCTCAAGCCGGGCGTGCAGTATGAGGCAACCGTCTATGCCGATGCCCCGGAAGCCGATTACGAGACAGCTCCGCAGGCCTACACCATCACCCGTGAGACGGTGGATGCATCCAAGGAATACACCCTCCGCATCGCCCGTGGCGGTGGCTTCGCCATTTCCCTGCGCGAAGCAAAATAACTAATCCTGACGACAAGATGGACAAGGTTACGATTCACTGCACCAACGACGGAAGGGACTACGACATCCCCTACGGCATTACCCTGGGCGAAGCGGCCCGGATGATCTGCCGCATCGTACGCGATCCCAAGACAGGGGCGGAATACCCGGTTCTGGCCGCCCTGCTGGACCACAAGCTCAAAGGTCTCGATACGCCGATCCTGTGGCCGCACGAAGTCACATTCCTCGGATACAACCACGATGACGGGCGGCGCACCTATATCCGCTCCTTGCAGTTTGTGCTGCAGAAGGCGGTGCGGGAACTCTATCCCGACAAGGTGCTGATGGTGGAGCACGCCCTCCCCAGCGGTCTGTATTGTGAGATCGTGGAACGTCAGCGGGAAGAGAACGGGGTGACCAGGCCGTATCCGGTCACGCAGGACGACCTGGATGCCATCCTCCGCCGGATGCGGGCCATCGTATCCGAGAATCAGCCCTTTTCGCGGCGGAAGATCCATCTGGAGGATGCCCTGGATATCTTCCGGAAGAATGGACAGCCTCTCAAGGTTGAGCTGCAGCGCTCGCTCGGAAGGTATTTCTGCAGCGTCTATTATCTGGGAGATCTTGCGGATTCTTTCCATGGTCCGCTTGTGCTGTCTACTGGGACCCTGCAGGTCTTTGATCTGGTGAAGGTCGGCGTAGGCTTCTGCCTCCAGCCGCCCTCTGAGGCAGATATCACCAAGGTCGTCCCCGTGCGGCAGCAGGAGCGTATCGGCGCCGCGCTGAAAGAGTATTCGGACTGGTGCCGGATTACCCGGATCGACGGTGTCGGAAGCCTCAACAAGGCCATTCATGACGGCCGGGCCGTAGAGGTGATCAACACGGAGGAGGCGCGCCAGGAACGGCGTTATGCCCAGATTGCCGATGCGGTGGCCTCGGCAGGGGAGCAGATCAAGATCGTCTTTATCGCAGGCCCTTCTTCCAGCGGCAAGACGTCTTCGTCGCTCCGGATTGCGCAGCAGTGCCGCGTGCTCGGACTCCGTCCGAAAGTCGTGGAGCTGGACAACTATTTTGTGGACCGGGACCGTACGCCGCGGGACGAGGATGGTAATCTTGACTTCGAATGCCTCGAGGCCATGGACCTCAAGCTGCTGGGCGAGCACCTCAATACGCTTCTTGCCGGCGGCGAAGTGGAGATTCCCCGGTTTGATTTCCCGGCGGGCATGAAACGGTTCGAAGGGAACTTCCTCCATCTGGAAGAGAAGGATATCCTCATCATGGAAGGGATCCATGCCCTGGATCCGGCCATGGTCCCTGAGGTGGATAATTCCCGGATTTACAGGATCTATGCAT
The DNA here is from genome assembly GCA_947165305.1 of uncultured Bacteroidales bacterium. Classification (GTDB taxonomy): domain Bacteria; phylum Bacteroidota; class Bacteroidia; order Bacteroidales; family UBA932; genus Cryptobacteroides. Next base: position 3,517 of record CAMUZW010000070.1, read on the forward strand.
CCTGCCTGACCTCCTTCAACCTGGACGAGAACAACTGCATGTCTACTTCCGACAACCGGCTTCTGCGGCGGATTGTCCGCGATAACCGCGTGCGGGGCATCACGCCGGAGGGTACCATCCTCCGCTGGCACAGTGTCCGAAGGGGAGAAGGCAAGTATATCTTCCCGTTCCAGGAGAATGCCAATGTCCTGATGAATACGGCGCTGATCTACGAGTTCCCGCTGCTGAAATATTACGCCGAGCCGCTTCTTCGGCGGATTCTTCCCTCTTCGCCGGCCTACACCGAAGCGGTCCGCCTGCTGAAGTTCCTCGAATACATCGTTCCGCTCCAGCCTGCCGAGATTGCCGCCATTCCTCCCACTTCGATCATGCGCGAGTTCATCGGCGGCCAGACACTGTAAGAAGATGCCATCCCGTAAAGTCGCATTGGTCCTGTCGAGCGGCGGTCCGCGAGGATTCGCCTACATCGGCGCCATAGAAGAATTGTTTTCACGCGGATATGAGATTTCGTCGATCGCCGGAACCTCCGCCGGGTCGCTGGTCGGCGGCGTCTATGCCGCCGGCGGCCTGGATGCTTTCAAGGAATGGTTATACGCCCTGGACACGGCCAAGGTTGTTTCACTGATGGATTTTTCCATCAGCAGAAGCCATCTGATGAAGGGAAACAAGGTGATAGAAGCCATCCGCAAACGGGTCCCGGACGTCCGTATCGAGGACCTTTCCATTCCGTTTACGGCCGTGGCGACGGATCTGTTTACGGGAGAAGAGGTACTGCTGCAGGAAGGGCCGGTCTTCGATGCCATCCGGGCCTCTATCTCCATCCCTTCCATGTTCCAGCCGGTCCGGTGGCGGGGAAGGACACTCGTGGACGGCGGGATTGTCAATACGTTCCCCCTCAACCGGGTCGCGCGGACACCGGGCGACATCCTGGTGGGCTTCGACGTCAACCGGATCGATGCGGCCGGCATCCGGACATATCTGCAGAGCAGGGAGGCGATGCAGGAGGATGAAACGCTCATCCGCGATGAGGCGCGTGCTCTGTGGAAGGATACTTTGGCCGTCCGGGACGGTGCGGTGCTGCAGCGGCTCCGGAATTCCCTGGAAAGGGGAGGCGAGCTGCTCAAGGAAGGAATCGCAGCCGGACGGAGAACCCGCCGGCTGACCGCCGAAAGCGAGGCGACCGGCATCCCGGCCCGGGCGGATGATAATTACTTTTCCATCCTGGACCGGAGTTTCGGCATCATGAACCAGACAATCGCAGCCCTGCAGGCGCAGCTAGTCCCGCCGGATATCCTCGTATCCATGCCCTATGATTCTTATCAGGGGGTCTATGGGTATTCCCACGCGGAAGAGATTGCCGCTGTCGGCCGTACCCTCATGGCCCGCGCCCTGGACGCCTACGAGTCCGCCCATCCGGGCGTCTGATTGGAGAGGATTCGTTCATTTCGTGTGTGTTTTGAACGAATCCTTATGGTTTTGGAGAGGGATTAGTTCAGAATCGTCTATTATTGAACGAATCCTCAGTAGCTATACACTTTCGGATAGGGGTGTTTAGTAAGATATTATCAGCTGGTTGATAATAACTTGGCCGGATTCTTCATGGGCCGCCGATGGTTCAGATTCTTACCCGGGCAAGGTCTTCAAGACAGGTCTGGAACCATTCTGTACACGGTTTTTTAAGATATCCGTCAGTTATTTCTACTAACGGATAATCTTTTCTTTCTTTGTCCTTACCAAAACGAGAAGCGACATGAGGAATAATTATCACTTTTGTACAGACGCACTGAAAGATGCCCTGCTATGCTATGATGACAATGATTATAAAGCCGCGTGGAATATCCTTGCCGAGAGCGCGATGATGACCGGCATCAAGGTATATTGTTTTTGCATCATGTCTAACCATATCCATATTCTTCTCTGTGCCGGAAGGGATGACATAGCGCGATTTTTCCTGACGTTCAAGATGAAGATGGGGAGATATGTTGCCAGAAAGTATCATAAGACGATGATCCGGGGGATGGCGTATAGACTATTTCCCGTAACGGATATGAGGGCATTCTGCCAGGAGGTGGCATATATTCTGCGAAATCCATTCAGGGCAAGAATCAGTAGTCCATTCACATATCGATGGAGTTCCATAAGGGCATACTTTGGCATCTCGGTGGAGACCGGCGTGGAGGTCAATGAATTGCCGGACAGACAGCGGTTCAAGGTCCTGAAATCCAGATATTCATTTCCTGCCGGGACACGTGTATCGTCGGAAGGGCTAGTCCTGCCGGGCTGCTTTCTGGATGTCTTCTCGGTAGAGAGAGCGTTCAACAATTCATCCATTCAGTTTTTTAACCTTCTTAAACAGTGGAATTTAGAGGATATTGTGCGAGGCATACATGGAGAGACAGTGCAGGACTCCTATTCGGATAATGAGATTTATGCTGCCATCAGGCAGGAATGCCTGAATGTATATGATGTCTCAGATCCCACGAAACTGGATTACCGCTCACTTGTGCGAGTCATCCGAAAGATCCGTGCCAGGTTCGGGGCATCCGGAGAGCAGTTGAAGCGGTTGCTGCCTGTAGATGATGCATTCCTGGACCGGATGCTTTAGGATTAGTTCATTGAAGGGCTTTTTTGAACGAAAGCATTCGATATGACGATAGGATTAGTTCAATAACCTGTCTGTTTGAACGAATCCTATATCTTCAGCAGGGGGTCCGGCCTGGAGAAGGTGCCGAAGACCTGCTCCGAGGCGGCGCGGCAGCCGCCGTTGCACCGTTTCAGCAGTTTGCAGTCCCGGCAGTGGTCCGGGATTTCCGCGTAGCGGGCGATGATCTCCGGGTCCGTCAGGATTTCGCCGACGGGCCTGTCGTATATATTCCCCAGGACATGCGGAGAATGGTTGCAGAACCTGACGTCGCCCCTGAAGCTGACCGTGACGGGCCGGCGGGTGAAGTCGGTGGTGCAGTAGGTGAACTGGATGTGCGGGTACGGGGACGGGTCCATCACGCAGATCGGGGTACAGACCCCGCTGACGAAGCGGATATCGGGATGCGCGGCTGCGAAGGATTCGACATCGGCGAAAGCCTTGTGGAGCGTGTCCCGGTCCAGTTCCAGTTCGCGGAGATTTTTCAGCCCCATGCCGCCGAGGTTGAAGCGGTTGACCATGACGCCCCGGATGCCGAGGCGGTCGATCAGCCTGAGCGTCTCCGGGATTCCGGGCGCATTGACCCTGGTGATGACCAGTACGGTGAAAGCTCCTTTTCCGAAGGCTTCGACGGCCCGTCTGGTTGCGTCTACGGCCTTCTTCCAGGAGCCGGGGACCTGTGTCAGGTAGTCGTGGACGGCCTCTTCGGCGCTCAGCAGCGGAATCTGGACGGCGCCGACGCCGATGCTCTTGAAGTTGGCGATGGCATCCTCCGTCAGCAGGCCGCCGTTGGTCAGGACATTGACACGGGCGCCCTTGAAACGTGCGCGGAGGGCCAGGTCGTGGATATTGCGAAGCAGCATCGGCTCGCCGCCGGAGAACGAAATCGTCCCGACGGAGGCCTGGGACAGCAGTTTCCGGAGCGTCCTTCGCACGAGGCGCGGATCGGGCGGCGGCAGGGGCGTGCTGCCGTCCCGCCAGTAGTTATAACAGAACCTGCAACACTGGTTGCAGGCCTCCGTCAGTTCAAAAACGATATTGTCGATGTGCGGAAGGCCGCTCATTGAATGGTAAGCGTGAAGAATTTGGAATAAATTTCAATGTCGTTCCCTTCCTTGTCCTGCTCAAGGCCGCTGATCTTGAGGGTTGCCACTCCGTGGTAATCTCCCGTCGAGAGTGTCCACTCCAGCCCGACCTCGCTCCCGCTGCCGGCCGGAATGTCCAGTTTGCCCTCCTGCAGAAGGTTGGCGGGATCATCCCCGTAGAACAGCTTGCAGGCATACTGCTTACAATCCGGATCTGAAATATGGATGACCAGCACATCGCCGGACCGGGCATCAAAACCTTCTTTCCCTTTGACCTGTATGTATATCTGGCAGAAGGGAGTGGCGACATCGTAGCAGGTGACCTCCTGGTTCTCGTTCGGATTCGGCTGGACCGGATCATAGCAGGATACAAAAGGTCCCGGTCCTTCACATCCCGCCGCCGAAAGCATGGCCCATGCCGTCAGCAGGGCTCCGCCCAGTTTATACTTTGCGCGGATGGCTTTGGCATTCCTGCCGCGCGAGAGAAAGACCCAGAGGGAAACCGCGGCGAATGCGATTCCTACGCCGGCATAGACAAAAAACCATTTCGACTTCATATGCTTTTTTTGCTTCTATAGATGCAAAAATAAGCATAATTGTTGCAGGATACGTTCAAGAAGGCATTTTTTTGAACGAATCCGTGAAATATTCTTATATTTGCAGTGCTATGCGTATCAAATATTTATTCATCTACATCGGTATCGGTGCCGCCTTCCTGGCGGCGAGTCTCTGGGTATTCCTGTCTGGCGGCAAGAACGCCAGGGCCATCCGTGCCAAATACAAACTCGGCGGGGCCCTCCTGACGACCTGGGCGCTGCTGAGTGCGGCGACCTGCGGCCCCAGGATCGGCGGCGGCCATCCGGAAGTCCTTTGCTACGACATGCCCTGCCCGGTCAATGAGGTCAGTATTGCCGACAGGAAAGACGGCGACAACAATTTCTCTGCCGGCGATGTCCTGTCCGTCGAGATCAACTACCCGAGATGCGACAGTTATCAGTGGCAGATTACCGACGTGGAGCGCAAGACCGTTCTTCAGGAAGGTTCGATACAGTATACCGGAGAAGATTACGGGACATTCCAATTCGAGATTACACTGAAGACCGGGACCTTCAAAGGTCCTGCCCTCCTGGTCATTTCCGGTACTTATCCGGAGGCGGAAGCCCCCGAAGCGATTACGGCGCTGGGATTTACCCTCCAATAACTTCCCGGAGGAAGGGACCGGTGACGGACGACGGGTCGGCGGCAAGCTGCTCCGGCGTCCCCTGCGCTACGATATAGCCTCCCTTGTTGCCGCCTTCGGGCCCCATGTCGATCAGATAGTCCACGCTCTTGAGGATATCGAGGTTGTGTTCGATGATGATGACCGTATTCCCCTGGTCCACCAGCCGCTGCAGCACCTCGAGCAGGACCTTGATGTCAGCGCTGTGCAGGCCTGTCGTCGGTTCGTCGAGGATATAGAGCGTGTTGCCCGTTCCTGGACGCGAGAGTTCGGCGGCCAGTTTCATGCGCTGTGACTCTCCGCCCGAAAGTGTGACGGCACTCTGGCCGAGATGGATATAACCGAGCCCGACGTCCACGAGGGCTTTCAGCTTCGCGGCAATCTTCGGAATCGGCTTGAAGAATTCATAGGCCTCGCTGATCGGCATTTCGAGCACGTCGTTGATGTTCTTGCCCTTGTATTTGACAGCCAGGGTGTCTTCCTTGTAGCGCTGTCCGCGGCACTGCTCGCAGACCACATTCACCGAAGGCAGGAAATTCATCTCGATAACCTTGATGCCTGCGCCTTTGCACTCCTCGCAGCGTCCGCCCGGCACATTGAAGCTGAACCGGCCCGCCTTGAAGCCCCGCACCTTGGCGTCCGGGGTGTCCTCGAACAGGGCCCGGATGTCGTTGAACACGCCCGTGAAGGTCGCGGGATTGCTCCGGGGCGTGCGGCCGATGGGGGACTGGTCGATCTCGATGAGTTTGTCGATGTTGCCGATACCCTCCACCGATCTGTACGGGAGGGGTTTGAGCTTGGACCGGTAGAATTTGTTCTTCAGCACCGGCATCAGGGTCTCGTTGACGAGCGAAGACTTGCCGCTGCCGCTGAGACCCGCCACGCCGATGAGGCAGCCCAGCGGGAAATCGATGTCGACGGACTTGAGGTTGTTGCCCGTCGCGCCCCGGATGCCGAGCGTTTTTCCGTTGCCGGGACGGCGTGACGAAGGGACGGGAATAGATTTCTCCCCCTTGAGATAGTCCAGTGTCAGGGAAGGCCCGGTAATGCAGTGTTGCAGGACCTCGGCGGAAGGTTTCTTCCCCTTCAGGAGGTAGTCCAGCGGAGCGCTGAAGCAAATCCGGCCGCCTTCTTCCCCCGCACCCGGCCCGACGTCCACCAGCCAGTCGGCGCTGAGCATCGTCTCGGCGTCGTGCTCGACCACCATCACCGAATTGCCTTCGTCCCGCAGTTTCTTGAGCGAAGCGATCAGCTTGCGGTTGTCCCGCTGATGGAGGCCGATGGACGGTTCGTCCAGAATGTACAGCACGTTGACGAGTTTCGAACCGATCTGGGTGGCAAGGCGGATCCGCTGTGACTCGCCGCCCGATAGCGAGGCCGTCGCCCGGTCGAGCGAGAGGTAGTCGAGCCCCACGTCCAGCAGGAAGCGGACCCGGTCGAGCAGTTCCTTGAGAATGTCGCCCGCAATGGCGGATTCCCGCTTGTTGAAGGTTCCGGGCAGGGTCTGGAGCCACGCATAGAGCTCCGTCATTTCATAGGCAGATACCTCCGAGATGGTCTTCCCGTCGATTTTGAAGCACTGGGACTCCGGGTTGAGGCGGGTGCCGCCGCAGACGGGGCAGACGACGGTGTCTTCGATGTCTTCCACGATTCCGCCGAAGGCGACCATCTCCGAGAGCGTGCCGTCACCGACGCGGAAAAGTTCGTCGGAGCCGTAGATGATCAGCATGACAGCCTCGTCAGGAATGGCGTCGATCGGGTCGTAGAGGGAGAAATTATACTTTCGCGCGATGGCGCGGATAATGTCAAATTTGCGGTTCTCCCGCACCTTGCCGAGGGGGACGATGCCGCCGTCGGCGATGGATTTGCTGCGGTCGGGGATGATGGTCTCGACATTGACGTCTACGATGGTGCCGAGGCCCTTGCAGTGCGGGCAGTACCCCTGCGGGGAATTGAAGGAGAACGAATGCGGCTGCGGCTCCTGGAGCGAAAGGCCGCTCTCCGGGTCGACGAGGTGCTTGGAGAAATGCCGCAGTTCCCCGGTCTCCATGTCGAGGATGGCGACGGAGCCTTTGCCGGTCCCGAGCGCCGTCACGACACTGTCGCGGACGCGTTTCTCGTCGCCGGCCTCCGGGCGGAGTTTGTCCACCACGAGCTCGATGAAATGCGGTTTGTACCGGTCCAGGGCTTCTACGTCGGCAAGCGACAGGATCTCCCCGTCAATCCGGACCTCGGTATAGCCGCGTTTCCGCAGGGATTCCATCAGGTCGCGGTAGTGGCCCTTGCGGCCCTTTACCAGCGGGGCGAGCAGCAGGCATTTCCGGCCTTCGTAGGTCGTCATGATAAGGTCGACGATCTGCGCGTCGGTGTAACGGACCATTTCCTTGCCGCTTGCGGGCGAATAGGCCCGTGAACCTTTTGCGTACAGGAGCCGGAGGAAGTCGTAGATCTCGGTGATGGTGCCGACGGTGGAGCGGGGGTTGTTGCCGGTCGTCTTCTGCTCGATGGCGATGATCGGGCTGAGCCCCGTGATCTCGTCGACCTCGGGCTTCTCGAGAATGCCCATAAAGTGCTTGGCATAGGTCGAGAGGGTATCCATGTACCGCCGCTGGCCCTCCGCATAGAGGGTGTCGAAGGCCAGCGAGGACTTGCCGCTGCCGCTGAGGCCCGTCAGCACGACGAACGCTCCGCGCGGAATATCCACGTCCACTCCCTGCAGGTTATTGGCCCGCGCCCCCCGGATCGATATGTACTGCTTCGGTTTCACAGTGCAAATTTAGTGAAAATTCCCGTCCCTGCGAAGGCTGCGCCGAGGAACTTGTTTCTGGAGCAATTGCGAAATTCAGAGGCCATCTCTGGATGCCCCTGAGGTGCCTGTGGGGCGTGTCAGCATGGCCTCCGGGCCGAAATCGTGCCGGAGGCCATCGTTACCCGCCTTTGAGCATGCCTGGGGGAGGGTCAACATGGCCAACGAATTTCGGGTTGAATAGCGGATGCACCTCGAAGTGCATCCGCGGAATGTAGGTAGCTAGAAATGTCGATTTATCTAGTTTTTGGGAATCGAAAAAAAACTCCCCCTCCGGGTTGCGGAGAGGGAGTTTTTTCAGAAGGGAAGATTCAGCCTATTTCTTTTTCAGGG
>CAMUZW010000071.1 GCA_947165305.1 uncultured Bacteroidales bacterium
TGAGATCCTCCCCTTCGGGGTGGTAGATATTGACGGCATGGTCGGCGCCCTGGCCCAGCCGGGCGAGGATGCGGACGCTGCGTCCCGTTTCGGCGGCTGCCGAGAAGACGGCCAGCGCGAAGGCCTCCTTGTCCACCACCTGCGAGCAGCTGAAGGTAAACACGAGTCCGCCGGAAGCGACGGCGCGGATGGCCGCAGCGTTCAGTCTCCGATAGGCCCTGAGGGCATTCTGCAGGGCGCCGCGATGCTTCGCGAAGGCGGGCGGATCTACGATGACGAGGTCATATTTCCCGGCGGGGGCCGCCTTGACGAAGTCGATGGCGTCTGTGCAGTAACCTGTGTGCTCCCCGGATCCGAATCCGTTGACCGCCACATTCTTTTCTACCATATCCATCGCGCGGGCCGAACTGTCGACCGAATCGACATGCTTTGCGCCGCCCTTGAGGGCATAAATGGAGAATCCTCCGGTGTAGCAGAAGAGGTTGAGGACGTTGCGTCCTTTGGCAAGAGCGCCGACGAGCGCCCTGTTGTCGCGCTGGTCCAGAAAGAAACCGGTCTTCTGGCCGCCTGTCCAGTCGACAAGGAATTTACAGCCGTTCTCCAGCACTTCGCCTTTTTCGGCCGTAAAGCCATCCGCCTTGTAGAGATAGCCGTCGATGAGTTCGAGCCCGGCTTTGAAGGGAGCGGTGCCGGAGCTCTTGTCGTAAACGGCCTTCAGGGCATCGCCATAGAGCGCCTGGAGCGCCTCCGTAACCTGTTTGCGGGCACGGAACATGCCGACGGAGTGGGCCTGCATCACGCAGACGCCGTCGTACCAGTCGACGATAAGGCCGGGAAGGCCGTCGCCTTCGCCGTGCACCAGCCGGTAGCAGGTCAGGTCTTCGCGTCCGGTCAGGCCGGCGGCCGCACGGACTTCGTAGGCCCGGCGGATCATCCGCCCGAAAAAGCCCGGATGGAGGACATCGTCGTCATAACTCAGAATCCGGACGGCAATCGAACCGATCTGCCAGTGACCGTAGGCCAGCAGCTCTCCTTCGGCGCTGCAGACGGCGACGATGTCGCCTTCGGCGGGAGCGCCGGATACTTGGGCAATGGCCCCGGAGAATACCCAGGGGTGGAAGCGGCGGACGGATTCGTCCCGCCCGTGCCGTAGAATAACTTTATCCATGAATCAGTTTCAAATACATTTCACGGCAGATCCAGGCGTCGGTCGCCGCGTAGAGGGACTGCGCCTCGTTGAGCGCCTCCGCCTCCCAGTTCGAAAGCTGCTGCGCCTTGGAAATCCTGACGCCGAGGATTATGCCGGAGAGTTTCTTGACGGCCTTATCGGTAATGCCGTACTCCTCGGCCATCTGCTGGAGATCGACAAAGGCGGCGTCTTTGAAAGGGGCGTAGCGCTGAAGGCCGCGGATGTCGTCGCGCACGGCGGCGCCGACCTTGATGATTTTATCAGAAGACAGGATCCTGCAGAGTTTCCGCGGCATGCCCAGTTTGCCGACGCGGAAAAGGAATGCCCGTTCCTTCCCGGAAAGCTGCAGCAGGGCCGTTCCATAATGGACGCGCGGGACGAAGGAAGGCCGGGTCTCGGTGTCGAAGCCGATGACCTTCTGGCGTTTCAGATACCGGATGGCATTCTCAAAAGCGGGGCCGGGGGCATCCACGACGATGATCTTCCCCGAAAAGGCGGCGAGGGGAAGGCATTCCAGCTCCTTCGGATTAATGCTTTCCTTGTACGGCATAGTGTTTCTGGACGGCTGTCGTGTTTTCTTTGATGAATTCCAGGGTCTCCTCCGGAATGTTTTTCGTCTGGGACGGTACCAGGACGAAGTGCTCGCCGGCCGTCAGGGTCTGGAAGACATCGAGGACGGGATAGGCGATATTGTGCGTGAAGAGATTGCGCTTGCGGAGCAGCTGATAGATGTCGGAGACGACGGCGTCGGACGCGTCAACGAAGCGGAAATCCGGCGACAGCAGTTTGTTGTAATCGACCATTTCGGGACTCTCCATCCGGCGGATTTCATCCAGCTGTTCCTTCAGTTTCGGGATGTTGACGCCATAGTCGTCCAGCAGGAGGACCGACATCGGGATGGCCGCGGCGCCGTCGGCATATTTGTCAAGAAAGCTGAGCAGGCGGTTGCCGGCATCGCCTTCCTGGTCGGGGCAAAACAGCGAAAGGCTGGCCTTGAGGTCCTTGCGGGCGGCGGCGAAGCGGGCAAACGCGGCCTGGTATGAACCGGAGGCAATGACAGTCTCATCGGCCCAGACGCCGATGTTCAAGGCTCCCGTAGCGCCCTCAAAAGCGCGGGAGAGCATCGACTCGACGGGCGTGACGACCGGAATCTTCCGGGAGGCCATCTTGAACAGGGTGTCGACGTCGGCATACCCGCAGGAATAGGTAACGGATGAACCCAGCACGAGAACCTTGGCCCGCTGCTTGCCCATGAGCGCATCTTCGTTGAATGAATTGAGGCGGCAGACGGTGTCGAGGGCCGCCAGGACACCGCGGACCGTCACTTCGCGGAGGACGGTCTCCATGCCGGGAATATACTGTGCATAAGGAGCATGCTCCACGTCGAGGATGGCGGCGATACGCTCCCCGGCAAAATCGGGCAGCATGTCGTTCGCGTCCCGGCCGCTGATGTTGTTGAACCGGTCCGAAAGCATCAGGCTCTCCGCCAGATAAACGGCTTCTTCCGGCTCTCCGAGAATGGCGATGGAACCGTTGGCATCCCAGCCGCGGACCAGGCCGAATTCGGCGCCGGTCGTATCGGCGGCAATGCGCTTGACGTAGTCGATGGTCTCGAAACTCCGGCCTTCCCGGGGCTTGCAGGCGACAAGCAGGACGGCCGCGACCAGAAATACTAGAATTCTTTTCATTCCACGGGAAATTTCGTGTTCTGTTCTATCCAATCTGCAAAGGTAAGGAAAATTTGGTTATATTTGTTAGCTGAAAACAAATAACCAAAGCTATGTACGGAAAATTCCAAAAACATCTGCAGGACACCCTGGATGAGATCCGGGAGGCCGGTCTTTATAAGAATGAACGCAATATCGCTTCTGCCCAGAGCGCAGAAATCACGCTCCAGGACGGCAGCAAGGCACTGAACTTCTGCGCCAACAATTATCTGGGGCTGGCCGACAACCCCCGCCTGATCGAAGCCGCCCGGAAGGCGATGGAGATCCGCGGCTACGGGATGTCTTCCGTACGGTTTATCTGCGGTACGCAGGACCTTCACAAAGAGCTGGAGAAGGCCATTTCGGACTATTTCCACACGGAGGACGCCATCCTTTACGCTTCCTGCTTCGATGCCAACGGCGGCGTCTTCGAGCCGCTCCTGACGGCGGAGGATGCCATTATCTCGGACTCGCTCAACCACGCCTCCATCATCGACGGCGTGCGTCTCTGCAAGGCGCAGCGCTACCGCTATGCCAATGCCGACATGGCGGATCTCGAAGCGAAATTGCAGGAGGCGCAGGCACAGCGGTTCCGGATCATTGTCACCGACGGCGTCTTTTCGATGGACGGCAACGTGGCTCCGATGGACAAGATCTGCGACCTCGCCGAGAAATATGACGCCCTCGTGATGGTGGACGAAAGCCACAGCGCCGGCGTCGTCGGCCCGACCGGCCACGGTGTCGCCGAGCAGTTCGGCTGCTACGGCCGCATCGACATCTTCACCGGCACCCTCGGCAAGGCCTTCGGCGGCGCCGTCGGCGGGTTTACCACCGGCCGGAAGGAAATCATCGACCTGCTCCGGCAGCGTTCGCGCCCGTACCTCTTCTCCAATTCGATCCCGCCGATGATCGCCGCGGCCGCACTGGAGACCTTCAAGATTCTCGGGGAAAGCAACGAACTCCACGACCGCCTCGTCGAAAACGTCAATTACTTCCGTGACAAGATGCTCTCCGCCGGGTTCGACATCAAGCCGACCCAGAGCGCCATCTGCGCCGTCATGCTGTACGACGCGCCGCTTTCGCAGCGCTTTGCCGCCGCGATGGCGGAGGAGGGGATCTTCGTCACCGGATTCTATTATCCCGTCGTGCCGCAGGGGCAGGCCCGCATCCGGGTCCAGATGAGCGCCGCCCATCGCCGCGAGCATCTCGACAAAGCGATTGCCGCATTTATCAAAGTAGGTAAAAAACTTGGTGTATTATGAAAAGATTGCTCACTGTCCTCTCCGGACTGATCCTTTCCGGCACCCTGCTCTTCGCACAGAAGACGCCGGATGTATGCCTGACGCCTTCCGTTGACGGATCCCCCCGTTTCGAGGCGGTGCAGAAGGTGATCCGGGAGCGCAATGCCTATCAGGTGGAGATCCATACGATGCTCTGCAACAGGACCGCAAAACCCAGGAAGGCCAGCGTCACGGTCAAGGTGCTGGATGCACGGGGCAAGCTCGTCAACAGCCGGAAGGAGACCGTCAAGATCGAGGCCGGCAGCGCAAAACCCTATGCGACCTTCATTCCGATCGACAAGCCGCATATCTGGGACGGCACGGGAACACCTTATCAATACAAGGTAACCGTCGCCGTAAAGAAAGATTACAGCGAAGCCGGTTTTTATTTCCGTCAGGAAGCCCTTTAGATTAACTCCTGCTTCAGGCGTTCGATGTACTTGTCGATGCGCCTGAGTTCCTTGGGAATCTCAATGCGCTGCGGGCAGTGGCGGGCGCAGCGACCGCAGCCGATGCAGTGGTCGGCCTGTCGTAATTTCGGCACGCTGCGGTCATAACCTATCAGGAAGGCTCTTCTGGCCTTGTGGTAATTCACGTCCCGGCTCGATGCCGGGACGTTGTCGTCTGCAATACATTTGTTGTAATGCCTGAAGATGGCCGGGATGTCGATGCCATAAGGGCAAGGCATGCAGTATTTACAGTCGGTGCAGGGGATGGTGTCGAACTCCATCATCTTGGCGGCAATCTCCTGAAGGAAGTCCAGGTCGTCCTTTGTGAGCGGCTGCAGGGGAGCAAGGCTGGAGAGATTGTCCTCGATGTGCTCCATCCGAGTCATTCCGCTCAGCACCGTCAGAACGTCGGGCTGGGATCCCGCGAAGCGGAAGGCCCAGGAGGCGATGCTGCGGTCCGGATCCCGCTGCTTCATCCGCGCGGCGATGCTTTCCGGCACATTGGCCAGGCGTCCGCCGAGGAGCGGCTCCATGATGACGGCCGGAATGCCCCGCTTGCTGAGTTCGCCGTAAAGGTATTCGGCGGCGGTGTTGCGTTTGTTGACGAGTTTGGCGTATTTCCAGTCGAGGTAATTGAGCTGGATCTGGACGAAGTCCCAGTGATATTTGTCGTGATGCGCGAGCAGGTAGTCGAAGACCGAAATGTCACCGTGGTAAGAGAATCCGAGATTCCGGATCCGGCCGGCGTCCCGTTCCTCCATCAGAAAGTCGAGCATCCCGTTGTTGATGTAGCGGTCTTCGAATTCTTCCAGGCCGCTGCCACCGCCGACGGAATGCAGGAGGTAATAGTCGATGTACCCGACGCCCAGGTTCTCGAACGAATCACGGTACATCTTGATTGAACCCTCACGGGTGCGGTTGTCCTTGTTGAAATTGGACAGTTTGGTGGCTACGAAGTAGCTTTCCCTCGGATGTCGCCGGAGGGCGTCTCCCGTGGCTTTTTCGGACAAGCCCTGGCAGTAGACAGGGGAAGAGTCGAAGTAATTGACGCCGTGCGCCAGGGCATAGTCGACAAATTCGTTGACGGTCTCCTGGTCGAACCGTCCGTCTTCCATGGGCAGCCGCATCATCCCGAATCCCAGCAGCGACACCTTCTCGCCGGTCTTGGGATTCGTGCGGTACGTCATCCCGGAAGAAGATTCCGGGGGCACGCCTTGGATGGACGAAGCATGGGCGGCCACCGTCGCGGCCATTCCGGCCGCAGCCGTCGTTTTCAGAAAGTCTCGTCTGTCCATATTAAATATCGTTGTGAATCGTGTAACCTTCGACGTAGATGCCGCTGTAAGGGCGGGCGGGGCAGAGATTCTCGCAGGCGCCGCAGCCGATGCATTTGTTCTCATCGACGAGAGGCACTTTGCGGGTACGGCCGTCCAGATCCATTTCAATCATCTGGATGGCGCCGGCAGGGCAGTGCTGCGCGCAGTTGTCGCACCGGCGGCCCCTGGCGGCGAGGCAGTTCTCCTTCACCCAGACGGCGCGGCCGATCTGGATGGCGGTCTTCTCTTCGCGGGTGATCTTCCGGATGGCGCCGCTGGGGCAGACCTCGGAGCACTTCGTGCACTCGGGGCGGCAGTAGCCGCGCTCGTAGGAGGATTCGGGCTGCATCAGGGTCAGGAGACCGGTCGAAGGGCGCAGGACGCCGTTGGGACAGACGCTGACGCAGAGCTGGCAGGCCGTGCAGTGTCGTGAGAATTTTTTAAGGCTCCCTGCTCCGGGCGGCACGAGGGGCGTCTTGCGCGCGGGGCGCTTCTTTTCTTTGATAGGTGCCAGTCCGCCGTCGACCTTCTTCTCTTCGAGGTCGTCGTCCTGGTCCCCGATGACCGCCATGGCACCGTCTGCCTTATCCTTCTGCGCCTTCAGGGCGACCGACCCCACGGCCAGCGCGGTCCCGACCAGGAACGCCCTGCGCCCGGCATCTGTCCCCTTGCTCTCCGCGCCGGCCTCCTGTGCGTCATTCCGGACTCCCTGTGTGTCATTCCGGACTTGTTCCGGAATCTCCTTCCCCCACGCAAACCGGTACTTCAGCGCGTCGAACTTGCAGTTATCCAGGCAGTCGAAACAGTCTACGCATCGGCTGTAGTCGATTTTATGTCCGTCGATGTTGATGCAGGCGGCCTTGCAGCGGTGCTCGCACAATTTGCAGTTCTTGCATTTCTCCTTGTCGATGACCGGGCGGAACATCGCGAAGCGGGAGAAGAAACTGAGCACCGTGCCCACCGGGCAGATGGTGTTGCAGTACGTGCGGCCGTTCCGCCAGGCGAGGATGGCGAGGACGATGAGCGTCACGGCGGCCACGATCAGCGTGGAAAGGCCTTTCAGCCAGACATCCGTCCGGTAGAAGGCGTAGCTCTCTTTGCGCTCTGCAAGGTAAGCCAGGGCGTTGTTGCCCCAGCCGTAAACCGGTGCGAAGAGACTCTGGACAATCCTGCCGTAGGCGCTGTACGGGGCGAGAAGGGCGACCAGCGATCCGATCCCGGCGATGATGGCGACAGCCATTACACCGAGCATCGTATAACGGAGCCATTTCTTTTCCGGCGACCAGCCGTATTTGAGGCGGTTTTTCTTGCCACGGCGGCCGAGCCAGGCGATCCCGTCCTGCAGGATGCCGAGCGGGCAGATGACCGAGCAGTAGACCCTGCCGAAGATCAGTGTGAGGACGACGAGTGCGGCGATGACGCCCACGTTCAGTGCCAGGAGCGCCGGGAGGAATTGGATTTTGGCCATCCAGCCGAGGTAGGCGTGCACTGTCCCGGTAAAATCCAGGAAGAGGAGCGTCACGGCCAGGATGCTGAGGACGGCGAGCGAGATTCTGATTTTACGGAGCATGAGGATCAATCGATTGAACGCACTAATATAGCGAAATTCCTTGAAAGCAGAGTATTGTACGAAAAAAATATTTGTTCCTTGGTAAAATATCATTATCTTGCGCAGTATCAAAAAATTTACGCCATGAAAATGTTTTTCCGCCTTCTTCTCGCGTTCTCTGCGGCCGTTCTGCTCTTCTCGTGCCAGAAAATGCCGGATTACGGTTCACCGGAGGGTAAATACTGGATGAGTTACACGAATAACTTAATCTACGAGGTGATAGACCTGGGAGCGACCCGCCGCGGTTTTGCTTACGATATCCGCGATGCGAATGCCGTGGCTGCCTATGCCGGAGATGAGGTTATCGTCGGAGACAATTGTAACCGATATACGATCCGCAAGGATAAGCTTAATCAATATACGGTTGAGCTTGATATTCCGATCAAGTTTGTATTCCAGATGCTCGCCGAGGATGTGGCCCGCGTGGACTTTTTCGACAATAGTGGAAATTACGGTTCGACGGTTGCTACCAGGATTCAGGCAAACGTCCGGTACGAAGAGCTGGTGCTATAGCCATTCCAGAAGCTCCAGATAGCGCATTTCCGCCTCGTCCAGTTCGGCGGCAAGGGAGCCGTACCGGGAGGAGGCGGTCTGGAGTTCGGCAGGGGAGAGCGTCCCCGATGAAAGGGCTGCCTCGAGGGCGGCCTTTTCGGCTTCCAGTTCCGGGAGCCGCGCCTCCAGCGCCTTCATTTCCTGCTGCTCCTTATACGAGAGCCTCCTTTTCTGCTGTCTGGCCGGAGCTGTTGTCTTCACCTTCGGCGCCGCCTCCCCGGCTTCCGCACGCTGCTGCGCCTCATAATCCTTCAGGAAGGTCCTGTACTCGGTGTAATTGCCGATGAAATCTTTCACGACGCCTTCGCCGCAGAAAACGAAAAGATGATCTACCAGGCGGTCGAGGAAATGACGGTCGTGGGAGACGATGATCAAGGATCCCTTGTATTCCTGCAGGTATTCTTCCAGGACATCGAGTGTCACGATGTCGAGGTCGTTGGTGGGCTCGTCGAGGATCAGCAGGTTGGGCTGCTGCATCAGGATGGTCAGCAGGTAAAGCCGCCTGCGTTCGCCGCCGGAGAGCCGCTCCACGCGGGTCGTCAGCATGTCGTGCGGGAAGAGGAACCGGCTCAGCAGATGGGTGTCGCTCACCGTTTCCAGCACTGTCTGGCCGGGTTTGAAGATCATTCCGGACTGGTTGTAATAGCCGATCTTGAGCGACTCGCCCCGGTCGATGACGCCGGTCATCTCTCCGCCGAGGGAAGGATCCCATCCGCCGGTCAGGAGATTGAGGAAGGTGGTCTTGCCGGCGGCGTTCCGTCCGACGATTCCGACCCGTTCGTAACGTTGGAAATTATAGGTGAAATCCTTCAGGTAGCACTTCCCGTCCCACCAGAAATTCAGGCCTTTGCAGTTGATTACCTTATTGCCGAGATAGGTGGATTTCTGCACCGTTTCGCTCAGGTCGACCTTCTGTTCGCGGTAAGTGTCGGCCGCCCGCTCCGCAATGCCCTTGAAGGCCTGCTTGCGGTATTTGGCCTTGCCCGTACGGGCGCAGGGGGAGGCGTGGATCCATTCCAGCTCGCGGCGGTAAATGTTGCGGACCTTCTCGGTCTCGGCATTGTACAGGTCGATCCTTTCCGTACGCTTTTCCAGGAAATTCTGGTAGTTGCCGCGGTAGGTATAGATCTGGCCGCGGTCGAGTTCCATCACGGTGTTGCATACCCTGTCCAGAAAATACCGGTCGTGGGTGACCATGAACAATGTGCACCGGGCATGGCTCAGAAAGCCTTCCAGAAACTCGATGGCGTCGATGTCGAGGTGGTTGGTGGGCTCGTCGAGGATATAGAAATCGGCCTCGGAGGCAAGGATCCGTGCCAGGGCGACGCGCTTGACCTCGCCGCCGGATAGCTCGTCCATCCGCCGGGAGCCGTCGCCGAGCTGCAGGCGCGAGAGCAGTTCCCGGATCCGGCGCTTGTATTCCTCCAGCTGCTCGGGGTCGAGGTGCGCCGTCCATTCCTGCGAGGTGTCAAGGATCTGGGTAAAAATGCTGTTCGAAGGGTCAAAGCCGTACTCCTGCTCCAGGAAGGCGATGCGGATATCCTTGAGGAAGAGGATCTTGCCGCCGCTGTCGGACGAATCTTTGCCGGCAAGTATCCTCAGCAGGGAGGTCTTTCCAGCCCCGTTCGGCGCGATGAGCGCCACTTTGTCGCCTTCGTTGATATTGAATCCGATCCTGTCGAACAGGACCTTGACCCCGTACGACTTGGAGATATTCTCTATCTGAAGGTAACTGGCCATCGCTATTCCCAGTGGCTCAAGGCTTCCCAGACGCTGTGGACAGGGAAGCCGACGACATTGAAGAAAGAGCCGTCGATGCGTGTGATGCCGATGTGGCCGATCCATTCCTGGATGGCGTAGGCGCCGGCCTTGTCGAAGGGCCTGCAGGTATCGATATAATGGTAGATTTCCTCGTCCGAAAGCGGTTTGAACCAGACTTCGGTCGTGTCCGTGAGCGTGATTTTCTTCGTCAGGCTCCGGAGCGTGACGGCCGTCGTGACGTGATGCTCCCGGCCGGAGAGGTCACGGAGCATCCGGGCGGCGTCCTCGCGGTCGCGGGGCTTGCCGAGGATTTCGCCGGGACGGCCCGGAGAAGGCGGAAGGATGACCATCGTGTCGGCGGTGATGAGGATCTCATCCGGCTCCAGCGGCCTGTGGAAGCCTTCCGATTTGCCCTCGGCCATCAGCACGGGGACTTCGTCGAACGGCGTCCCCGGCGGTACGCTTTCCTCGAAAGTGTTGCCCGTATCCACCGTGAAGGGAATCCCCAGCCCCTTCATCAGTTCCTTCCTCCGCGGGGAATTGCTGCCCAGAATGATGTGATAATGATTGAGCATTAAAACGACTTTTTATACAGCGCTTCGTCGTAGTTCCAGCGGCCCTGGGCACGCATGACGGTCTCGATGAAATGGCGGAGGCAGTGGCCGCCGGGGTAGGGGGAGACCCAGTCGGCGACGGCCTTGACCTCCTCGATGGCATCCGAAGGACAGGCGCCGATGCCGGCCGCCCGGATGCAGGTGATGTCCGGGACGTCATCCCCGACAAAGAGCACATTCTCCGGGAGGATGCCGTATTTCCGGCAGAATTCATCGAGCTGCTCGGTCTTGATCCGGGATCCGAGGTAGACGTCATCCGGCTTGACGCCGCTGGTAATAAAACGCTTCCGGATGCTCTCGGACCGTCCGCCCGTAATCACGGCAACGGGGTAGCCGTTCATCGCGGCCATCCGCACGCCGAAACCGTCCTTGGCGTCGTAAGCCCGGAGCAGGTTACCGTCGGGGTCGCAGAAAACCTTGCACTCTGTCGCTACGCCGTCTACGTCAAAGGCAAAGGCTTTGATCTTAGAAAAGTCCATGGTTTTTCAGATTCCGGAACCAGTCCGGAATGATGTATGCTAGGATTTGGTGCCGCCGCCGTTGAAACCCGGGAGGTCGGCGAGGTTGAAGGTGGCGCCGTCGGGACGCTGGCCACCGAGCTGGATCGGGCCGAACTGGTTCTCATATTTGCCGATATTGTCTGCAAGGGCATTGAGTAGACGCTTGGCATGTTCCGGCGTCATCACGATGCGGCTGCCGATCTCGGGTTTGGGAATGCCGGGGAGCATCGTGGCGAAATCGATGATGAATTCGCTGTGGGAGTGGGAGATAATCGCGAGGTTGGAATAGTGTCCCTTGGCGATTTCGGGCTTCAGTTCGAGGCTGATTTGGTTGTTGTTATTGTCTGCCATAATAGCGTAAGGTTAATTGTTTCGGTTCTACATTCAACAAATTTAGTAAAAATTCGTGATTTTTCCGTATCTTTGAAAGATTTTAGTAATTTGTTTTTTTCTATGGAATTATCATCGAAGTACAATCCCTCCGAGGTCGAAGACAAATGGTACGCCTGGTGGCTGGAGCACAAATGTTTCCACAGTGAGCCCGATGAAAGGGAGCCTTATACGATCGTGATCCCCCCGCCCAACGTGACGGGC
>CAMUZW010000072.1 GCA_947165305.1 uncultured Bacteroidales bacterium
TCCTGCCAATGTATGACAAACTGGCAGACGGATAAAAAACATCCCGCAGGGGAGGCCCTGCGGGATGTAACGGTGAGGGGTGACGAACTACTCGAGCACTTCCACGACAATGTCGTCCAAACGGACGTTGTTGGATGTGTTGGAGTTCTTGAATGTCAGGTCGAAGGTCTCGGCCGTGCCGGAGAAGGTGATTTCGTGCGAATTGACATACACCTTCTTGTTCCAGTCGCTCGTGTAATTGGTCGTGGTGAAAGCCCCGATGGTGACACCCTCTGTCGTAGTGGAAAGGTTGCTGTATCCGACCGTTCCATAGTTGGAGCGGAAGGTGATTTTGGCCTTCGCAACGTTCTTGCAAGGGATGCCGGTAATCGTCCAGGTGCCATTGTTCTTGGCAAGCAGGAGATTCATCTTCTTATCCGCGGGCTTGTCCGTGCCGGTGTACTTGCTGTCGACATAGACCAAGTAGTCTGCGTAGAGCTTTACGCCGGCCGATGACTGTGTGTAAGTGACCGTTCCGTTGTTATAAACAACCGTCGTCTTCGAATCTTTTGCAATATACGCGGAGGGCGTATCGCTGGCAGCGCCGCCTTCCCAGTCTTCCGACCACAGAACCGTGCCGGCAGGGAGGCTCTCGCCGGACTTGGCGGCCTGCGTGAGGGTGAACTCATAGCTCTTCGGCGAGACGGAAGCGGTCGTGGAGACGGTTACGGTGTAGGTGATTGCGCTGGAGGAAGTATTCTCCGGGATGGAGAGCGTCAGGATCTTGCTGGTGTTGCCGGAGGCGCTGTCGAGGGTGCCGCCTGTCGTGGTGGCCGTCCATGCTACATTGCCGAAGACATATACCTGCACGGTGTGAGCGCCTGCGGAGAGGCTGCTGCTGCCCGGAAGGGAGGCCGTGAAGTACTGCTCTTCATCCATCGGGTCGATGTCCATCCGGTACAGGACGACCGGCTTGCAGGATGACGTGGAAGCGTAGCAGGAGAAGAGGTTGTTGACGGAACCGTCGGGGTTGGAGTTGTTGTTGTACCGCATCTCCACCTGCGTGATGCCGGGTTTCTGTCCGATGATCTTGGTGCCGGCCTCGTCGATGGTGATCGCGAAGGTCCCGGCATCGTCCTTGGCTTCCTTGGTGCGGAGGTAGTTGCCGCCGCCGGGGGCGTAGAGATAGCCCGTGGTTGTCTTGAAGGAGTACATGCCCGGAATGGCGCCTTCCTCGAGGACCAGCTGCTGAACGGCGTCGCTGGGGTTGTAGATATAGTCTTCCTCCTTGGCGATGTCGGCGGCTGAGCGGTTGTTGCTGTTCTGCGTGGCGCCGAGCGCCTTCTCGAGTTCGCCGGCGGAAACAACGATGACTTTGTCGCCGAAATAGAGTTCATCCTTGCTCTTGACAAGTTTGTAGACGACGGGCTCCTGGACGGCGATGCCGGCGAGGTCCACGGTCAGTTTCTTGATGCTGCCGGGGGTGAGTTTGCGGTCAGCGGGGAGGGTGATTTCCTTGGTCAGGGTCCCCTTGTCGGTGTTGATGACAAACTTCAGGGTGGCGCCGGACAGGTCGGCCGGAGCCAGGGCGCACCAGACGTTCTCCAGCGATTCGGTCGCGATGCTGACGGTCTTGCCGGTGGCGTTCTCGGCGATCGTAGCATCGGCGAGATTGAAGAACCAGCGGCCGACGATCGGCGTGCTGGAGGTTATGTTGACCGCGCTGACGGTGGCGCCGTTGAGCGCCGCATTCGTGAAGACGAGGTGCAGGTAGGCGGAAGCGTGCTTGAAGTGGAGCGGAACCTCGGTCTCCGGCAGTTCCGTGAAGGTCTCGGATACGGCGTAGATGATCTGGGCGTTCTCGTCCGGGGTCGTCGCCGTCGAGGTCTGGCCGGCCGGGAATTCGATGTTCAGGGTCTTGTTGGTCGCGTTGACCGACTTGACGACGGAATTGGGATAGAAGGCCACGAACGTGTAGGAAGAAGCCGTGGTGAGATTCTCAAAATCTGCCTTGAACGTAGCGGTCTTGCCGTCGGCCGAAGGGGTGATGTCGGCGGCGACCTTGTCGCTGGAGGACAGGTTCAGGGAGATGCCCATCTGGATGTCGGTGTCGGTCCAGAGGGTAGGATACGTGGAGCCTGCCGGCGTTCCGAAAACGGTCCTGGTCTCGATGTCGGAGGCCTGGAAACGGATGGTCTTCTGTGCGGCGGGAGAAGTGCTAACTTCTTTCTGGCATGCAGTCAGTGCGAGGAATGCTGCTGCAAAGGCAAAAATCAATGACTTTTTCATAAGGCAGCGCATTTTAATAGGTCCATTCTTCTTCGGTGGCATCGTCGATGTTGCCGCCTGAGAAGTCTGTGGTTGTGGATACGAGGAAGTGTCTGTCAACCTCACTGTTGAAGACACGTACGGCCGGAACCGTGTAGTAAAGCTTACTCTCCATATATAAAGACTATATGTTTTGCGTCCGACAAATATAAGGATTTTTGAAAAAATCTGTTCATTTTTATAATATTTTCTAGGAATTATCTTATATTTGAGGGTTAAAATAGAGAATATGAAACGTATTTTTTCTATATTATTAATTGCGGCTGTTTTTGTTGTATCGTGTAAAAAGAATGATCAGCCGGAGCCCGGCAACAATACTGCCGGCATCATTATCACCAAGATCTCCCTGCCCTCCAGAATAGAGACCGAAGCCGGCGCCGATGTGACGCTGAACCTGCGCGGGGACACCGGGATCAACAAGGATGACAAGGTGGTCCTCCGGTCGGTTTCCAACAACAGTTTCGAGTGTCCCATCGTTTCCGTTTCCGCCAGCAAGCTGGTCTTTACGATGAACCGGGATGTTGTGAACGGGAAATACTCGTTCTATATCGCCCGCGGAAGCGAACAGAAGAAGGTCGGTACGACGGAGGTATTTATTATCAAACACATAGATGTGACGATCCCCGAAGGCGTGAATATCTACGGGCTGGTAACCTGCGGGGACGATCCTGTGCCGGATGTGATCGTGTCGGACGGCTATGAAGTGACGACGACCGGAGCGGACGGCGTCTATTTCCTGAAATCCCTCAAGGAGAACGGCTATGTGTTCATGACCATCCCGGCCGGCTATGAGGTGTCCTCGGACGGCATCCTTCCGGAGTTCCACAGTGCGGTCAGTACGGATGCCAAGGTCGTGGACCGTGTCGACTTCTCCCTGACGAAGGTGAACAACGACAACTTCACGCTGTTCGTGCTGGGCGACATGCATCTGGCGAACCGGAACTCGACGACCTCCGACATGACGCAGTTCGACACCTTTGCGGCCGACCTGAACAAGTCGCTCTCGGCTACGGCCGGCAAGAAATACATCCTCACCCTCGGCGACATGACCTGGGACCTGTACTGGTACGACAACAAGTTTGAATTCCTGAACTATCTGGGGCTGATGAACCAGAAGTTCAAGGACATCCAGGTCTTTCACACGATGGGCAACCACGACAATGACATGAACGAGGTGGGGGACTTCGCCAAGGAGTTCAAATACCGCAGGGACATCGCCCCGACCTACTATTCCTATAATATCGGCAAGGTCCATTTCATCGTGCTCGACGACATCGACTACAACAATGTCGCGGCGGGGAAGGACCATCGCGGCGAGTATGTCCTGGACATTACCGCCCGTCAGATGAACTGGCTCGCAAAAGACCTGTCCTACGTCCCGAAGGGCACGGAGATCATCGTTTCCACGCACGCACCGATTTTCTATCCGAATTCCAGTTTCGGATGGTGGTACAACCTGTCCGGCGCCAATTCCACGGGGGAAGCCAACTCGGCGGCCCTGGTCTCTGCCTTCAACGGCTACAAGGTCACTTTCCTGACCGGCCATACCCACCGCACCTTTGTCTATGACAAGATGTCGTCGAATAATTTCCGTGAGCTCAATGCGGGCTCGGTCTGCGGCGACTGGTGGTGGTCCGGCCATCTTTCCGGTGTCCTGATGGCCCAGGACGGCGCTCCGGCCGGCTACACCGTGATGAAATTCAACGGAGAGAACTTCGACTGGCAGTACCGCGCGACCGGACGTCCGGCGGATTATCAGTTCCGTGCCTATGACATGAACAAGGTCCGCGAGACCGTGAAGATGACCCTCGCGAACGGGAACGAACGATTCCGTGACTATGTGAATGAATACAATTCTTCCAAATTCGCGGCGAACGACATTCTCCTGAACATCTGGAACTATGATGCTTCCTGGAACGTGAAAGTGACGGAGAACGGCAAGACGCTCACTCCGACGAAGGTTTACACCTATGACCCCCTGCATGTCATCGCGATGTCCGCGAAGCGGCTGTCGGTGGCGGACAATCCGAGTTTCATCACCGCCCAGGGGATCCACTTCTACCGCTACACCGCCTCCTCGGCGACATCCACGATCGAGATCGAGGTGACGGACCGCTTCGGGAATGTCTCCCGGGAGACGATGACCCGCCCGAAGGCCTTTACGATCGACAACTATAAATAAACCATAATTAATACCACAATGATGAAATTGCTAAGAACGATTTCCCTGTCGGTGGCGTTTCTGTTTGCCGCGTTGACGCTCGGCGCACAGAACAGGAGTGTCAGCGGCAAGGTGTCCGATGCGGGGGGACAACCCCTCATCGGTGCTGTTGTCATGCAGCAGGGAACGGCCAACGGCGTGACGACCGGGGCGGACGGAACGTATTCGCTCAAAGTCGGCGCCGGGGCGGTGACGCTCGAGGTCTCCTGCCTGGGTTATAAGACCGTCCTTGTGGACGTCGCCGCCACGCAGGCGGTGATGGACGCCGTCATGGAGGAGGACAACATGCTCCTCGAAGAGACGGTCGTCGTCGGTTACGGTACCCAGAAGAAGGTCAACCTGACCGGCGCCATCACGACGGTCGCTTCGGATGACCTCGAGAACCGTACGGCCCACTCCCTGACCAACATGTTGCAGGGCTCGGTCCCGGGACTCAACATTTCTACTTCGCAGGGCCAGCCCGGTGCTTCCGGTTCCCTGAACATCCGCGGTATCACCTCCATCAACGACGCCAATCCGCTCGTGCTGATCGACGGTGCCGTCGGTGACCTGGACCGCGTGAATCCCAATGACGTGGAATCCATTTCCGTCATCAAGGACGCCGCCGCGGCAGCCGTCTACGGCGCCCGTGCAGCTTTCGGCGTCATTCTCGTCACGACCAAGAGCGGCAAGGCCGAAGAAGGAAAGGCCCGCATCCGCTACAGCGGCCGGTTCGGTTTCGAGATGCCGACGACCTCCACGGATTATGAGACCCGCGGTTACTGGTCGGTCTATACGGTGGACAAGTTCTGGAACGCCACCAACGGCAACAACTACACTACCTATACCCAGGAAGATATGATGGAACTGCTCCTCCGTGTCAACGACAAGGTCGAGAATCCGGAACGTCCCTGGGTAATGGTAAAGGAGGAAGGCGGCAAAGAGCGCTATATGTACTATGCCAACACGGACTGGTACCATTCGCTCTACAACGACATCCACCCCGTGATGAACCATTCCATCTCCATCAGCGGCGGCAACAAGACCGTCAAGTACTTCCTCTCGGGTGCCTATGACCGCCAGCAGGGTATCATGAAGGCGAAGCCGGACATCTACCAGAAATACAACCTCCGGGCGAAGATCGACGCGAAACTCAACCGCTTCATGCGCATCAGCAACAACACGACCTTCTACAATTCGACCTACAATTACCCGGGTATGGGTGATGTCAACGAAGGTATGGGCTATGCGGCTCGCCACGCGATGGCGTCCTTCCCGCTGCAGAATCCCGACGGCACCTGGACCTATGTCACCGACTGGATCCGCGGCAACTACCGTATCGCCAACGGCCGTCACATCGGCTATGCGAGCGACAACCTGAACCTCCGCCGCCGGACGGACTTCGCCAATACGGCGGAACTCACCATCACGCCCGTGAAGCAGTTCAACCTCAAGGCCAACTTCACGTACCGGTTCTACCAGAACCGCAATACGCACCGCCGCAACGAGATTGACTATTCTTCCACCCCCGGCGTGATCACCCATTACAGCAATACCGGCGCCTATGAGAACTGGATGAGCGAAAATATCGCCACCTATAATTATATGGCCGCCAACGTGTACGGAACCTATGAGGATACTTTCGCGGACGCCCACCATCTGACCTTGATGGCCGGTTTCAACTGGGAGACCAACCGCCGCAAGACGGTGTATGCGAGGGGATATGACCTCATTACCGAAGAACTTTCCGACCTCGACCTGATCTCTACGACAGAGAAGGCGCCGGAGGTGAGCGGCGGCCAGACGGAATACGCGCTCGCCGGCTTCTTCGCCCGCGCCAACTACGACTACAAGGGCCGTTACCTGATCGAGGTGTCCGGCCGGTATGACGGTACTTCCCGTTTCGCCAAAGGACACAAGTGGGGCTTCTTCCCGTCCGTGTCCGCCGGCTGGCGCATCAGCGAGGAACCTTTCTTCGCGCCCGCCCGCAAGGTCGTCGACAACCTCAAGATCCGCGCTTCCTACGGTACGCTCGGCAACCAGAACGTCAGCAACTACAGTTACCTCCGCCTGGTGAACTTCGAGACCTTCAAGAGTTTTACCTTCGGCGAGGGCAACGCGATGGCGCGTTACACCAACCTGGATGCGCCAGTATCTTCGGATCTGACCTGGGAGGTCTCGAAGCAGACCAATGTCGGTATCGACCTGGCGATGCTCGGAAGCCGTCTGCAGTTCACGGCGGAAGGCTATATCCGCGATACGGACGGTATGCTCACCAAGGGCAAGGATCTCCCCGCTGTCTATGGCGCCGCCTCTCCGAAGATGAACGCGGCCGACCTCCGTACGATGGGATATGAACTCTCCCTGACCTGGAAAGACAGCTTCAAGCTCCTGGGCAAGACGTTCGGCTACTCCATCCGTCCCACGCTCAGCCAGTTCAACACCAAGATTACCAAGTTCGACAATCCGACCAAGGCCCTCAACGATTATTACGTGGGGATGACCTTCGGCGAGATCTGGGGTTATCGCGTCGACCGGCTCTTTACGTCCGACCAGGATGCGGCCGAATACACGGCGCTGGTAAACCAGGACCTCGTGAACGGCCGTCTGACCGGCGGCTGGATGGGCGGTGACATGGCCTTCAAGGACCTGAATGGCAACGGCAAGATCGACAACGGCGAGAACACGGCCGACAAGCCCGGAGACCGGGAAATCCTCGGCAACGCCCTTCCGCGTCTGCACTACGGCCTCACGGCCGCCTTCGACTGGGCCGGCATCGACGTCAGCGTCTTCATCGAGGGCACCGGCAACCACTACTGGTATCCGGACAATCTCTCCACCCCGTTCTGGGGCCCGTTCAGTTACGGCTACACGTCCTTCCTGCAGAAGGACTTCCTGAAGCGGTGCTGGTCGGAGGACAATCCGGACGCGTACTTCCCGAGGCCCAGAACCTACGTTGCCTCCAATACGAGCGGCGAGCTGGGTGTCGTGAACGACCGCTACCTGCAGAACCTCCGCTACCTGCGCCTGAAGAACGTCACGGTCGGCTACACCCTGCCGAAGAGATGGACGAAGAAGATCTGGCTGGACCAGGTCCGCTTCTACTTCTCGGGCGAGAACCTCGCTTATGCGTCCCCGCTCAAGAAAAACTCTCCTTATATTGATCCAGAGGCTGCCTACACCCGTACGACGGGCAATTCTGAAGCGAGCTCGGCGGATGATGCGGCGGTCCGCAACCAGGGCTACTACCCCTGGCCTTCCACCTTTATGTTCGGTATTGACATCACTTTCTAAACGGCCGTCATTATGAAAAAGTATTTGATGATTCTTTTAGCGGCCTCCCTCGCCCTCGTATCCTGCGAGAAGGCCCTGGACAAGAAACCCTTGTCGGAGTTCGGCCAGGATGCATATTTCCGCACGGCGGAAGACCTGCAGCTGTTCTCCAATACTTTCTATAACAACCTGCTGGACAAGACTCCGTACACCTCTCAGAGCGACGTGTACATCACCGGCAACCTCGACAACCGCATCCGCGGCGGCAACAACCGGCTCGGTCCCGAGTCTGGTACCAACTGGACCCGCAGCAGCTGGAGCGACCTGAGGAAACTCAACACGCTGCTCGCTTCCCTGAACCAGTGTGAAGACGAGACGGCCCGCCGGCAGTACGGCGCCCTCGCGCACTTCTTCCGCGCGCTGATCTATTACGACAAGGTCCGCCGCTTCGGCGACGTGCCGTGGGTGGACAAGGAACTCGGCTCCGCCGACGACCAGCTCTATGCGCCCCGCGACAGCCGTGAATTCATCCTTGGCAAGATGATCGAGGACATCGATGACGCCATCGAGAATCTGCCCGAGACCAAGTATGCGTATTCCGCACGGGCAAACAAATATGCCGCCCTGGCGCTCAAGGCGCAGTTCTGCCTCTTCGAGGGGACCTTCCGCAAGTATCACGCTTCGGATGTGTATGCGGAGAGTTTCAAGGATGCGGAGCATGATTATACGTATTATCTGGACCTGGCTGCAGAGGCTGCCGACGAACTGATCAAGAGCGGCAAATACCGCATCTGGAACAACGGCAAGCCCAATGAGGACTACTGGAACCTGTTCGCCTCTTCGGATGCGATTACCGATGAGTACATCCTCTCCATCCATATGGACGCGGCGCTCGGCGTCAAGCACGACGGTACCCGCACCGTGATGTCCAACACCGCCCGTCCGGGCATGACCAAGAAGATGGTCGATTCGTACCTGATGGCCGACGGAACCCGGTTCACCGACCGTCCCGGCTGGGAAGAGCTGGGCTTCGCCGACGAGGTCGCCGGCCGCGATCCCCGTCTCTCGCAGACCATCCGCACCCCCGGCTATGTCTGGCAGGGTGACAAGACCGGCAAGAAACGCGGACCGGAATTCGGCAACACCATCACCGGATACCATCCGATCAAGTTCGCGCAGCCCGCGGGGCTCAACGCCGAATTTGCGGACGGCTCGTACAATGACATCCCGGTCATCCGCTACGCCCAGGTTCTGCTGGACTTCGCGGAGGCCAAGGCCGAACTCGGCACCCTCACGCAACAGGATCTTGACAAGAGCGTGAATCTTCTCCGCGACCGGGTGGGTATGCCTCACCTGATGCTGGACGCGGCCAACGCCAATCCCGACCCGTACCTCGGCTCTGCGGAATACGGTTACAGCAATGTGACCGGCTCCAATAAGGGCGTGATCCTCGAGATCCGCCGCGAGCGGGCCGTCGAACTCTTTATGGAAGGGGAGGGCCGCTATTTCGACCTGATGCGCTGGAAAGAAGGCAACTGCTTCAACCAGAATCTGCTGGGTATGTATATCCCCGGCCCCGGAGAGTATGATTTCGACGGCGACGGCACCAATGATTATTACTTCTATGTCGGTACCAAGCCTTCGACCAGCCTCAAGGCCTACAAGGTCGGACCGGCCGACGCCTCCGACATCGAGATCTATCTAACCGGCACCGAGGAAGGCAAGGGCTGCATCGACGCCCTGCATACCATCCCTCATTCGTTCGACGAGGGACGCGACTATCTCTATCCGATTCCCGCCAAGGAACGGAGTCTCAACCACAACCTGACCCAGAACCCCGGTTGGGATGACGGCCTGGATTTCTAAAAGGCGATGATTATGAAAAAGTTAAGAATATCCATAGTTCTTTTTGCTGCCTTGACGGCCCTCTGCGGCTGCCAGCAGGAAAAGCTCGAAGTGGCCCAGGCGGTTCTGGGCAGCATTTCTGAGCTGTCCTTCCCGGCGCAGGGCGCCGAAACGCAGTATGTACGTGTCGTCTCGGATGCCCCCTGGACGCTCCAGGCCCCGGACTGGGTGCTCGTATCGCCCTCTTCCGGCACCGGTGACACGGAGGTTGAAATCACCGTCGAGGACAATATGCTCGGCGGCGCGATGGACGAGCCCCGTACGGCAAAGGTCATCTTCGGGGGCAATACGCTTGCCAGCCAGTTCGTCCTGACGGTCAAACAGGAGGGCGATGCGTACAGGAATGCCGTCCGGGCGACCGTCTCGGACCTTGGCGGCCTGGATGACGGCAAGGCGATGATTCTCGAGAATGCGACCGTGATGGCGCTTTCCTCCGCCGGCGGCATCATTACCGACGGTACGACGAATGCCTATGTGTCCGGCCTCGACAAGCCGTTCCGCTCGGTCGTGACGATCCGCGGCTTTGCCGGCAAAGTCAACGGAATGCCTGCCGTGAAGGCCTTCGATGACGTGACCGTAACGACCGAGGCCGACATCGCCCTTCCGGAGCCGGCGGATATCACCGAAACCATCGGCACCTACCCGGCTTCCGCCATCGAGTATGTGACCGTCAGCGGCGAAATGGGCTTGGCTGCCGGCGGCGGATATGAGGTCGTTGTCGCGCTCGAGGACAGGACGTACTCCGCCTATATGTATGAAGCGCCCGCTTCCCTGGACGTTCCTTCCCTGAACGGCCATAATGTCAAGGTCAGCGGCTATTCCCTGGGTAAGAAGGGTGAACTTTCCTTCAACCTGATTCCCGTGGAGATTGTGGACGAAGGCGTCAATTTCCTGTTCTTCTTCCAGGACGACTTCTCCTGGCTCGCTCCGTTCGTGGCGGCTTCCGGTGCCGGCGACAGCGTCGGCAAGAGTGCGGACGACAATGCCAAGAATGTCTATACTGCGAAAGGCCTCGGCGAAGAATTCCTGGCAGAGGTCGTCAAACACGGGTATGAAGACCTGTTCCCTTCGGCCAAGGTTATCTATCTGCAGGACTGCTACCTGAAGTTCAGCAAGAATAAGAACGTCGGTGGCCTCAAGCTGCCTCCGATGGACTTCCAGGGCGCTACGGCCGTGGAACTCTCCTTCGACTGGTCCGTCCACGTGGGCGGCGGCGGACCGGACGACGTGATGCTGGCGGTTGAGATCGAAGGCGAGGGCGTGTTCGAGAACGGAACCAAGATCAGTGACCCTGTAGCGCATACGATGAAGAAGGACGGCTGGGCGGACGGTCCTCAGAAGTGGTCATGGAAGACCGAGACCTTCAAGATTTCCGGCGTCAACAACGATACCCGCTTCAAGATCCGTCCGACGACGTTCACCGGCGCGGCCACGTCCTCGGACCTCTACTGTCGCTGGTACCTCGACAATATCCTCGTCGTCCCCGGCGAAGGCTTTACGCCTACGCCGCCGACACCTCCAGCCGGTGGAGTGGAATTCCCGGTCGTCTGGTCCTTCAAGGAACCTGGCGAGGACTGGGTGGAGGACGTCGATTTCAAACTCCTCCAGCCGACCGGGTCGTGGGTGATGTCGGATACGCACGACGGCAAGATTACCCTCAACCGGGCCAGTTCCACGGCTTCATCTAACTTGACCTACAAGAACGAAGGCGACATCGGCGTGCGTCTGCTGACGACGGGCTTCTATAAGGATGACTACTGGCTGCTGGAGGTGGACGGCGTGGAGAATCCCGCCGGCACCTACGGCGTCAC
>CAMUZW010000073.1 GCA_947165305.1 uncultured Bacteroidales bacterium
CCAAATTCCATCAGAGTGCCATGTCCATGGCTGTTTCCCTGGGAATCAAACGGCTGGCTTACAAGGCATTGCCTCAGATGAAGCCCGGTAGCTGGCACTATCTGGACGCCACGCCGGCCTCCTGCGTCAAATTCGGTCTCGAATACTTCTACGAACACCGCAATCCCGACCTCGTGATCACCGGGATCAACCACGGGACCAACGCCTCTTCCGCGGCCAATTACTCCGCTACGCTCGGCGCGGCGGAGGAGGGCGCCATGAACGGCTGCAAGTCCATCGGGGTATCCCTTTGCAATTTCCGGCCGGACGCGGATTTCACCGTCGTGGAGAAGTTTCTGCCGGATATCCTGAAGAATCTGCTCGACAACTGGCCGGAAGGCCGTTTCGGACTGTTCTATAACATCAATTTCCCGGACATTGCGCCCGAGAAGGTGAAGGGCGTCAAGTTTACGCGTCAGGGACGCGGCCACTGGGTCCGGGAATTCCAGGAATGGGACCTGAACCGGCTGGAGAAATACGAGGCTTCCGGCTTCAACCGCGCCGCACATTATGCGCCGCTCGAAGAAGGGGAGCGTGCCTATATGATGATCGGTGACTTCATCGATGACGACGAGGGCGCGCCGGATGCCGACCACGTCCAGATCGAGGACGGCTGGATCACCATCACACCGTGCAACCTCGACCGCACGGATTACGGCGACTTGGAACGGCTGACGAAATGAAGTATTACCTGATAGCGGGCGAGGCATCCGGCGACCTGCACGGGTCCAACCTCATGCGGGGGCTCTTTGCCGAAGACCCGGAGGCGGATATGCGCTTCTGGGGCGGTCCGCTGATGGATGCCGTTTATCAGGAAAACCGCGGTGGCCGGGCGCTGGTCCACGATTACTCCGAAGGCGCGGTCATGGGTTTTTTCTCCGTACTTTTCCGGGCCCGGAAACTCCTGGCGAACGTCCGCTCCTGCGAAGAGGATATCCTGCGCTGGAAGCCGGATGTCGTGATCCTGATCGATTATCCCGGTTTTAATTTCAAGATTGCCGAATTCGCCCACAAGAAGGGCTTCAAGGTCTTCTATTATATTGCGCCCAAGGTCTGGGCGTCGCGCGAAAGGCGGGTCCGCAAGCTCAAGGCTTACGTGGACCGTCTCTTCATCGTGTTTCCCTTCGAGCGGGCGTATTTCGACCGGAAGGGCGTGCCGTATGTCTACAAAGGCAATCCGCTCATCGATGCGGTGGACGGCGCCGAAATCCAGCCCCGGGAGGCGCTGATGGCTTCGCTCGGCTGGCAGGACGGCCCGTATGTGGCCCTTCTGGCCGGTTCGCGGGCCGGGGAAGTGTCCTCGATGATGAAGGTGCTCGTGGCGTTTGCCGACCGGCTCCGGAGCGTTCCGGGCTATGAGGATTTCCGCTTTGTCGTCGCTGGTGCACCGGCCCGGCGCCCGGAGGAATATACCGCCTATCTCGGCGACCGGGATTATATCAAGGTTGTGTTCGGGAAGACCTATTCCGTCCTCGGGAATGCCGCCGCCGCGGTCATCAATTCCGGGACGGCGTCGCTGGAAGCCGTGCTGCTCAGGACCCCGCAAGTGGTGGGGTATGTTACGGCACCTGTCAATCTGCTGATTGCCCGCGCCATCATTCATGTGTCCTATATCAGCCTCGGAAACCTGATTGCGGAGCGGGGCGTGTTCCGCGAACTGCTGCAATACTATTTTACCCCGGAGAATCTGGTGGCGGAAGTACGCCGGATACTGGAGGATACGGCCTACCGGGAGCGGATGCTCGCCGGCTATGATGAAATCCGTGGGCGCCTGGGCGGGCGGGGCGCCTCCGCAGCCACGGCGCGCGCTATGATCGAAAGCCTGTAAGGGAGATTATCGGTTGCTGCCGCCTCGCAGCGCCTTCCTGACCAGATGCGCCCAGTGATGGAGCGTGCGGTAAAAAGCGGACTCTTTCAAAATTTCCATACGCATGGTACGGCGGACAGCCCGGGCGAATCCGAGGCGGGGGAGCCGTTGCAGGAACTTGTCCCGGAGCGGGGAACGCCCGGCGGGCTCGAGTATGGAGGATCTGACCGAGAGCCGCTCCCCGAGGGGTCGCTCCACGGAGCGGAAGGCCGGCTGAGCCCGGAGAAAGGTCTCATAAACGCGCCTGCCCTTCTCCGTGTTGATGCTGATATAGGAAATGTTGTGGCCTCCGGCCTTGGTGCGGACGGACGGGTCAAGCCCTATGTAGTCGCCGAGCGTGATGTCTCCCGTCCGTTGAGGGCTGGCAAAAGGACATTGATAGCAGCCTTCCATCAGGGTGACACCCCGGAGCATCGCCAGGAGATAAGGCTGCTTCCTTGCTTTAACTGAATAGATGCAAGATTCTTTATTCCAGATGCTTAAGTGATAATCGTGCTCGTCGTTCCCGCGGAAGCGGACATCGGTGTAAGGGCGGTTTCCGATGAGATGCCGGATCTCGGCGTCGAGATAAGTCTGCGGCGGTGCACCGTGACAGAGCAGGTCGGCGCAAAGCAGGCTGTCATCTTCATTTCCCGTCATTCCGGACTCTCCTCCTGTCATTCCGGACTCTCCTCCTGTCATTCCGGACTCGTTCCGGAATCTTTCCCACCGGCTCCGTACAGCGGCTACCTGGCAGGGTGTTCCGATGAAAAGCACGGGAAGTCTTGCCTGAAGGTCTTGTTTTAATTGATCATACAGATTAGCTGGAAATGAACTTCTTACGTATCTTGATCCTTTGGTTTGTTCGAGGTCCTGCAGGCTGGCTGCGCGGATCACGCTGACGGTTTTTGCGAGGGTGAAGCCCGTTGCGTAAACGACACCATTCAGGTCTTCAATGAAGTGTTTGGCAAGCAGCCAGGCCGTGCCGCCGGAAGCGCAGGTACGGCTTTCTGAGAGATTCTGGTTCCAGCCGGCGTAGGCTTGGAGGGCGGCGTGGCGTTCAGTCTGCATCGGAAAGGACTTTATCAAGGAATAAACGGCTCTGCGCGCGAAGGGCCTCAAGCCGTTGGCGCACGGCCTCATAATCAAGGGACGGAATTCCCGGAGCCGGCGTCCGGTCGCCGATGCCAAGCTGGTCGAGCAGGTCTTTGATACGGATATTTTGTGATGCTATATCGTTGTCGGAGAAGCGTTTTGTGTTGATGAATTGACGCTCAAGTGCAATTGATAATGCCGTCCCGTGGAACGAATCCGTCACGACGAGGGCTGCCCCTTTGACCAGGGCGATGAACTCCCGGATGCCGGCATTCCCGACAATCCTGGCGCCCGGCAGCGCGAAGTCCGGATTTTCCCCGGAGGGGATGATGATGCTTTGCGATACGCCGCCCGGAATGGGGATGCCTTTTAGCTGGTCAGCATTCCGGGCATCCTTCTTCAAAATATAGTACAACACGTATTTGCCGGATTCAAGGTGCTGCAGGAAACGCGGGTTGCACTTTGCGGCCTCCGCCTCCCAGAAGGCTTTGTCCTGCAGGAGAACAGGGTCGAGCACGGTGGCGATATCCGGACGCCCGGTAATGGTGGCGATACTTGAAGCTCCGCTTTGCTCGCGGAGGCTTATATACTTATAATCAGAGAGATAATCCTTTACTTTCTCTTGATATTCGAGCGGGATATCCGCCGTGCCGATGCTGGTGGCATAGGATGCTTT
This sequence comes from uncultured Bacteroidales bacterium, assembly GCA_947165305.1. GTDB lineage: Bacteria > Bacteroidota > Bacteroidia > Bacteroidales > UBA932 > Cryptobacteroides. The sequence continues at coordinate 3,657 of CAMUZW010000073.1, forward strand.
GGGCTTCCCGGCGGCGAAGTCCAGGAATTCGAATCCCCGGAAATGATCATGGCAGTTCCAGAGCTGGTCGCTGCCGGCGATGAAGAGTCCGGTCTGTTCCAGCAGCCGGGTCAGGTCCTTCTGCGTATACACGTTGGCCGTCTGCATTTCTGTCCGGCAGAAGCGGCGGATGCTTCGGGTCTTGGCGGGGAAGCGGTCCCTGCCGTATTTCCAGAACCGGCGGATCCCGTGGGCGTAGAAGAAGTTATCCTTGATGTTCTTTAATGTGAATGGCGTCTTGAATCTCTTGATCATCAGGATATTATATCCTTTTTCTTCAAGTGCTTTGTAAAGTGCGTACGCCTGCAGGTTGGTCCCATAGTTCGGTGTCCCGAACCATGTTACAAGGCCAATATTTGTCCGATTGTGTGCCATCGCTGTACAAAAATAGCCATCTTTCCATAGATTCGCAACTTTTCCTTATCTTTGCAGGAGAAAGAAGCGATATGAAACTGTTGGCCGTCACCGTCGTATTTCATCCGGATCCGGAGCTGCTGCTGCGGAGCGTGGCGTCCTATGTGGACCTTGCAGAGAAAGTCCTGGTCTGGCGCAATTCCCCGCTTTCAGCGGCCCTGGAGGCTGATTTAAAGGCGCTTACGGCCGATGGGAAGATCGCCTTCCGGGGTGACGGCGGCAATGCCGGAATCCCGGTGGCCTTGAACGCTGCCTCTCGGGAGGCGGAAGCCGGCGGATTTGATGCCCTGCTGACGATGGATCAGGATTCGGTGTGGCACGGTCTCGAAGGTTTCCTCGCGGCGGTGTCTTCGCCGGATGCGCCGGCGGGGTTCTACGCTCCATTTGTCAACCGCCCAGCGGAAGGGGAGGCCGCCGGCGTTTTCACACCTTTCGAAACGGCGTTCACTTCCGGGATGTTCATTCCGCTTCCGGTGCTCCGGAAAGTCGGAGGATGGTGCGAAGATTTCAAGGTCGACGGCGTCGACAATGAGTTTTGTCTCCACGCCCTTTCGCTCGGAATCCGGGGGTACCGCGTTCCTTCCGGATGGCTGGAACATTCACTCGGAAACGTCTCCTTCCGCCGCTTGCTCGGCCTTCGTTTCCGGACCTACAATTATGCTCCGGAGCGTCTCTTCGGGATCTACCGGAACAACCTCATCACGATCAAAAAATACCCCTCCGTCGCAAGGAAATTCCGGCGTGAATTTTACCGGACCTGGCTCTGGCGGAGACCCCTCCGGATGCTCCTCGGAGAGAAGGATCTGAAGGCGAAATTCGCCGCCGTCCGACGCGGAATCAGGGCCGCCCGGAAGGCTAAATTGTGAGGAAATTTTACCGTCAATTAGTACGAGAAATTATCGTTTTACGATATTAACAAAAATGTTTCTATAAATAACATAATTGTTTCGCGCGCTATAAATCAAGCAATTCCTAAAATTTTGTGAATTTGGAGTGAAACGCGCCATTCCGGATGGGAAAGTGCGTATTTCAAGGTCGCGGAAGTCGTGTCTATCTCTGAAAAAGCACGTTCGACATCCCCGTACGGGATCTCATTCCGGCGCGGAGAATCGCCCCCGTCGGCCGGGCAGATTTCGCCCGGATCGCAGGGCTGGAGGAAGTAGTGGCGGGCGGCGAAACCGAGCCATTTTTCGGGGTTATTCAGACCGGTAAAAACGAGCTTCAATTCATCCGCTTCGGGAAGGACGACCCGTGCGTTGGAAGCGAAATCTTCCTTGGGGCTGAGGGTCACCCAGTCGATCCCGGCGGGGAGGGGGCGGGTTCCGTTGGTCTCCAGATGGATGATGAATCCCGCTTCGTGCAAAGCATCGACAAGCGGGGCGTCGAGTTGGAGGGATGGCTCACCCCCGGTGATGCAGACGCGCCGGTTTGCCGGCGGCAAGGAGGGCGCGGTGGCCAGGAGCGCGGCGATGATTTCCGCCGCCGACATCTCCTTCGAAGCGGAGAAATCCGTGTCGCAGAAAGGGCAGCGCAGGTTACAGCCGCTCAAGCGCAGGAACACCATCGGCGTCCCTGACCAAAACCCTTCACCTTGAAGGGAATAGAATATATCATTTACACGATACATTCAAGACTGTTACCGTTCGTAGGCGGCCATGTTGTTCTCGGACTCCCAGACTTCGACGCGATAGGCGTGGTCGACGTTGTCGCAGATCCAGCGGGCGATATTCTCGGCCGTCGGGTTGAACGGAAGCACGTTGTTGAGATTTTTATGGTCGAGCGCTCCTTCGATCTTTTTCTTGATCTGGGTAAAGTCGGTGACCATGCCGTCAAAGTTGAGCTTTTCGCTCTTGCAGTAAATCTTTATGATAAAGTTGTGTCCGTGTGTCTCTTCACATTTGCTTTCGTAGGAGAGCATCAGGCTGTGTGCAGCCGAAATTTCGAGCCTTTTAACAACGTAGTACATAATATTTATTAAATCAATTCTTTATAGTTTTGAGCAGATGTCCACCAGGTCTGCGTAGGTGACGGTAAGTGTCTGGTCGCCGCCGAGGAGGCGGTTGGCACGGAGGGTGATCAGGAGATTGCCCTTGCGCTTGAGGGCGCAGGCTGCGCCGATGGCGATGCAGCCGGAGGGCTGTCCGGAACGGACGGCCAGATTGCCTTCGATTTCGTCCCCGGTCGGGAGGTCATTGTCGATGATCTTGTACCAGGCCGTGGTGAGGACAACCTCCACATCGTCGCTGTTTTTGACAAGCTTGACAAATGCGTCCATCGTACCTGGGAGGGGGAATACCGTGGCGTAGTCTTTTTTCAGGTTGACGAGTTCGCGGATCCCGTCGTTGGGGAGGCCTCCGGGAATCCCGAGGAATACTTTGTTGCAGTAAGCGTCGATCTTCTGGCGGGTCTTGTCATCCAACCTTGCGGGCGCGAGGGCAAGGACTTTGTCAAACTCGGGGTCGTACCCGGCATATTGCGGGAAACTGTGCTTGAAGAAGGCCCCGTCTCCCAGCATTTTGAGGAAATCCTCGTTGGATACCGTGGTCTTCATCAGTTTCCGCCCCTTGATTTTTCCGTTGGATTGCAGCGTCACCTCCGCCGAGAGGCTTCCGCCCTGGTAGGCGGCCATCAGCACGGGAAGGCCCTGTCGCTGCGTAAACTTGCCCTTCTCGTAAAGCAGCTGCCAGGCGGAGCGGACCATCCCGAAATATACCTTCGTGAGGGCATCCTCGGAAAGGCTGTCGAAATCGTCCTGTTCGTAGATGACGGGCGTATAGCGGAGCGTGCGTTCGCCGCTCAGCCATTTGTAGTCATGGGTCAGGCCGTATTTGACGAGCCGGTAGGGGCTGATCTCGTCTTTTACAGTCGAGAGGAAGGCATAATCGCTCCACCACTTTACCCAGTCCTTCATCTTGGTGGCGGGATCCCACGGGCCGGACCCGTATTCGGACTCCGGGATGTCCAGGGTGAAGGGTACGCCATCGGCCGTGGCGGCCTGCAGGGAAATGCCCGGCGTAGGCCAGAGGTCGTGGATGAGCATCTGCAGCGACGGGTGGGAAGAAATCCATTTGACGGCCGCCTTTTTCAGGGCGGGCCGCTTTTTCTCAAGCTCACCGGAGGAAAGGGAGGTGCCGGAGTAGCTTAATGTATAAAAGGGTGTGGCCTGGTATGAGGCCGCCGGGACGAACTTGCATTTGTCGAACACATAGCAATTATCCATCATCTTCTCTGCATAGACTTGCAGGAGTTTCGCGGCACATTCCCGACGCACCGTCTCAGTTTCCGGTGAAGCGGCCCTCAAGGAGGTGAGGACCGGCATCAGGCAAAGGATCAGGAGGAAGCGTTTCATAGGGTCTGGGCTTTGATGAGGGTCGTCGTCTTCTCGCCGAATTTGTCGAGGTTGTACCAGATGGCGCGGATGTCGAGCCCCAGCGTCCGGGCGGCGATGACGACGAGGGGATTGTCGGCGTAAATGTATTCGGCCTGGCTGAATTTCCCGGCTTTGAGGCTGCTGAACTGCTCCTGGTTGAGCGCGATGCAGACTTCCATCTCGCGGCTTCCGACCGACTTGACGTCGGAATACCGGGCCATCTCCCGGAATACCGGGTCGTGAGAGGATTTGGGCCAGTCGTTTTTCCAGAGGCTCGTTGCTGTTTTGCTAAGCAGCGCAATCTGGCTTTCACGGCTGAAATCCTTGAGTCCGTATGTGCGGATGGCGTCGCCCGCAAGCGCGCTGCTGGGTGTCTTGACGGTTTCGTTATAAACCTTGAGGCCGTCGCCGGAGAAGTCGAATTTGTCGACCAGGGTATAATTGCAGATGTAGAACAGCCAGGTAAGCCAGGGATCCGCCTGTCTGCCGGTCTGTGAGTTGGCGGAAAGGCACAGGGCAGAATTGACTTTCTCCCCGTCGGCAAACAATTTCTTGTCGTAGTTGCCGTAGGTGTACAGGGTATGGTTCCTCAATTCAGTGGTTATCGACTCCCGGTGGATGATATGCGTGAGGGTCTGGACATCCCCGGCCGGATTGCCGGACCAGGTGACGGATTCGACGTAAACGCCGAATTGCTCATATTTGCACTGCGCCTCAATAAAGGACTTGACGATCGGCTCCTGACGGGCCTTCGCCACAAGGCCGGCAGAAGGACGCCAATAGGTTTGTCCTGCGGCGGAGAGGGCGGTGAGGAGCGCGAGTGCGGTAAAGAGGAATTTTTTCATGGGCATTCGTATTCGGTGGGATCGAATCCTTCGAGGGCCTCTTTCCTTTCCACGCAGGTGCCGCATTTGCCGCAGTGCTTATCCCCGCCCTTGTAGCAGGAATATGTGAGGCTGAAATCGACGCCGAGGTCACGGCCGCGGAGGGCGATGTCGCGCTTGGTGATGTTGCAGTAGGGGGAGACGATGCGTACGCCGTTGAAGGTGCCGGACGATGCAGCTGCGTCCATCGCTTCGATGAATTCCGGCCGGCAGTCGGGGTATATGGTATGGTCGCCGGCGTGGTTGGCAATGAGGACCGTATCTAAATCATTGCTTTCGGCAAGGCCGATGGCGATGCTGAGCATAATGCCGTTACGGAATGGGACTACGGTCGATTTCATGTTGTCTTCGGCATAGTGCCCCTCGGGAATCTCCCCGCCGCTCAGGAGCAGGTCGCTCTTGAAGTGATCCCGGATGAAATCCAGGGAGATTACGCGGTGCGGGATGCCCAGCCGCTCGCAGTTGAGCCGGGCGAATTCGATTTCGCGGGCATTGTGCTTGGAACCGTAGTCAAAGGTAAGGGCCAGCGCAATGCTGTCCCGGTACTCATGGAGGAGCGTCGTGCTGTCGAGTCCGCCGGAGTAGATAATGATCGCTTTCATATCGATACAAAATTAACCAATTTCGACCAATTATGCAACTCGGAGAAATTTTCATATTCGGCGGAAAATGCTTATATTTGATGGCTTCAAACACTAAACCCATGTTCAAGATTCTTGAAAAGAAGATGCTGAACCCGACCATCTGCAAGCTGGTGGTCGAGGCACCCCGCATCGCGGCGGTTGCTCAGCCCGGCCAGTTCCTGATGGTGAGGGCCGACGAGCCGGGGGAGCGGATTCCCCTGACAATCAGTGATTACGACCGTGAGAAAGGAACGGTGACGCTGGCCATCCAGCCCATCGGGGCCTCCACCCGGAGTATGGTGAACGATTTCGCCGAAGGCGACAGTTTCGCCGATGTGGCCGGCCCGCTCGGCAATCCTTCCGACTTCGTGAAGATGTCCCCGGAAGAGCTCGCCGCGGAGCGTGTGGTGTTTATCGCCGGCGGTCTGGGCACGGCGCCCGTTTATCCCCAGGCCAAGTGGCTGCATGAGCACGGCGTCCCGGTCGACGTCATCATCGGCGCCCGCACGAAGGATTTGCTGATCTACGAAGATGAATTCAAGTCCGTCGCGGACAATCTCTATATGTGCACCGATGACGGTTCCTACGGCTTCAAGGGCGTCGGGACGGCCCGGCTGGAGGCGCTTGTCGCCGAGGGGAAGAGTTACACCCGCGCCGTCGCCATCGGACCGATGATTATGATGAAATTCGCGACGCTGACCTGCAAGAAGCTGGGTATTCCCATCCAGGTCAGCATGAATACGCTGATGGTGGACGGGACCGGCATGTGCGGCGCCTGCCGCGTCAGCGTCGGCGGGGTTACGAAGTTCGCCTGCGTGGACGGCCCCGAGTTTGACGGTTATCTCGTAGATTTCGACGAAGCGATGCGTCGCTCCGCCCAGTATAAGGCCGAGGAGGGCCTCGCAAATGGCAAATAGGATTCCCCGTGTCCCGGTCCGCGAACAGGACCCGAAGGTCAGGGCGCACAATTTCGACGAAGTGTGCTACGGTTACAATCTCGAAGAAGCGATGCTGGAGGCCTCGCGCTGCCTGCATTGCAAGAATCCCCGCTGCGTGACGGCCTGTCCCGTCGGCGTGAAGATTCCGGATTTCATCGCTTATGTGGCCGCCGGAGACATCGCCGGCGCGAGCGCGAAAATCGCGGAGGATTCCTCCCTGCCCGCCGTCTGCGGCCGTGTCTGCCCGCAGGAGTCGCAGTGCGAAGGATCCTGCGTGCTCGGCGTCAAAGGAGAACCGGTCAGCATCGGCAAACTCGAGCGCTTCGTGGCGGATTACAGCGCCTCGGAAGGCAAGCCTGCGGAAGTTAAAGCCGCCCCGGAGGGTGCCCGCAAGGTGGCCGTGATCGGATCCGGCCCTGCCGGCCTCGCCTGCGCGACCGACCTCGCCAAGGCCGGCTATGCCGTCACCATCTTCGAAGCCCTGCACAAGGCCGGCGGCGTGCTGGAGTACGGCATTCCCGAATTCCGCCTTCCCAAGGAGAAGGTGCTCAGGCGGGAACTGGATGCGGTCCGCGCCCTCGGCGTAAAGATCGAGCTCGACGTCATCATCGGCCGCACCGTCACCATCGATTCCCTGATGGACAAGGAAGGCTTCGAGGCCGTGTTCATCGGTACCGGCGCCGGACTTCCCAAGTTCATGGGCATCCCGGGCGAGAATCTCAACGGCGTATTCTCCGCCAACGAATTCCTGACCCGCAACAACCTGATGAAGGCGTTCCGCGACGATTACCGGACGCCCATCCACGCGGGGGCGAAGGTCTGCGTCGTCGGAGGCGGCAACGTCGCGATGGACGCCGCCCGTACGGCCCTGCGCCTGGGCGCTGAGACTACCATCGTCTACCGCCGTACCGAAGTGGAGCTTCCGGCCCGCAAGGAGGAAGTCCATCACGCCAAGGAGGAGGGGATTGAATTCCGGATGCTGACCAATCCCGTCGAGATCCTCGGCGATGAGCGCGGATGGGTACGTGCCCTGAAATGCGTCCGGATGGAGCTCGGCGAACCGGATGAGAGCGGCCGCCGCCGACCGGTGGAAGTTCCTGGCAGCGAGTTCGAGATCCCCACGGAGACTGTCATCATGGCACTTGGCACCTCGCCCAACCCGCTCGTGGCC
>CAMUZW010000074.1 GCA_947165305.1 uncultured Bacteroidales bacterium
TCGGCCCTTTCGTGATTGTATTTCAGCGCAGCTAGAGCTTGAGGATGGCCAGCTGGCTGAGAGAACCATAAGTTAACCGGGTCTGCCCGGTAGAATTAATGGCTCCGCCGTTTCCGGTTCCTTCGGCGCTGGTAGCCAGGAAACGGAAGAGAATCTGGCTCGCGGCAGTTGTCAAAGTGATGGTTTCATTAACATCCGCGGAGGCGCCGTCTGTAAAGGTCGGTTTACTTTTCGTATTTTTAGTGAAGGTGTAATCCGTAATCTTTGTCCAGGTCGTCCCATTCAGGCTATATTCCAAATTATAGGCTCTTGAAGTATTTGCACTTGACGGGCTGGTTGCATACGCCCAAATAGCTCCCACGATTTGAATCTGGTCTCCGCTGGAGAGGTTGCAACCGGTTGCAGCGAGGATTATCTCGTCACCCTTGCTGACGGGGATAAAGACCAGATGGTGGCCGGTTCCGGAAGGCTTAGCGGAATAAGTCGTCCGGAACTTCGTGCCGTCACTTCCGGAGCCATCCGCGTAATCGTTATTGTTAAAACGGATATATCCGTTACCGATCGTCGCCGGAGCGTTTCCGGCCCCACTGATGGGGGAAGCAGTTTCTACGAAAAGACCGCCCATCTTATCGGTCGAGTAGTTGTCATGAAGCGCCCATCCGGCCAGGATTTCGGACTCTGCCTTCTTGATCTCCTTGGCAGGCACGGTATAAACAGTGCCCGGTGTCAGGGTTGTCAGTTCAGCCGCACCGCCCACCTTTTTAATGTAAGTATTACCGTCAGCATCGGTAATCGTCAGGTTCAGGTGATGGAAACTGGAGTTCCCGCCCAACACAATGAAGAAAGAGGTGGCATTGTCCGCCGAGGCGCCCAGGGCGACAGGAGTATCGCACTCGAGATTGATGGTACTGGTCTCGGTGGAAATCACCGAAGGAACACCGGCGTCGTCAAAGGTAATCTTGGTGCGTCCGCAAAGGTTTTTGCCTCCGAGCGTCGTGGCGTCGGAATATTCCTCAACCTTGATATTGGTCACAGAGATGTTTCCATAGAGTTTAACCTCCAGCACCGAAGCCAGGGCCGTGAAGGTCATTTCTCCCACCTTCGGATCGAAGCGGGAAGCCATCACGAGGGCATCAGTCGGGATACTGTTGGCAACATAGTGCTGCGTTTTCGGAACCCAGGTATAGACATCGCCGCCCGTCAGCATCCTCCTGTTTCTGTCATCATTCTCCGTATACGGGTAGACCGCAACGCCATATTCGGCGCAGTCCAATGCCGTTTCACTGGTAAAGGTGGCCGTAGTACCGCCGGCAGCACCGGTAAGGGTGAACGGGGTCGCTATTTCGGTCGCTTCGAGTTTATTGCTATACACGGCTATCTTGTCGCCTGCGGTCCAGAGGACCTGGAGACTGCTGTTGGTAGAAGTCTTGGTCACGGAAGCGCTGGAGACGGTCAGGCTCGAGACAGGATTGAGGACAAGGCCGTCCTTGGGGGCCTTGGTGTCGGTTTCGGCCTTGTTGCAGGCTACGAGGGCGGCAAGGGCCGCGAAAATGTAAATGACTTTTTTCATGGCGTTACCTCCTTACTCGTCTAACCAGCCCAGTGTATTATCATCGGAGTCCAGCTGAGGGAGTCCGTTATCGGAAATGCTGTCCACCACGGCCGGGGACATCGCATTGAACTGGAGCCTGAGTTCCCGCTCCTGGCTCCAAGGGGAAAGATACACTTTCTTTTTCATATTGAAATGTACTATGGTTTGCATACCGCTTGTTACATGCATATCCGCAAAAGTAATAATATTTCCGTGAAATGACAAGCATTTCACTACCCGCAGTAGAAATACTGCTCCACGAGCTGGCGCATCAGGCCCGGATTGCTGCGGGCGGCCGTATGGAGGTTGGCGTCGTCGTGGGCGCGGAGGGCCTTGAGAATACCGTCTATCATCCGGGGACGGAAGACATCCGCCTCCTCGTAGATATTCCTGTCCTTTTCCAGGCTGGCGGCGCTTTCGGCGCAGCAGGTCGGAAGCTGGTGGAGGGTGGCGAGGCGGGCGGCATTCTCACGGCGGTGGATGTCCATATCCACATAGGTCTCATCCGCAATCCGCAGGGCTTCCTCCCGGGGCATCTCCAACCCTTTCCGGGCTGCCACGCACAGGCCTGCCATCAGCTGATAGATGTCTGCGGAGCAATCCGGGCTGCGCATCTCGAAGGTCTGCTTGGCAGTGGTGTCGCGGTCGGCATCGGGCTCGGCGGGATTCGCGATGGCGCACATGTTCGTGCCGGAACTCCAGCCCAGCGGGACGCGCACCAGGGCACTGCGGTTGCAGTCGCCCCAGCAGACGTTGGTCGGAGCCTCCTGGTGAGGGACCAGGCGGAAGTACGAGGTGGGGTTCTTGTTGCCGAAGGCCGTGATGGAGGGCGCGAGCGTCATCAGCCCGGCGATGGCGCGGCGGGCCTCCTCGCTGAGGCGTCCGTCGCCGCCCAGGGTGACGTTGCGGCCGTCCTTCATCAGGCGCATATGGATATGCATGCCGCTGCCGGCCTTCCCGACGGTGATCTTGGGGGCGAAACTCACATCCAGTTTGTAGCGGTACGCCAGGTTGCGGATGACCCACTTGGCCAGCAGCAGCTGGTCTGCGGCCGTGTCCAGCGGGCAGGGCAGGAATTCGATCTCGTTCTGCTCATAGACCTTGCCGTCCAGGGTGAAATTTCCGACCTCACTGTGGCCGTACTTGATCTGGCCGCCGGTCTTTGCGACGTGGTCCATGCAGGCGCGGCGGAAGTCGTTCAGCTTGGCGAAGGGTTCACTCTCGTGATAGCCCTTCTGGTCCGATGCCGGGAAGAGCGGATCTTCGTTGCAGATGACATAGTATTCGAGCTCTCCCATTGCCTCGAACTCCATGCCGGTAGAGGCCTCGAAGGCCTTTTCGGCCCGGCCCAGCAACGCGTGCGGACCGCAGTCGAACGGTGCGCCCGTCTTGTCGTAGAACCCGCACAGGAAGCACAGGGTCGGGATCTCGTTGAACGGATCCACGAATGCAGTCCGGTAACGGGGGATGACATACAGGTCGCTGTTGCCGGCTTCGATGAAGGAAGGGAAGAGACTGGAGCCGTCGACCCGCTCCCCTTCCGTGAGAATCGTCTCGGCGTAAGAGAGGCTGTTGACGGTGAAATTAAGTGTCTTGACGCGGCCGTCTTCGGCCGGATACATGAAGTCGACCATCCGGATACCCTTCTCACAGATGAAGCGGAGCATGTCCGCGCGGGTAAAGTCCCGGGGGTATTTCTGCAGGAAAGCGACGACTTCGTTGGGGTTCAGAGCTATGTTTTTGTCCATTATGCAGTAATAATTATTCTCAGAAACGCTAAATTTACAAATTCTTGCAAAGATAACATTTTTTCCTCACTCCTCTCCGGCGCAGCGGACCATCAGATCCGTAATATCCAGCCAGCCTGAATCATTCTTGGGAGAGAATCTGTTGCAGAAAAATCCCCAACGGGCGCCGGTCCAGCGGCCGGGCCGGGCCGTGAATTCTCTACCCGCGGGTATCCAGGAAATTCCGTCAGAACTATAGGAGAAACTGCATACCGCATCCGGCACATCGCCCTCGACAGGACGTGGGACCACTTCCAGTTTCACCCACAAAACGGCCTCCTGCGCATCCGGGTAACGGACGCGGGGAACGTTTCCGGATTCTCGCGCATGCGAGACAGGATGCGCCATATACGGAAGAGTGCACAGCCGGTCTGCCTTTTCTTCAGCGCCCCTTGAGGCATCCGGACATTCGATGAAGCTGAGCGCGGCGCCGTCTTCCGTGTCTGTGATACAAAGCCCGGCATAATCATCCCCCATCACTACAAAACCGGCCGTCTCTCCCCGCTCACGAAGCTGCGGATTCGGATGGAAGCACAGCCGTGCCTTAACCATGAAAGATTCCCCGGGGAATTTCTGTTGAAGCAGGTTCGGGCAATCCCGGAGATTGGTAAAGGGTTTCCCGTGCGCAACGGAATAGAGGCGGATGCCACCGTCAGGCAAGGCCATGTGCCAGAAGGGACCCGGAACGGCCGGGTACTGCCAGACCGGAGACAGGCCATACGGCCCGATGCAGCCGGATTCCGGCAAGGCGGGAGCCGCCCCGACCCTGCCACCGGCGACCGGCTGTCCCACGCCGTCGCCGTCAGGGTCTTCTCCGATGAGCGGCCAGCCGTCCGGGAGCCAGCGCAGAGGCTGAAGATGGACAATCCGGCCATAAGCTCCTTTGTCCTGAAAATGCAGGAACCAGTGGGAGCCGTCGGGGGCCGATACCCAGGCGCCCTGGTGCGGGCCGTTCACGGTGCCCGGTGCCCAGGCCATGACAATGCGTTCTTCCCAGGGCCCATAGGGATCCCGTGCGCGAAGCACGGTCTGCCAGCCGGTCGCAACGCCGCCGGCCGGACAGAAGATGTAGTACCAGCCGTCCCGCTTGTAAAACTTTGTCCCCTCTATGGTAGGCTGTGTCATGTGCCCGTCATAGACGATGCGCGAAGGACCTTCCAGATGCGTCCCGTCAGCGCTCAGGGGCGCGACGAAGATGACGCTCTTAAGCCCGGCGCGGGAGCCGGCAAGGCCATGGGACAGCCAGGCACGGCCGTCATCATCCCAAAGCGGGCAGGGATCGATAAACCCTTTCTGCCGGACCACCCAAACCGGCGCTTCCCACGGGCCGGAAGGGTCCTGCGTGCGCACCATGAAGATGCCGCGGTCGGGGTCTCCTACATAGATATAGAACCATCCTTCATGATAGCGGATGGCCGGGGCCCAGACGGCTTCGCCGTGACGGACGACAGTGTGGAAATCGTCACCGGATCCGTCACAGGGGTAGTCTGCCAGAGCCGCGCCCGCCGGCTCCCAGTGCACCAGATCCCGGGAGTGAAGGATCGGCAGTCCCGGGAAGTGATTGAAGGACGATGCTGTCATATAATAGTCCTCCCCTACCCGGATTGCATCGGGATCCGAATAGTCCATATGAAGGACCGGGTTGGTATAGGCAATTGTATTCTCCGTATTCCCTCCGGTGCAGGACAACACCAGCGTCAAGAGCCAGATCCATCTCTTCATTCGTCAGTTTTGTTTATTTGCAACATTTCATTGCAAAGATAATATTTCTTTTTCCTGTAAATCATTATTTTTGTATCATGAACATCCGGAATCTGCATACCCTCTGCCTTGCCCTCACCGTTGCCTGTACCCTGGCGGGCAGTCTGGCCGCGGAGGCGAAGCCCAGGTACATCACTTACGAAAAGTTCGGCGCGAAGGGCGACGGCGTCACTGACGATATGCCGGCCATCGTCGCCGCGCATAAAGCGGCTAATGAAAAGGGCCTGCCCGTACGCGCCAAAGCCGGCAGGACGTATTTTATCGGGAAGGCTCCGCTGACTGCGGAAATCCGTACCGATACCGACTGGGGCAAAGCCCGGTTCGTCATAGATGATGTCGACACGCCGGGCATCAAGACGCCGGTGTTTGTGATCGCACCCGACCTGGCTTCGTTCCATGTAAAAGGGCTGGCGGGCGTCCGTCGCGGCCAGACAGGTCTGGGTATCACACTGCCCTGCCGATGCCTTGTCGAAATTGTCAACGAGGAGAAGAAAGTATTCATCCGGAAGGGACGCAATCAGAATAACGGCACGGCACAGCGGGAAGTCCTGCTGGTCGGGGAAGACGGCACGGTCGATCCCGCAACGCCCGTCGTATTCGACTACGGAAAGATTACCAAAGCCAAGGCCTGGCCGGCGGACGAGAAACCCATTACCGTCAGGGGCGGCATCTTCACAACCATCGCCAACCAGTGTGCGTCCGAGAACACGTACCACGCGCGCGGCATTACCGTCAAGCGTTCCGGAGCACGGCTGGAAGGAATCACACATCTCATTACAGGGGAACTTGACCACGGCGCCCCGTACCGCGGCTTCATCGCCCTCGAACACGTCACCGGCGTGACCGTCACCGACTGCGTTTTGACGGGCCACAAAACTTACATCAGGGAGAAAGGGGCCGCCGGGCTGCCTGTCAGCATGGGGTCCTACGACCTCAACGCCACCAGTTGCGCGCATATCCTCTGGAAGAATTGCCGGCAGACCAACAGCATCGACGACAGGATGTACTGGGGAACTTTTACATCCAATTTCTGCAAGGACCTGACCGTGGAAGATTGCTCGCTGTCCCGCTTCGACGCGCATCAAAGCGTGACAAACGTCACGCTCCGCAACTGCACCTTCGGGCATATGGGCGTCAGGATGGTCGGTTTCGGGACCCTGCTGGTCGAGAACTGCGAGGTCCGCTGCGGATCACTTGTCTCGCTGCGGAGCGACTATGGAAGTACGTGGGAGGGGGATATCATCCTCCGCGGCTGTACCCTGCGTCCATCCGAAGGCGTGAAGAACCTTGCCATCCTGAGCGGCTCCAATGACGGTTCCCACGACTTCGGCTACCCTTGCCGCCTGCCCTTCAGGGTTATCGTCGAGAAGCTTCTGATCGACGACGCCTCCTGCGAAGGCATCAAGGGATATGGCGGTCCTGCGGCCGTCTCATCCTTCGGCCGGAAGGCCGGCAGTGAAGAGCCTTTTCCCTTCGGGACAGACTGCACCGTCACCCTCTCCGCCGTCACGGTCTCAAGCGGCCGGCCCCTGGTGACGGTTCCCAACCCGGAGGCCTTCCCGGGATTGACTGTCGCAGAATATTAGCCGTCAAATCATTTAGTCAGACTCTCAGGCCATTTTGCGGTTTGCCAAAAAATTCCGAAATTTGGAACCGATGGAAAAGATTATAGAAATCGTGCGGGAAGCGGCGGGCCTGATGGTGCGCAGCGGCTTCGAAATTCACAATAAAGGCTCCGTAGAGAACCTTGTCACTTCCTCTGACCTGGCCGTACAGCATTTCCTGACGGAGCGGCTCGGCAAACTCCTCCCCGGAAGCGGATTCCTCTGCGAAGAGGAGGACCTGGCGGATATCCGGCACAGCGACGTGTGGATCATCGACCCGATCGACGGTACGGCGAATTACGCCCGCAGCAACGAGAATTGCTGCATCAGCGTGGCGCTGGTGCATGAAGGCGAACCGGTTAAAGGAGTCGTGTACAGTCCCTGGCGGGACGAACTGTACTGCGCGGAAAAGGGCCGCGGCGCCTTCTGCAACGGCAAGCCCATCCACGTCTCCGGCCGCAGTTTTAAGGAAGGCCTCATCTTCACGGCCCTCTGCACGTATCATAAAGAATTCGCCGCCACCTGCCGGGACATCCTTTACGACCTTTACATGCAGGGCAACGACATCCGCCGGATCGGTTCCGCCGCGCTGGAGCTCTGCCTGACGGCCGCCGGGCAGGCGGAACTGTATTTCGAAATCCGTCTGTTGCCCTGGGACTATGCCGCGGCTTCCCTGATCCTGCAGGAAGCGGGCGGGACCGTCTGCAGTTATGACGGGAAGGCCCCCTCCCTGACGGAGCCCTCCCCCGTCATCGCCGCCAACACCGCGGAGAACGCCCGCCGGATTCTAGACATTGTGCACCGTCGTCTGCCGACGAAACCTTACAATTGACCCATACCCCTGCCGTCCGGCTAGCGGATGATGATGTCCGCGTAATTCGGGTAGTGGTCGTTATTCTTCGAGGGTGTGGAACGGGACGAGGGAAATCGCGGAAGCGTTCTGGAGGACACTCTTTATATTCAAATCCGCAATTCCGAACGGGATAGACCCCTTATCTATTTCCGCGCGAAATAACCCTTCCTGGTTATTTACACAAATCAAGGCAACAGCTCCTGCATTCTTGGCATTCAACTGTTTTTCTATAAAGGTGATACCACCGCGATTGACACCCACAATCTTACCGCGGACATCCTTCCCTTCAAAATCTTTCGGATTTCCGACGGCGTCCAAAAACAGGAATGGGACATTCTTCCCCAAAGCGAGGAACTGTTCATCGTGGTTAGTGGACAGATTACAGGACAACGGGTAGTCCTTCCCGTCCACGGAGACCATCAAATCATATTCGTACGGCCACTGAACGACCGGATAGGGTACCGGAACAAAAATAAACGCAATCGTGCTCTCATTTCCATTGGGATCTGTCCTGACCCGCTGAACCAGAACATCTTTCCCCAGAGAACAAACCGCCTTGAACCCGAACGTCACGCCCTGGCTGTTGATGTACGCAAATTCTGTGTCAGACTTGCCTGCACGAAATTCCAAAAAGTTATCTCCTTCTTTTGGTTGGAACTTATGGGGAACTTCATAGGTAGGAGCTGCGGGAGGGTAGGCCGTCAGACCGTAGGAAAGGAGAAATGCGTACACCTTTTCCTCAAAGAAATGATTGATATCAAGAAAGGCGGCGGAGGCATCACCCACGGATACCTCAACCCATTGTTTTCCCACAATGGGAACGGCTGGTGAAAACAGGTTCTCACGGGGTTTGAAGGCCGCCTCGACATAGTCGTATTCGTCACCCTCCTCCGAGAAATGTACAATAGCAGGCCGTATCACGTCCAAGGCGCTTTCCGGCAAGATGCCGACGGGCAGTTCATCATAGAAGGTATAATCATCCGCATTCAGTTCCTTATCTGTAATGATAAAAAGTGCATTGATCTTTTTGGGGATCATCTGGTCATAGAGATCCTGTAAAGATCCGTCCCCCAGCGGGACACAGGCCGGGTTATAATACCCCTTCGGGACGGAAGCAATCTCCTCGCCGAATAAAATCTCATCATACAGGTCTTTTAATCCGGCGACTGCAAGTGCGTGACGGGCATTGAATGTCCTGATGGGGAAAGTCTGTTCGCCGATGACGAGGTCAGACATTACATCCGGCACAATGAGCTCCGGCTCCCCGGTGTTGCCCGGTTTATTGTCTTTGCCACAGGAAACGGCCAGCACCATCAAGGCGGCCAGGGAAAGGTAAATCAGTCGTTTCATACGCAGGGATTTTTATAATAACTTTGCAAGGTAGTGTTTTTCCGTGAATTCCGCAAGACACTGGACATATTGCTTTGCGGTCCGGCAGAATATATGTAATTTTCGCCGTATGAAAGAAAGACTGGCATCACTCGACATCCTGCGCGGGGCGGACATGCTCCTGCTGCTGGCCCTGGTGGCGGTTCCCAACCCGGAGGCCTTCCCGGGATTGACTGTCTCAGAATATTAGCCGTCAGATCATTTAGTCGGACTCTCCGGCCATTCTGCGCCAGGGAGCGAAGAATTCTTCGATAAGATAGTATGCCGCCCTGGCCTTGTCCTTGACGTGGTGTCCATACCAGTAGGCGTGGACCTTGTCGCCCGAGCTATAGGCGATGTCAAAACTGTAGGAGCGGCCGCCGCAGATCGGCTCATTGAGGTTATAACCATCCAGTCTGTAAACCTTCGCCGAAGCCAGGATCCGGGCCAGCGAATCCACGACATGCCGGTCTACAGGGTAGCTTCGCCGGATTACCGGGCGGTCGAACCGGTTGTTATCGTCAAGGACGACGACAATTTCAGGGGCCCTGCCAGGCTCTGCGATCAGTTCGCAATAGTCCGTACCCAGGCCTGCCGCACCGCAGCAACGGTACGAGCAATACGTGAGCTCCCCTTTGGGCCTGTGCGCGACGAAGCCGCAGCTGATAATCCCGACAGCGCCCAGCAGGACGGAGAAAAGTCTTTTCATAGGCAAAAGATTCTGGACCGCGGCATCAGTGCAGCCATCGAAAGATAAATCAGTCGTTTCATACGCAGGATTATTTAGTTATCGCCGAAAGTTAGTGATTTTCCGTGATATCCCCAAACCGTTGAAACCCTTATTATTGAAATGGAGAGCATCTGACGGCCCTGAAACTGCGATAAAAGAAAAATGACACCCCCTCTCCGATCCCGCTGCGTTCCCAAGGTGCTTATAGGGGTCCAGACAAATGGCAGGGTACAAGCATTTCAGGCCTTTTTTGCTTATAGGGGGCCACTGAAACTACAGGGTATAGTCACTGATGGAGGCGGAGATGCCCTCAGGAAGCAACCGCCTGCGGTGAGCAGGTCAGCCACATATAACAAATCAGCCACCAGAGGACTTCTGGTGGCCAACTACTTGATTTTCAAGCATTTCAGAGCGGAAAACGAGACTCGAACTATTACTTGTAATATGTTGATAATCAGCGATTTATAAGAAACCGAAAAGACATCAGGTGAAACATAGGTGAAACTTTCGTGGCTTTTCAGGACCTATTTTAACAGTCAAGTTGTTATCAAAAAGACCTTACTCGAAAACAAGTAAGGTCTTTTGCGTAATATACTAATAATCAATCTAGTACGTTTTACGGCTCAATCGTCACTTTGCGGAGGGTGTAACGCCAGTCGAAGAAGTAGAAGACCTTGGGGTTCTCCGGATCAAAAATCAAATCCTGCGGAGTCTGCGTAATCTGGCAAAGAGCCCCGACGCTTGAAAGGTAAGAATTACCTCCACCGAGGATGGTTGTCACAACAGCATCAGCCCATCCTGACTCTCCTTTGACAATCCTGCGGACAGTGTAATCGTCAAGCATATATATCGCTCCGTCAGGTCCATAGACCAATCCGTTCATATTGGAACCGAAGGTTGCAGCTGATACGGAACCGTCTGTCAGCGCCCCGAATGATGTGGACTTGGTCCCCTTACCGATAGTGGCAACGATTCTCCCAGAGGAAGAAATGACATAAACCTTGTAACCAGAAGGAGAAGTACCTTTTGCTGTGGACATCGTCAGGAGCAAATTTCCATCCCCATCGAAATCCATAGCGACAGGCCAGTTCGTTTCGCCGGTTGTCGACCCGACTTCAAGAGTGGAACAATCAAAGAATGTCGACTTCGTCCCCCCGAATCCGCCGGTCCACTTGTAAATAACAGACCCGTTACGGCATCCGACATAAGCATCATCACCGTTAAAACGGACACACATGGGATTGTTCAGCCCTGTCGTCACAACGTCGGCCACGGCATTCGTAGAAATATTCCAGCTACGGACCTT
>CAMUZW010000075.1 GCA_947165305.1 uncultured Bacteroidales bacterium
GGCAGCGGGAATCCTGTGGACCCGCCGGAGCAAGTGGCGGGGCCGACGGTGCGCATCGCGTCGTTCAACATCCGCTTTGCCACGGACAGCGATGTGGGTGTGAAAGCCTGGAGCGCCCGCAAGGAGGCCTGCTCGCAGCTGGTGAAACAGTATGCGTTCGGCGTCTGGGGGCTTCAAGAAGTACTCTCTGTCCAGCAGGCCGACCTCAAGACCCTGCTTCCGCAATACGACTTCTACTTCGTCGGTCGCGATGATGGAACGGCGGGGGAGGCGGTCGGCATTGCCTGGCTCAGGAGCAAGTATGAGTGTCTCGACAAAGGGCGTTTCTGGCTTTCCCCTACGCCCGATGTCCCGTCGGGCTCAGAGGCATGGGGCGGAATCAGCCGTCATCGCGTGGCCGTTTGGGCGAGGTTCCGGGAAATGTCGTCCGGGAAGAATTTCTACATCTTCTCAACACACCTGGAAGTGGGAGAGGACTATACCGATGTCCGGCTCAAGTCGGCGGAACTGATTGTGGCGCGTGAAAACCAATTGAACATTTCCGGGCTTCCCGTCTTCATCGTGGGGGATATGAACCCCATCGCTCCGACCGAGAAGGCGATGCGCAAGTTCCGGGAAACGTATATAGATTCGTGGCAGCAGGCGGATATGGACGGGGTCCGGGAAGGACCTGTCGGATCCTTCAATGGCTTTAATCCCGACGTCAATCTGGAAACGCAGTCCAGAAGAGGAGATTACATTTTCTATAAAGGCGATGTGAAACTCGACTGGTACAAGTGTATTGATGACAAGTTCGATGGACAGTATCCTTCTGACCACCTTCCGGTCATGGTGGATGTACAACTTGTAGAGCGTGCTGATGATGAATAAGCGAAACAAGTTCCGCGCCCTCATTATCCTGTTGGGAATGGTTGCGGCTCAGCCCCTTGGGGCATCAGATGACTGGGTGGTCAGTGCAGAGATAAAGCCGGATACCCCTTATTTTGGCATCACTTCCGCCAACGGGACCATCGGGATGGTCTCCTCCCGGGAGCCGTTCCAATGCTCCGAAGTAGTACTCTCCGATGTGTATGATATGTTTGGACGGGGCAGGGTTTCCAATTTTCTGCCCCAGGTCAATCCGGTCCATTTGGAAATATCCCTCGACGGCAGCCGGATCACAGCTTCTAAAGTGAAGGATTATGTTCAGCAGATGGATCTCTCTGATGGCTCGTTTACCGGAAAAATGGATTTCCGCGGGCATCAGGTGTCCTATACTTATCGGGCGCTCCGTCAACTCCCGAACGCCGTGATGATGGAGGTTCAGATTACGGCCTCGGGCAAGTGTGCACTCAGAATAGACAACATTCACTCGCTCCCGGCCTCGCTCCATGACGCATCGATGACGGCCCGAACGCTGACATTCCACCACAAACCGGGTACGCGGATTGACCTTCTCACAACGTCTTCGCTTTCTCCGACCGGTAAGGTCCGTTGCGTCACCTCTTCGGCCATCCTGACGGATACTGTCCCTGTTCACTTACAGCCTGATATGGATAAGCATCTCTACCGGATAGAGCGCACGATGGAAGCGGGAGAGACGTTGAGTTTCCGGGTCGTCGGCGCCCTGATTTCGACTGCACAGGTGTCGGATCCGCTCAATCAGGCGGAACGCATTGTAACCTATACTGCCTTGCAGGATCCCGATGAGCTTGTCCGCCGTCACAAAGAGGCTTGGCGGCAATTGTGGAAGGGAGACATCCGGATTGGTGGCGATGAAACCATCCAACGTGAGGTCCGTACGATGCTCTATCATCTCTATGCCTTTAACCGAACTTCGGGCAGTTTTTCGCCCTCTCCGATGGGGCTCAGTGGCCTGGGTTATAACGGACACGTATTTTGGGATACCGAAATCTTCATGACACCTACCCTTCAGGTGTTGAACCCGATGATGGCCCGGAGTAATATCCAATACCGCTTTGACCGACTGTCAGAAGCACGTCGGAATGCGGCTTCGTGGGGTTATCTTGGCGCGATGTTCCCCTGGGAAAGCGCAGATTCAGGAGCGGAAGAATGTCCGGTAACTTCGCTCTCCGGCACCTTCCAACATCATGTGACGGCCGATGTCGCCATTGCCGCCTGGAATTACTTCCGAGCAACGCAGGATCGTGACTGGCTCCGGGAAACCGGCTGGCCGATACTGCGGGAAACCGCAAAGTTCTGGGCGTCCAGGGTGGAGGAACAGGACGGGAAGTATCATATCCGTAATGTAATGGCCGCCGACGAGTGGGCGCTCAATGTGGATGATGATGCTTACACCAACGGCGCGGCCCGACGCAATCTGGAGTATGCGGCAGCCGCTGCAAAAGTGTTGGGGATCCAGGCTCCGGCGGAGTGGAATACAATAGCCGGGGCTCTTGTGCAGGAATCATTTGAGGGGGGAGTAACCCGGGAACATGCGACCTATGACGGGGCAGAAATCAAGCAGGGAGATGTCGTACTGCTTTATTGGCCGCTGGGCCTGACGGATGGCCCCCAGGCATTGCGGGATCTTGCATACTACCAACAGAAAGTCCCGAAAAAAGGAACGCCGGCAATGACCAAATGTATCAATTCCATCATCTGTTCCCGAGAGGGCCGGACAGAGGAAGCGCTTCGCTGGTTTACGGATTCGTACCGGCCCAATCTCAGGCCACCTTTCGGAGTGATGGCAGAGTTTGAGGGTGGAACCAATCCCTATTTTCTGACGGGTGCCGGCGGTGCCCTGCAGGCCATTATCTTTGGTTTTGGCGGGTATGATTTGACTGACGAGGGCCTTGTTTGCAGGGAACAAAAACTTCCCCGCAGCTGGACATCGCTGGAAATTATTAGAAATCGACAGGAAAATTAGCAGATTCTCTGACCACTGGCTTCGCACTTTACAATTTGTCCTTTCAGAGACTTTTTGTAACTTTGTACGTTATGAGCGAGAAAGCCAAAAAGGTCAAGGTTCCCGAAGATACCCCGCTGATCCGGCAGTTTTTTGAGGTGAAAGCCCAGCAGCCGGATGCGATGCTGCTGTACCGCGTGGGGGACTTTTACGAGACCTACGGCGCGGATGCCGTTGAGGCATCCAAGGTGCTCGGCCTGGTGCTGACGGGCAAATCCAACGGCGACAAAGGCCGCATCGAGATGGCCGGCTTTCCGCATCATGCCATCGACAACTACATTCCCAAGCTGATCCGCGCCGGCTACAAGGTGGCCGTTTGCGACCAGCTGGAAGATCCGAAACTGACCAAGAAACTCGTCAAACGCGGCATTACCGAACTGGTGACGCCGGGTATTGCCTTCGGCGAGCAGATGCTGGATGTCAAGGAAAACAACTTCCTCGCGGCCCTGTCCTTCGACCGGAGTGCCTGCGGGGCGGCCTTCCTGGATGTTTCGACCGGCGAATTCAAGATTGCCCAGGGAAGCCTTGACTATATCGCTACCCTCCTCGGCTCCATGCGCCCGAAAGAGTTGGTGCTGGAAAGGGGCTGCGAAAAGGGCGTCCGGGAGCGCTTCGGCGACTATTATATCACGACGCTGGACGAGTGGGCTTTTGTTTATGACTCCTCCGTCGAGCGGCTCTGCCGCCAGTTCGGTGTGGATTCGCTCAAGGGCTTCGCGGTGGATGCGCTGCCGCTGGGTGTCTGCGGCGCCGGTGCCCTGATGGTGTATCTGGAACAGACGCATCACGCCGGGCTCAAGAATATCTGCTCCCTGTCACGCATCGACGGCGACCGTTTCGTGTGGATGGACAAGTTCACCTTCCGCAACCTGGAGATTTTCCAGAGCGCACCGGGCGGAGAGGGCGTGTCGCTGGTGGAAACCATCGACCGGTGCCGCTGCCCGATGGGCGCCCGGCTCCTGCGCAGCTGGCTCGCGATGCCGGTCATGGATCTGGACGAAATCCGCGCCCGGCAGGACGTGGTGCAGTTTTTCTTGGATCACCCCGACGTTCACGAAACCGTGATGGATCACCTGTCGCAGATGGGAGACCTGGAGCGGATCCTGGGGCGCGTGGCTTCCGGAAAAGCCCTTCCGCGCGAGATCATGCAGCTTGCCCGGGGCCTTTCCCAGATGACCCCGCTTGTGGAAATCTGCCGGGGCAAGGGCTGTGATGCCCTGGACGGGCTGGTCGGCAAGATGGTTCCGACCGACGACCTGCTCGGAGAAATCCGCCGCGTCCTGGACCCGGAGCCGGCGGCCATGCTGGGCAAGGGACCGGTCATCGCCCGGGGCGTGGATGCCGAGCTGGACGAACTCCGCGACATCCATGCCGGCGGCAAGGATTACCTGCTCCAGATGCAGCAGCGGGAGGCCGAACGCACCGGCATCACCTCGCTCAAGATCGGCTTCAACAACGTGTTCGGCTACTATATCGAGGTGCGCAACACGTTCAAGGACCATGTGCCGCCCGAATGGATCCGCAAGCAGACGCTGGTGAGCGCTGAACGGTACATCACCGAGGAACTCAAGCAGTACGAAGAGAAGATCATGACGGCCGAGGAGAAAATCGCAGAGATCGAAAGCCACCTCTTCGCCTCGCTCGTCGCTGCCATACAGGGACGCATCGCCGACATTCAGGCCGACGGACGGATCATCGCCCGGATCGACGTGCTCTCCGGCTTTGCCACCCAGGCGGCCGAACGGAAGTATTGCCGACCCGAGATGAACGACAGCCTTTCGCTGGAAATCACCGCGGGCCGCCATCCTGTCATCGAAACCCTGATGGCGCCGGGCGAAGAATATGTGCCCAACGACACCCGGCTCGACAGCGACGCCAGTCAGATCATTATCCTCACCGGCCCCAACATGGCCGGTAAGTCGGCCCTGCTGCGGCAGACGGCCCTCATCGTGCTGATGGCGCAGATCGGGTCTTTCGTGCCCGCCAAAGCAGCCCGGATCGGGTATTCCGACAAAATTTTCACCCGTGTGGGCGCCTCCGACAACATTTCCCGCGGCGAATCCACCTTTATGGTGGAAATGCTCGAGACCTCGATGATCCTGCACAACCTCTCGGCCCGTTCGCTGGTGCTGCTGGACGAAATCGGACGCGGCACCTCGACCTACGACGGTATGTCCATCGCCCGGGCCATCGTGGAGTTCATCCACGAGCGCGGCCACGGGGCCAAGACGCTGTTTGCCACCCATTATCACGAGCTCAATGACCTGGAAGGGGTTTATCCCCGGGTCAAGAATTACCATATCGCCGTCAAGGAAGCCGGGAAAGATGTAATCTTCCTCCGCAAGCTCAAAGAGGGCGGCACCGACAAGAGCTTCGGTATCCACGTGGCCCGGATGGCCGGCATGCCCCGCGAGGTGCTCGAGAGCGCGGAACGTACGCTGTCGGCCCTGGAGAAGGCGGGAGGCACGGCTCCGAAGCCGGTCCGTCCGCACAACACCAAGGCGGGACACGTCGAGAAAGACGGCTCCCTGCAGTTGTCGCTCTTCCAGCTGGACGACCCGCTTCTCGGCTCCCTGCGGGACCGCCTCAAAGAAGCAGATATCAACAACATGACACCGCTCCAGGCCTTCGACCTCCTGCGGCAGATGAAAGAAGAACTCGGCGTATGAAAAAAGCGATCATCGTAGCGATTGCGGACAATTACGCGATCGGTAAAGCCAACGCCCTCCTGTGGCACCTCAGCGAAGACCTCAAGTACTTCAAGCGGGTCACTTCCGGGCATCCCGTCATCATGGGATACATGACATTCAAGTCGATCGGAAGGCCGCTCCCCGGCCGTCTCAACATCGTCTCTACCTGGTATCCCTTCGATGCGCCGGAAGGCGTATCGGTCGTGTACAGCCTCAAGGAAGCCTACGATGTCGCCGAGAAACATTTCGACCTGATGCAGACTCCTGAGGAGGACCGTACGGTCTTCGTGATCGGCGGCGGAGAGACGTACAGGAACGCCCTTCCGGCCGCGGACCTTCTTTACATCACGCACGTACATACCACCGTTGAGGATGCCGACACTTTCTTCCCCGTCATAGACCCCAGGATCTGGGAGAAATGCGCTTCCGAAGCCCCCGCGACGGACCCCGAAACCGGGCTGACCTACGAATTCACCATCTATAAACGAGCTTATCAATGGAAAGAGAACGATTCGGGTCCCGGTTTGCCGTCATAATGGCTTTCGCCGGGTCCGCCATCGGCCTCGGTAACATCTGGCGCTTTCCCTACATGGTCGGGAAGTATGGCGGCGCCGCTTTTATCATCCTGTATATCATCGCGACGGTGCTGCTGGCGCTGCCGATGCTGCTCAGCGAAACCATCATCGGACGCCGGAGCCGTTCCAATGCTTTCGGCGCCATGGCGGCCCTGGCTCCGCACACCCCCTGGAAGTGGATATGCCTTCCGATCGTCATCGCTCCGCTGTTTGTCGTTTCTTATTACAGCGTCGTCGGTGGATGGGGGGTAGGATATTTTCTCAAGGCTTTTTCGTCCGACTTCGCCGCCGATCCCGAAGCCGTGCCGGCGATGTTCAGCGCCTTCCAGGCTTCCCCCTGGAAATCGCTCCTCGCGCATACGGCCTTTCTGGGCCTGACGGCCGGCATCGTCCTGCTGGGTGTCAAGCGGGGAATTGAGAAATTCTCCAAGATCACGATGCCGATCTTGTTCTTCCTGATCGTCGTCATCATTGTCTACTCGCTGTTCCTGCCGGGAGCCCGGGCGGGCGTCGACTATCTGGTCAGGCCGGACTGGTCCAAGATGACGGCCGAAGCGGCGGCGGCCGCGACGGGCCAGGCGTTCTATTCCCTTTCGCTCGGCTGCGGCGTCATCCTGACCTATGCATCCTATGTCAAGGAGGACGAGAATATCCTTACGTCCGGTATCGGCACGGCTTCGGCCGATGTCATCTTCGCCATCATGGCGGGATTTGCGGTGATGCCGGCCGTGTTCGCCTGCGGCATCGAACCTGAGGGCGGCCCCGGACTGGTGTTCCAATCGCTGCCTTATGTCTTCTGCAAGATGGGCGGGGGAATTCCCTGGGTCGGACCGCTCGTCGGCGGTGTTTTCTTCCTCACGATCCTGATCGCGGCGCTCACTTCCTCCATCTCCATGATGGAAGGGGCCGTCGCCTTCCTGGTCGATGAGACAAGGCTCTCGCGCCCCGTCGCCACCGGGATTATCTTTGCTGCGGGGTGGGTGCTGGGTGCCTGCTGCGCCGTCAGCGGGGGCGTGTTCAATTTCTTTGACCAGCTGTGCTCCAATTACCTCATGCCTTTCGGCGCGCTGATCTTTACCCTCTTCGTTGGATGGAAAATGACCGGCAACGACGTGCAGGATGAGTTTACCAATGGCGGAACCCTCCGTTTCAACAAGAAGGTCTATCCCTTCGTCCGTTTCCTCATCCGTTACATCGCCCCCGTCGGCCTCCTCGCCATCTTCCTGACGAACCTGTTCCTGTAGGGCAGGAACAAAATTTTTGTTACCTTTGTGGGTTATGAAGCGTGTCCTCGTCATAACCTACTATTGGCCCCCTTCCGGCGGAAGCGGCGTGCAGCGGTGGGTCAAGTTTACGAAATACCTGCGGGAATGCGGCTGGGAGGCCGTCATTTATACGCCGGAGAACCCGACGCTGACGGCGGTTGACAAGACGCTCGCGGCGGAAATCCCTGCCGATACCGAGGTGATCCGGCGGCCCATCCTGGAGCCGTACGGATTCTACCGCAAGCTGGTCGGCCGGAAAGGGGACGCCATCACCAATGAAGTGACGCCCATTTCGAGCGGACGCAAACCTTTCAAGGACAGGCTCTCGCTGTATTTCCGGGGCAACTGGTTTATCCCCGATCCCCGGATCTGGTGGATCCGGCCTTCGGTCCGGTTTCTTCGTAAGTATTTGAAGGAGCACCCCGTGGACGCGATCGTGACGACGGGGCCGCCGCAGAGCATGCACCTTATCGGGCAGCGCCTGCATAACGCGACGGGCATCCCCTGGGTGGTCGATTTCCGCGACCCCTGGTCGAAGATGTATTACCTGAAGCATCTTCCGATTTCGCCGCGGGCCTGGCGGAAGCATCTCTCTCTGGAGAAGGGAGTCATCGATGACGCAACGACCGTCCTGACCGTGACGCCGCTCGTACAGGAACTCTATTCGGGCATGACCCGGACGCCGGTGGCGATGATTCCCAACGGGTTCGACGAAGAGGATTTCGCCGGAGAGGCGCCCGCCGGGGACGGCTGTTTCAACATAACCCATACGGGCCTTTTTGCACGGGACGGCAATCCTTTTACGCTCTGGAAGGTGCTGGGCGACAAGGCTTCCGCCGATCCGGCCTTCAAGGAAGCCCTGCGGCTCCGCCTCGTCGGAAAGGTGGATGCGGAGGTGCTGCAGGCGATACAGGACGCCGGTCTCGGCGGGAATGTCGTTTCGCTGGGCTACAAGGCCCATCCGGAGGCCGTCGCGGAGCAGCGGTCGGCTTCGGTGCTGGTCCTTCCGCTCCGGAATGACCCGGATTATACGCTCATCCTGCCCGGTAAACTGTTTGAATACCTGGGCGCCCGCCGGCCCATCCTCGGCATCGGCCAGGAGGACGGCGCCATGGCGCGGGTCCTTTCCGATACGCAGGCGGGCGTGACGTGCGGATGGGACAATGAGGCCGGGATGCGCGCTTTCATCGACAAGGCCTGGCAGGAGCATCTCGCCGGCGGCGTACCTTCGGTGAGAGGCGATATAGCCATATATACCAGAAAAAATACAGCAAAAGCCTTGGCTGATTTGCTGAATTCAATTATTCGTTAATGAAAAAAGAATTGCTGAAGAAAATAGGACTGGTTGCCGGAATTGTGGTTTTCTTCCTGGTGCTGGCTTACGGCTTCGTGCCGCAGGTACTGCAAGGGAAGATCGTGAACCAGAGCGACATCTCGGGCTATGTCGGAATGTCCAACGAGATGGCGCAGTGGAACAAGGCGCATCCCGATGATCCGGCTTATTGGACCGATTCCATGTTCGGCGGGATGCCGACGACGTCCATCTCCAAGATGGACCGGGGCGACTGGACGCAGAAGATCTATGATTTCCTGCTGCTCGGAAAGCGGCCCGCTACGTGGATCTTCATCGCCCTGCTGGGCGGCTTCCTGCTGTTTGCCGCCTTCGGCGTGAAGTGGTATGTGGCCGTGATCGGAGCCATTGCGATGGCCTTCTGCTCGTATAATTTCCAGATCATCCAGGTGGGGCATAATACCAAGATGCAGGCGATCGCCTTCTTCCCCTGGGTCCTCGCCGGGCTGGTCTTCACGTACCGCTCCGCATTCCGGAAAGCGCAGTGGATGCCCTGGACCGTGCTCGGCGCCGTGCTGTTTGCCTTCGCGCTGAGCTTCCAGATCAAGGCCAACCACCAGCAGATCACCTATTACCTGGCGCTGGTCATCGTTTTCTTCGCCCTGGTGCTGTTCGTCGACGTGCTGTGGAAGCACCGCGACCGCATCGGCCGCTTCTTCATCGCATCGGCCCTGCTGCTCATCATCGGCTGCGTCGGCATCGGAACCAATACCAGTAAACTGCTGCCGCTGTATAAGTATCAGGAACATACGATGCGCGGCGGGTCGGAGCTGTCCGGCGAAGGCGGCGTCAAGGGCGGCCTGGACCTGGAGTATGCAACGGCCTGGTCCTACGGCTGGGAGGAATTGCCCAACATGATGATTCCCAACTATAACGGCGGGGCGTCGGTCGGTGCTGTGAATCCTGCCAAGAGCGAGACCATCAAGACGCTTAAGCGCTACGGGCAGAGCGGGAATATGCGTGAGATTGCCAAGGGACTTCCGATGTACTGGGGACCCCAGCCGTTCACGGCCGGCCCGATGTATATGGGCGCCGTCACGGTATTCCTCTTCGTGCTGGGGCTCTGTCTGTACAGAGGAAAGGAGAAATGGTGGCTGCTGATCGCGACGGTGTTCGCCATCCTGCTGGCGCTGGGGAACCACTTTATGGCTTTCACCCGGCTTTGTTTCAAGGTGCTTCCGCTGTACAGCAAATTCCGGACGGTGTCGATGGCGCTCATTACGCTGCAGTATACCCTGCCCCTGCTGGGCTTCCTGGTGCTGGACAAGGTATTGAAAGGGAATTATGATAAGAAAGAATTCCTCCGCGGCGGGCTGATCGCCTTTGCCGTGACGGGCGGGTTCTGCTTCCTGTGCTGGCTGGCACCGGGCCTCTTCGGCACGTTCTCGTCCCCGTCCGATGCGCAGCAGCAGGCTGTGCTGGTGGATGCGTTCCGGGCCGACCGCCGGATGCTCTTCCGGCAGGATGCCCTGATTTCTTTCCTGCTGATCTCCGGTTCGTTCCTGGCGTTGCTGGGGGCGCTCCGGCCGGGCTGGGAACGCTACAGGGGCTGGTTCGCCGGCGCGGTCGGCCTGCTTGTCCTGGTAAATATGTTCTCGGTCGGCAAGCGTTACCTGAACGCGGACCACTTCACGACCCCGAAGAACTTCACGGCGCAGTTTGCGGAGCGGCCCGTGGACAAGATCATCCTGATGGATGAAGACCCTTCGTACAGGGTGCTGGACCTGACGGTGAATGTGTTCAACGATTCGCATCCGAGCTACCGGCACAAGAATGTCGGCGGCTATTCGCCGGCCAAGCTGCAGCGGTACCAGGACCTGATCGACCATTATCTCAACCGGGAGATCAACGCCGTCTTCGGGGCCATGCGGGATGCCGTGACGGTGCAGGATATTGAGGACGCCCTTCCTTCGACGCCCTGGCTGGATGCGTTGAATACCCGGTATATCATTGTGGGCGCAGAGAATGCCCCGGTGGTGAACGCCTCGGCGTACGGCCCCGCGTGGTTTGTTTCCGGGACGGCCTCCGCCGCGTCGCCGGATGAGGAGATCCTGCTGAGCGGCTCCGCAGACCTCCGCACGACGGCGGTCGTTGCAGGAGCACCTCCCGTCATTTCCGGACCTGAGTCTTCCGTCATTCCCGGGCTTG
>CAMUZW010000076.1 GCA_947165305.1 uncultured Bacteroidales bacterium
GGATGTCCATGGCCTTGCGGCTGACGAAGTGCAGCAGGCGGCCCTTGATCTGCATGGGGCAGCCGTCCTGGTTGGGACAGAACCACTTGGCTTCGGCCTCCGCCTTGACGAGCGGCGTGCCGCAGTCGGGGCACTGCTTCGGGAAGGGCGGTACTTCGACGCCCGCTTCCCGGGCGGATTCTTCGACACCCGTGATCTTGGGAATGATTTCCCCGCCTTTCTCCACATAAACCATGTCGCCGATGCGGATGTCCATCTCGCGGATGAAATCCTCGTTGTTGAGCGTCGCGCGCATCACCGTCGTCCCGGCGAGCTGCACAGGGTCAAGGTTGGCGACCGGCGTAACGGCACCAGTGCGCCCCACCTGATAAGAAATGCTCAGGAGCCTCGTCAGGGCCTGCTCGGCCTTGAATTTATACGCAACCGCCCAGCGGGGAAACTTGGAAGTATAGCCAAGAACCTGCTGGGAGGCGGTTTCGTTGATCTTGATGACAATGCCGTCGGTGGCGAAAGGAAGGGAATGTCGCGCCTCGTCCCACTCGCGGATAAAGGCTTCGATCCCGTCGATATCTTTGCAGAGGCGTCGCTTGTCCGAAACGGGGAGGCCCCATGAGGCCGCTTTCCGGAGCGCTTCGTCGTGTGTCGCGGCGCCGAATGCGTCGCCCGGGATGTGATACAGGGTGCAGATGAGCCCTCTGTGGGCCACTTCCTGCGGATCCTGCAGTTTCAGGGAACCCGATGCGGCGTTGCGGGGATTGGCGAAGGGCATTTCTCCGGCATCCTCACGCTCGGCGTTGAGCCGGTCGAAGGCCTCGTAAGGCATCAGGATCTCGCCGCGGATCTCGAACTCCTCCGGCCATCCTTCCCCGGATAGTTTCTGCGGAATGGAAGGAATCTGGCGCGCATTGACCGTCACATCATCGCCGACGACGCCGTCCCCGCGCGTCAGGGCGCGGTACAGCATGCCGTGGCGGTAGGTAAGGCAGATGGCGGTGCCGTCGAACTTGAGTTCGCAGCAATAGGTGAAACCGCCGCCGAGGGTCTTGGAGGCCCTGTCGGCGAATTCTTCGATCTCGGCAATGTTGTAGGTGTTGCCGAGCGAGAGCATCGGATATTTGTGCGGAAGCTGTGCAAAGCCACGGGTAATGTCGCTACCGACACGCTGGGTGGGGGAGTCGGGGGTCTGGAATTCCGGCCACTCAGCCTCGAGGGCCTCGAGTTCCTTCATCAGGTGGTCGTACTCGAAGTCGCTGATCTTCGGGGCGTTGTCGACATAGTAAAGACGGCTATTCTCCCAGAGGATAGCCTTGAGTTCCATGATCCGTTTCTCTGCCTGAGTCTTGTCCATTTATACGCGCGCGTATTATCTTGCAAAAATACGAAAAAACGCCGAATAAAAAAAATCAGCAGTATCAGTTCCTGAAACTTCCGGAGCTTCGCTCCTCCATCCCTCCCACTTCGTGGGCCCCTCCCGTTCAAGTGGCCACGGGCGGCCATGTTTCATCCACTGATACTGCTGATTTTTTTCCAATCTTCCAAAGAAAATCGCTATATTTGTAAATTGAAGTGGAATTGAAATTATTATTCACAAATAACGTATGAAAGATTCTATCATTATTCTCTGCGGCGGCGGCCCGGCTCCGGGCATGAACACCGTCGTGATGTCTGTCGCCAAGACATTCCTCTCGAACGGTTACCGCGTCATCGGCCTCCACGGCGGTTACAGCGGCCTTTTCAGCAAGACCCCCCGGACCGAGGACATCGACTTCTTCAAGGCCGACGCCTACTTCAACAGGGGTGGCTCCTATCTCCAGATGAGCCGCTTCAAACCCACGGACAAAGACTTCGAGGAGAATTTCAACCTCGGCCTTTTCCAGGACAACAACATCAAGCTCCTCGTGACCGTCGGCGGCGACGACACCGCCTCCACGGCCAACCGGATCGCCAAATTCCTCGAGGCGAGGCAGTATCCGATCCACAACATCCACGTCCCCAAGACCATCGACAACGACCTTCCGCTGCCGGGCAACGCCCCGACCTTCGGGTTCAACAGCGCCAAGGACGAGGGCGCCCATCTGGCCCGCACCGTCTATGAGGACGCCCGTACCAGCGGCAACTGGCTCATCATCAGCGCTATGGGCCGCTCCGCGGGACATCTTGCCCTCGGCATCGGCGAAGCCACGCACTGCCCGATGACCATCATCCCCGAGATGTTCAACAAGACCGTCATCACCCTCGACAAGATCGTCCGCCTGGCCCTCTCGGCCATCCTCAAACGCAAGCTCCTGGGCATTCCTTACGGCACCATCGTCGTCGCCGAAGGCGTGTTCCACGACCTCGATCCCGAGGAAATCAAGGGCGCCGGCGTATCATTGACCTACGACGAGCACGGCCATCCGGAGCTCGGCAAGATCTCCAAGGCCGTCCTGTTCAACGACATCCTCGACAAGGAATTCAAGAAATACGGCCTCAAGGTCAAGACGCGTCCCGTCGAGATCGGCTACGACGTCCGTTGCCAGGATCCGATCGCCTTCGACCTGACCTACTGCACGGAACTCGCCATGGGTGCCTACGAACTGTTTAAGGCAGGGGAGACGGGCTGCATGGTCTACATTGACTCCGACGGCACCGCCCATCCGCTTTACCTGAAGGACCTCCAGGGTGCAGACGGCAAGATTCCGCCGCGCCGCGTCAACATCGACGGCGGCACCGCGCAGAATTACTTCAGCCATATCTGCCACTACATCACGCCCGCCGACTATGAGGCAGCCGGCAAACTGGTCCCCGATCCGTCCTTCTTTGACTTCAAAAAGATTCTCGGTTGGTAAGACGCACTTTCACATCTCTCCTGACAGCGTTGCTCTCTCTCTGGCTCCCGCTTGCGGCCCAGACCCGGGCAACGTTGTCGGGTTATGTGAAAGATGCAAAGAGCAACGATCCGCTCATCGGTTCGGTCATCTTCACCGCAGACCGCAAGGTCGGCGTCAGTGCCAATGAATTCGGCTGGTACTCCCTCCAGCTCCCGGAAGGGGAGTATACCATACTGTGTTCATATGCAGGGTACAAGACTGATTCACTGAAAGTGAAGATTCAAGGGAATCTGAAACAGGATTTCCTCCTTTTCGAAGACAGAAACGAGCTGCAGGCATCGAAGGTTTTCTCGCGCAGCAAGCAGGAGATCATCGCCCTTCCGCAGCTCGGGAAGGCTTCGGTCGACGCGGGGCTGGTCAAGAAGATGCCGGTCCTGATGGGGGAACCCGACATCATCCGCGTCATCCAGATGATGCCCGGCGTTCAGACCCCCAGCGAGGCATCCACCGGCTTCAGCGTCCGGGGCGGCGGCATCGACCAGAACCTCGTCCTGCTGGACGGCGCGCCGCTGTACAATACGGGGCATTTCCTCGGCTTCTTCTCGATGTTCAACGGTGACGCCGTCAAGAACGCCGACCTCTACAAGGGCGACTTCCCCTCACAGTTCGGCGGGCGGCTGGCCTCGGTCCTGGACGTCAGCACGCGCGACGGAAACACCCGGGAGCTGCACGGCAATCTTTCCCTGGGCCTGATTACCTCCAAAATCTTCCTGGAGGGGCCTGTCCCACATACGGACCTGTCCTGGATGTTCTCTGCCCGGAGGACATACATGGATATGTTCTTCCCGCTTTTCAAGCGGGTCCCGAAGCATTCGGCCCTGTATTTCTACGACATCAACGGCAAACTCTGCTGGATCGCGGGGGAGAAGGACCGGGTCTACCTCAGCGTCTTCCACGGGAAGGATGTCTTCGGGATGTCGATGCCGGAATTCGACCTCGAAGAAATGACGATGGGTTACAAGAACACCCTCGTCTCGCTGCGGCATCACCACGTCTTCTCGCCGAAGGTCTCTTCCAACCTGGTCCTGTATTCGACCCGGTACGACAGCAACATCGGCATGGCGCTCAACTATGCCTCCTTCGACTACAACATCAAGATCTTCGAGCGCGGCGGCAAGGCGTCGCTGAACTGGACGCCGAATCCCTCCAACAAGATCCAGGCGGGCCTGCAGATTTCCCATCATACGCTGTTTCCGGGCGACCTGAATCCCCGGGAGTCACAGTCCCTCGTCGTCGCCCTCCGGATGGGGGAGACCTATGGCCTGCAGACCGCCCTCTTTGTCCAGAACGAGCAGAAAATCGGTCCGGTCATTGTCCGCTACGGCATGCGGGTGTCCAATTTCAGTACCTTCGGGCAGATGGAGCAGCGGTATTATGACCCGGAGACACATGAACTGACGGAGATCAGGCAGTTTGCCTCCGGACGCCGGATCAAGAGCAGCTGGGGGTGGGAACCGCGCGTCTCGGTTTCGGTGCCCGCCGGGCACAAGGACGTAATGCTCAAGGCTTCCTTCGCGCGTGCCTATCAGTATATCCAGCAGGTGCCGACAAGCGTGTCCGGGAATCCTGTCGATACCTGGTTTACGACCTCGCCCAACGTCAAACCGCAGATTTCCAACCAGGTCTCGGCTGGCGTGAACGCCCTGTTCCTTTCCCAGGCGCTGGAACTTTCGTATGAAGTCTTCGGCAAGTTCAACCGCAATACGATGGATTACAAGGACAATCCTGGATTCATCATCGACAGCGCCGACCGCGAGGGCGCGCTCCGCTTCGGAAAATCCGTCTCTTACGGGACGGAACTGATGCTCAAGTACGAGTTCGACAAGTGGAGCGGCTGGCTGTCCTATACCTGGTCGCAATCCTGGTACCACATCCCGGAGATCAACGAAGGCAAGCGCTACCGCTCGCCGCTCAACCACGAACATGCCGTCAATTTTGTCCTTAATTACGACATTATCAAGCGTTTGACCGCCTCGGTGGACTGGGTTTTCTACAGCGGTGCGCCGACGACCTTCCCCGTAGGCCGGTATTACTATTACGGACAGTACCACAGCATCTACTCCACGCGGAACGAGGACTCGATGCCGCCGTACCACCGGATGGACCTTTCGCTTACTTATAAAGGCAAGAAACGTGTCGAAGGCAAGCGATGGGGCGGGGAGTGGAACCTCTCGCTGTACAACGTCTATGCAAGGCACAATGCCTGGGCGATTGCCTTCCAGGCTGATTCTTCGTCCGAAGAGCCCGATCCGAAGGCCCGCAAAGTCTATCTGTTCTCCATCGTACCATCTATCAGCTACAGTCTTAAATTTTAACGGATCATGAGAAGGAAAGTACTTATCACTCAATGCATTATATTGATGCTGGCCGTGCTGTACGCCTGCTCGGAACCGATTACCGTGCATACGCGGAAGATGGACAGGACCTACTTCATCGTGGAAGGGCTGCTGACCGACAGGGAAGACCTGGAACAATACGTAAAACTCTCTGTATCAGTACCTTATTTTAGTGAAGAGGGGATTAAGCCCGTCCATGATGCGGAGGTGGTCGTCAGCGACGGCGAGACGGAATTTCTCTTCACGGAGCAGGCTGCGGACGGCGAATATCATGCTCCTGAAGGCTTTAAAGCCTTTTTAGGCAAGAAATATAAGCTGTCTGTCAAGGCGGTTGTCGAAGGTGAAACGCATCAATATGAGGCGGAAGACGAAATGCCCGTCGTCGGATTTGAACTCGAGAAGATAGATTACCTGTATAATGGCAATACGCCCCAGAAACTCGACAGCCTGTGGACCGTGCTCCTGTGGGGCAAGGACGATCTGTCGATCAAGAATAATTATCTGGCGTGCATTTCCGTCAACGGATACCGGCTTCCGCTCGGATCCTGCTTCATGATGGAAGATAAATATTTCAGCGGCAAGAAGGTGGAGGCGTTCCCGGTCGGTCTTCTCAGCCAGACGGCGGAAAACCTGAAGAACAACGGACCCTGCGCCAAATTCCTCGAAGAGGGAGATGTCCTGACGCTGGACGGATATGCACTGTCGCCAGGCTATTTCCAATTCCTGTCCTGCATTCACGGAGACGGCGGGAGCACGAGCAATATGCCGCTGATGTCGACGCAGCCGGTCAATGCGCCGACAAATCTTCACGGGGACGGTTACGTACTCGGATATTTCGCCGTCTGCTCGACCTTAAGCACATCCGTAACGGTGACCGATCCTTACCAGGTCATCGAATATCACCCGTAGTTAACTTTGCAGATGTCTGCACATAGATAGGGGGAGAGACTTTCCCTACCCATAACTTAACATAATATAAATTGTGTAACAAGATTGGAATTGCCTGTTTTGAAGACGGGCGAAATATTTACATGCTCCCACAAACGCCGTCCTCAGGCGCGATGTGTAAGTCACTTAATATTAATTTATTACGTAAAAGCCTCTGGTAAATTTTAGGCAGAGGCTTTTTGATAAATGATTATTCTTCAGTGTTTTACACATCGCACAATCCCGACATAAATCAGGAGCACGATATTCATCATCAGAGAATATAGAATCGCCGGAATGGCCATCTCTTCGTTGGCGAAAACGAGCGGGCTCGAAGCAATGGCAATGGCCTGTGCGGCATTCTGCATGCCGACTTCGATGACGACGGTGCGGCGCTGGGCCGGACTGTTCCTTACGAGACGGGACAAAAGCGAAGAAATACCGATGGCCAGGAGAATGAGCACCGTAACGCACAGTCCGATCACGCCGATGTTGTCGAGAATGGTCTTATGATGCTGGATATAAAAGATCGTAATCAGCACCAGAAGCAGTGGAAATGCCATTTTTGAGAGGATTTTATCGGTTTTTTCGGCGCCTTTCGGCCAGGCATAATGAAGTGCGATCCCGATCAGTACGGGCAGGAGCATCAGGACCAGATTCTGTTTGATCAGGTTGCCGACCGGCAGGGAAATCCCCACGCTCTCCCCCACCAGACGGGTCGCCCAGCCCATGATAAAGGGGATGGTAAAAAGGGTTATGATACTGCTGATGGCCGTCAGGGTCACCGACAGGGCTACGTCGCCGTTAGCCAGCCGGGAAAATACATTGGACGAACTGCCTCCCGGACAGCAGGCAATCAGGACCAGGCCGATGAAAAACACCGGCGGCAGATGAAACAGCCATGCCAGCCCCAGGGCGATGAGCGGAAGCAGGATCAGCTGGCCGAAAAGCGCCACTGCGACGGGCCAGGGATGCTTAAAAACCCGTCCGAAATCTTCGAACCGGAGCGTGAGTCCGAGGTCGAACATCAGGAGGGTCAGGATGGGAAGGACAATCCAAATCGTATTCATACCCCGCAAATATACGTATTATCCCGATTTCTTTCTATATTTGTAAATATGAAAAGATGTCTTTGGATGCTGCTGACGGTCCTTCTGCTCTCCCCCGCTCTCCGGGCCCAGCAGATCGACAGCGTTGGTATTCAAGTGTTTATATATCCTGACGGCTCTGCGCTCATCAGCCAGAACTGGAAGGTCGAAGTCGTCTCCGGCACGGAATGGTACATGCCTGTCACGGAGAATAACGGCATCAAGGTCGATTACCTGCACGTCGTCGAATTCGTCCGGAATCCGGAATGGTATAAGGGCGCTCCGGACGGGGTCTCCCCCACCCTGAAAGTCACCTACACGGAGGAAGGCCGGAACTGGGACACCAACCGCACCCTGGAAGAGAAAACCTACCGCTGCGGCCTCAATCCTACCCCGGAAGGCTGTGAACTCTGCTGGGGACAGGGGTCGATGGGCTGGCACCGGTGGCTGGCCTTCATACGGATCGAAGGACTTGTTCAGAGCATGAACGACTACGACGGTTTCAACTTCATGTTCCTGAATCCCGAACTCGTCGCGCCGCCGCGGACCGCCACCATCACGGTCCACAACGAGACCGGCGGACCGGAATGGACCGCGGAGAACATCCGTTTCTGGGGCTTCGGCTACAAGGGTTCCATCCTTCTCGAGGACGGCAAAGTCGTCGCCCGGACGGAAGAACCGCTCGGCACCTACGACAAGATGATCCTGATGATGCGCTTCGACAAGGGCATGCTCTCCCCTGTCAACGTCCGCGACATCGACTTTGAGACGATGGAGAAAGAAGCCAAAAAGGATTCGGAGTGGAGCCCGGGCGCGGCGATTCTCGGCGTGCTGTTCCTCGGTTTTATCGTCGACCTATGCTGCGGATTCCGCATCCTGCTGCTTCTCTGCGGGCTGATCGGCGGTTTCTTCACGGGACTCGTCAAGCGGATCCGCTGTTGGTCCGGCCACAATTATAAGAAAGCTTATTTCGGCACCGGCAAGGTGGACGGATACTGGAGGGAAACGCCCCTCGACGGCGACATCCTGCAAGCCGCCTATATCCTGGATAAAGGACTGCACCTTCCGCCGAAAAACCTGCCTTCCCGCCTCATCAGCGCCTATTTCCTCCGCTGGATCCTGGACGGGAAGGTGCAGGCGCTCACGGATACGGACGGCCAGACCGTTCTCTCCTTCCCCGAGGAAATCCCCGAATTCGACAAGATTTCGGAAAAAGAGCTATATATAATCGCCCTCGGAGCGGCCCTGAGCAACGGCAACCGCGTCCTGGAAAAGGACGAATTCAAGAAATGGGCGAAGAAGAAGGGCAAATCCCGTCTCGCTTCCTGGTGCAGGGACGCCTTCGACAGCGGCCGCAAAGCGCTGAAAGAGAAAGGCTTTATTGACGACTACAAGGCTCATTCGAAAGGCATTCCGGAACTGAAACGCCTTGTGCAGTTCCAGCATTTCCTGAAGGATTTCACCATTACCTCCGAGCGGGAAGCCGTCGAAGTCAAACTTTGGAAAGACTATCTCGTCTATGCCGCCCTGTTCGGCATCGCCGACCGCGTCGCGGCACAGTTCAAGAAACTCAACCCGGCATGCTTCGAGCAGTTCTCAACCTCTTCGCACCTCAGTTCCGGGGCACTGCTCTCCACGGTGGCCCTGTCCTCCTCCATCGGGCGCGAGATCCGGACCCGTCCCCCGGCACCGGCTCCGGTACGCTCGTCTTACTCGTACTCTTCCAGCTCTTCCCACACCTATTATGGAACGTCTACGAGGAGTTCCTATTCCGGCCGGGGCGGATCTTCCTCTCACCGGGGCGGCGGCGGATATTCCGGCGGCGGCCGCGGCGGCGGAAGCCGGTAAACCGATATTTTTAAGCAAACTAATCACATTAAATAATCGAGATGAAAAAGTTGTTGTATTTCTGGGCCATTACGCTGACATTGGCGGCCTGTGGCAAGGCACCTGCAGACACCCCGCAGCCTGTGACGCCGGAAGAGCCCGACACGCCGGTCGTACCGGAAGATCCGGTTGATCCGTCCGCCGTCTGTATCGATACGCCCCTAATGATATTCTCCAACGGCAAACCGACCGTCGGAACAGGTAAGATCACCGTCGAGGATGCCTCCGGAAAGGTGGTGGATATGATCGATCTCTCCGACATGCAGTATGTGACGACCGCCTCGGACGGCGTGATGCTGCCCAAGGAGAAAATCGGCGATACTACCCCTTACAACACGTTCATGGATATCCTGCGCTGCGGCGGTTCCCAGAAGCGCATCGTGCATTATACCCCCATACGCGTGACGGATATGGGTCTCGAGGTACGTCTGCACTCCGCCGTGCTCGACTTTGACAAGGTCTATACATTCAAGGCGGAGGCGGGCGTCATCCAGGGAATGACGGAGCCATACAGCCTGCAATTCAAGACCAAGCCCAAACCGGCCTCCAAGACGCAGCTCAACGTCAATCCCGACGGATCAGGCGACTTCTGCACCGTGCAGGGAGCCATCACATACTCCTATTCCCTCGGAAAATCGGCGGCGGTGACCATCAACATCGCCCCGGCGACCTATCCGGAAATGCTCTATATCCGCGACCGAGAGAACCTGACGCTCAAGGGGACTGCCCATCGCGCCACCTGCATCATCGCATATACGAACTGTGAGAAATACGAGGGCGGCTCCGGCGGCAATACGACGTCCGGGCCCACCGTCGGCAATTCCATCGGCAAATCCGGCGGCCGCGGCCTTGTGCTCGTCGAGAACTGCAACAACCTGGCGCTCGAGAACCTGACTATCCGGAACGAAGTCGGTCAGAATGACGGCCAGGCCGAGACGATCTACTTCAACAGCGGATCCAACGCCCACCGGCTCACCATCGAAAACTGCGAGTTTTGGTCCTGGCAAGACACCTTCCTCACCAAGGGGATCGTCTGGGTGCACAACAGCACCATCGCCGGCCATTGCGACTACATCTGGGGCTATCCCAAGGCCTGCCTGTTCGAAGACTGCGAAATCCTTTCCCTCGCCAAGGGATACATCGTCCAGGCCCGGGTGCAGAATGCGTCCGACAAAGGGTTCGTGTTCCTGAACTGCACGCTCACAGCCGGATCCGGTGCGGCCGACGGCTCTATGTACCTGGCCCGCGCCAACGATCACAGCAAAGAGGAGGAGAACAAGAAGACTTACGACAACGTGACTTACATCAACTGCACGATGTCCCCGGTGATTGCCAACGCCGGCTGGTTAGCCAATCCGGCCCCGAATCCCAGCTCCCCTACCGCCACCTCCGGATGGAAGGAAAACGGCTCCAAGGACGCCTCCGGCAACGCCATCGACACCGGCCTGCGCTCCCGCTGCGGCAAAGTCCTCACATCAGACGAAGCCGCCGCTTATTCATCAAGGGAAGCCGTGCTGGGCTTTTAAAGATGGCCGGTCAGTTCGGCCTTGACTAATCCGCCCAGGACGAGAGTTCCGTGAAGGGATAGACGTGGGTGTCCGGGGTAACGTCCGGGTTCACGTATTCATACACTTTTCCGTCCGGCAGGGTGA